>NZ_PIBN01000005.1:0-336483 GCF_002806655.1 Klebsiella sp. K-Nf6 | reverse complement strand
CGTCGATTTTCGCCTGGCGGTCGGCCAGCGCTTTATCAACGGCTTTGGCAACGATAGCGTCGATCTGTTCCTGAGTAAATTCTTGCGCCATTACAGAGGTAAGCGGAAAAAACGCGGCGATAACCGCCATGGTTAATGGAAGCTTTTTTATCATTGTCATGAGTTTCTCAATATAGGTTAATTTTATTCAGACAATAACCAGCCTATTCTGAGCTGACAGAATATGTCGCTATCATCAGAACAAGTTATTTTTTATTTTGTACGGTCACAGAGGTATTACACAATTATCGCTACTTTCCCTCCTTCGCTGGTATTAAACAGGTGGTCTTTCGCCACTGACAAAAAACACAGCACGAACAAATAAACACTATTTTTCGGCTGCAGGCAGACGGCGTAATACATGCCCCCGCAGGGGCATGTCAGAAAAAATTAACCAAAGATATAGGTATTGACGAGATTTTCGAGTAATTCCTGACGCCCGCTCTGAGGCTGCGGATTCAGATTATGCTGCTCAGCGTATCGGGCAATATTATCCAGCGACATCTGCCCGGTCATAATTTTCTGCCCCAGCTCGCCCTGCCAGCCGGCATAGCGTTTTGCCAGACCCTGATCGAGCTTACCATCCTCAATCATGCGCGCGGCCAGCTTAAGGGACAGCGCCATCACGTCCATGGCGCCAATATGGCCATAGAACATGTCGTATTTGTCGGTGCTCTGCCGACGAACTTTGGCGTCAAAGTTCAGGCCGCCGGTGGTGAATCCCCCGGCTTTGAGGATCTCGTACATCACCAGGGTATTTTCTTCCACGCTGTTCGGGAACTGGTCCGTATCCCAGCCGAGCTGCGCATCGCCGCGGTTGGCATCAACGGAGCCAAAGATCCCCAGCGCGATGGCGCTGGCGATTTCATGGTGGAAAGAGTGCCCCGCCAGGGTGGCGTGGTTGGCTTCAATGTTCACCTTGATCTCATTTTCCAGACCAAACTGCTTCAGGAAGCCATACACCGTCGCGACATCGTAATCGTACTGATGCTTGGTGGGTTCCTGCGGTTTCGGTTCAATAAGCAGCGTGCCGCCAAAGCCAATCTTATGCTTGTGCTCCACCACCATCTGCAGGAAGCGGCCAATCTGCTCGCGCTCCTGGCGCAGGTCGGTATTCAGCAGGGACTCGTAACCTTCGCGGCCGCCCCACAGCACATAGTTTTCGCCGCCGAGCTGGTGAGTGGCGTTCATGGCGGTCACCACCTGCGTGGCCGCCCAGGCAAACACCTCCGGATCGGGGTTGGTCGCCGCCCCAGCGCCGTAACGCGGGTGGGTAAAGCAGTTGGCGGTGCCCCACAGTAGTTTCACGCCGGTTTGCTGCTGTTTCTCCGCCAGCACTTCGGTCATCACGGCGAAATTGTGCAGATATTCTTTCAGCGACGCGCCTTCTGGCGAGACGTCGACATCGTGGAAGCAGTAATACGGCACGTTGAGCTTGTAGAAAAATTCAAACGCCACGTCCGCTTTGCGTTTGGCCATTTCCAGCGCATCGCCCGCGGCCTGCCAGGGACGCTCAAACGAGCCGGCGCCAAACATATCCGCGCCATTCCAGCAGAAGTTATGCCAATAACAGGCGGCAAAACGCAGATGCTCTGCCATACGTTTTCCCAGCACGATTTCATCCGGATTATAGTGGCGAAACGCCAGCGGATTATCGGTTTTGGGTCCGGCAAAGCGAACGCGATCAACCTGGTCGAAATAGGTTTGCATGATGAACTCCGAAATTGAGAAACAGGAAAATTAACAACTGTGACACATCGTGTATTCTCATCGTCGGTTGCTCAATTACGTTATTTCACTCAGCGATTGAGAAAATGCTCAAATGTGAGCCATCTCGCAAATAAAACTATTTTAAATATCTCGCTTCGCGCGCGTATAGAGTACACTTCCTGGGGAATTCAGGTGTCCATGCCAAATTAAAATGCCGGTTTTGTCACAATGCCTGCCTGCCAAAAAATTAGCGGCGGATAGCGGTTCAACGCAGGCGATACAGGCCTTTGCTTCGAGGATCACAGAAGTAAAAAAACATAATTACGTAATTTAAAAACGTAATAGATTCTTCCAGGTCAACTGTGTCAGAAAGTGTTTCACCTACACAAAACAAACCGGAGTCTGCTTAGAATGAGTAAAAACATAATGCACAGTCGGCATGAGGAATATCATAAATTAACCCGTGGAGAACGAATTGGTTATGGCATGGGCGACTTTGCACAAAACCTGGTTTTCGGCACAATTGGGGGTTTTCTGGCTTTGCATATGCTGACGGTAAATACCATCAGCACGGCAACGGCAGGCTTTATTTTTCTTTTTGTCCGTATCATTAATGTGTTTTGGGATCCGATGGTCGGAACCTATGTGGATAAACGAACCTCGAAAGCGGGGAAATATCGCCCCTGGCTGTTACGAGCCGGCGTTCCGCTGGTGATCCTGTCGGCATTATTGTTCGCGCCAATCCCTGGGGTTAAAGGTTCGGTGGCTTTCGCCTTTATTATTTATCTGGCGCTGGACCTGGTTTATTCCTTAGTCAATATTCCCTATGGCTCGCTGAATGCGTCGCTGACCCGCGACCCGGAATCGATCGATAAACTGACCAGTACCCGCATGATGCTGGCCAACAGCGCCAACCTGCTGGTCTATACCCTGTTCCCGATGTTTGTGCAGATGGCGGCGCCGAAAGATCGCAGCCTGAAGGACACCGGCTTTTTTGGCCTTGAGCTGAATCTGGGTAACTATACCGATCCGTCGGCGAACTACGCCTGGTTTGGCGTGTACGCCATCTATATGATCATCGGCGCGGTGGCCCTGTTTATCTGTTATAAATTCACCAAAGAACGCGTTGTCGCGACCGCCGAGCAGACCGCCAACGTCAAAACCACCGACCTTTTCCACGAACTCAGACATAACCGCCCGCTGGTTATTCTCGGCATGTTCTTTATGCTGGCCTTTACCTTCATGTTCTTCATGAACACCGTTAACGGCTTCTTCAACCAGTTCGTCGTCGGCCATTCCGAATGGATGGGCGCCGTGGGTCTCGTCGCGTCTATTCCAGGCATCGCCTTCCCGGTGTTCTGGCCGAAACTGAAAAAAATCTTTGGTAAAAAAGGCTTCTTCCATCTGTTCCTCGCCATGTTCATCGTCGGCGAACTGCTGACCTACGTCTGGTCCCGCGAAGGGATGCACGACGCCCTGTGGCTGGCCTACATCGCCACCTTTATTAAACAATGGGGCTTAACTTCCGCCACCGGCTTTATGTGGGCGCTGGTACCGGAAGTCATCGCGTACGGCGAATTAAAATCTGGCAAACGCAATGCTGCCATTATCAATGCCATTATGGGACTCTTCTTCAAGATCGGTTTCACCATCGGCGGCGCGATCCCGCTGTGGCTGCTGGCGGTGTATGGATTTAATGAAAGCGGCGCCATGCAGAGCGCCAGCGCCATCGACGGGATCATTATGACCGCCGTGTGGATCCCGATCGCGCTGGCCGCTATTTCGATGGTGATTATCCAGGCTTATCCGATCTCCGATAAACATGTTACCGACATTAACCGTCAGCTGGATGAGATCCGCGTGTAGTTAAAAAAATTATAAATCAGACCGATCCGTAACTTTCCATTTTAAAAGGTGTAATGAAATGTCACTTATTCAAAACCCGATATTACGCGGCTTTAATGCCGACCCCAGTATTATTCGCGTCGAGGATACGTACTATATTGCTAACTCGACGTTTGAGTGGTTTCCGGGTGTGCGTTTACATGAGTCGAAAGACCTGAAAAACTGGAACCTGCTGCCTTCGCCGCTCTCCACCACCACCCTGCTGGACATGAAGGGCAACCCCTCCTCCGGCGGCATTTGGGCGCCGGCGCTCTCGTGGGCCGATGGGCAATTCTGGTTGGTGTATACCGATGTGAAGGTCACCGAAGGCGCCTTTAAAGACATGACCAACTACCTGACCACCGCGAAGGATATTCGGGGCCCGTGGAGCGACCCGATCAAGCTGAACGGCGTCGGGTTTGACGCCTCGCTGTTCCATGACGACGATGGCCGGAAATATATCGTCCAGCAAACCTGGGATCACCGGGAGTATCATCACCCCTTCGATGGCATTACCTTAACGGAGCTGGATACCAACACGCTGAAGTTAATGCCGGAAACCGCGCGCACCATCTACCGCGGCACCGCCGTGGCGCTGGTCGAGGGGCCGCACCTCTATAAACTGAACGGCTACTACTATCTGTTTGCCGCCCAGGGCGGCACCGTGTTTACCCACCAGGAGGTGGTGGCGCGGTCGAAAACCCTCGAGGCCGACAGCTTCGAAACCGAGCCGGGCGACGTGTTCTTAACCAACGTCGATACCCCGGACAGCTACATCCAGAAACAGGGCCATGGCGCGCTGGTCTCCACCCCGGAAGGCGAATGGTATTACGCTTCGCTCTGCGCCCGGCCGTGGAATCGCCCGGGGGAATCCATCTACGACCCGCGCGGCTGGTCAACCCTCGGCCGGGAAACCTCGATCCAGAAAGTGTACTGGGACGATGAGGGCTGGCCGCGTATTGAAGGCGGTCACGGCGGGAAAACCTTCGTCGAAGGGCCGAAAGACGCCATCTTCACCGAAAGCGCCGGCGATAATAGCCAGCAGGATGACTTTACCTCGCCAGCGCTCGACCCGAACTGGAATACCCTGCGGGTGCCGTTTACGGCCAAAATGGGCACCACCGGCGACGGCAAATTAACCTTAATCGGCCAGGGTTCGTTAGCCAATACGCATGACCTGTCGCTGATTGCCCGCCGCTGGCAGGCCTTCTATTTTGACGCCGCGGTGAAGGTGAAATTCGAGCCCTTCAGCTACCAGCAGATGGCCGGGTTAACGAATTACTATAACGACCGCCACTGGAGCTTCGTCTTCCTGACCTGGAATGAAATTAACGGCAAGGTCATCGAAGTTGGCGAAAATAACCGCGGGAAATACACGTCGTACCTGAAAGATAACGCCATCAAGGTGCCGGACGGCGTGGAATACGTCTGGTTCCGGACCAAGGTCCGTAAGCAGACCTACAGCTATGAATACAGCTTCGATGGCGTGTCGTTCACCGAGATCCCGGTCCAGCTGGATGCCGCGGTACTGTCCGATGACTATGTGTTGCAGAGCTACGGCGGGTTCTTTACCGGGGCGTTCGTTGGTCTGGCGGCGGTAGACTACGCCGGGTACGGTACCCAGGCTGAGTTTTATCAGTTCGAGTATCAGGAACTGGGCGATGCGTTAGCGGCCGATGGCAGTTACAGCTGGGAGGCTGGCGAGACGCGGGATAAGTAAGAGAAAGCAGGCCCACGCTACCGGTGAGGTAGCGTAGGGTTTGTGGTGTGCGGGAACGCAACGGTTATGCGCTTCCGATTTTTTCAGGCTTGCGTAGCAGGAGGCGAACGCGGTCTCCACTCCCACAGCAAGATCCGTCGTAATACTTAAAAAGCGATCCACCTGGAATCGCCGCATCTGGTGGGTTGATCGGCAAGGATTTTGCGAGCATCATCGCATTTATTTAGCTGCCAATGTAACGCTATGCCCTCCAGCACGACCCTGCAACACGCGATCGAGAACATCACCATCTGGCGCAAAGGCGAACAGCGTGCGCCGCATAAGCCACTGTTGCTGCTGTATGTCCTCTCTCAGTACCAGCGCGGCCATGCGCGGATGTTCGATTACGCCTCGGAGATACGCGATGAGCTGCATAGCCTGCTGGAACGCTTTGGCCCGCAGCGCCGCCAGTACCGGCCGGACATGCCCTTCTGGCGCCTGAAAGGCGACGGCTTCTGGGAGCTGCACAACAGCGAACAGTGCTCAACCCAAGGCAGCCGACAGCCGCCCGGCAAAGAGCTGGAGCTCTGCCACGTCGCCGGCGGCTTTGATGAGCCGCATTTTGCGCTACTCAACAGAAATAAGAAGCTGATCAATACCCTCGCCCATCAGATCCTCGAGGCGCACTTCCCGGAGAGTATTCAGGAAGACCTGGCTGAAGAGATGGGGTTTGATCTGCTGCAGATCCGCAAAGAGCGCGACCCGCATTTTCGCCAGCAGGTGCTGCGCGCCTATAACTATGAGTGCGCGATCTGCGGCTTCAATATGCGCCATGATAATACCTCCGTCGCCCTGGAAGCGGCTCATATCAAATGGAAGCAGCACGGCGGCCCCTGCGAAATCCCTAACGGCCTGGCGCTCTGCGCGATTCACCATAAGGCCTTTGATAAAGGATCCATTGGTCTGGATGAAGATATGCGCATCCAGGTTTCGCCGGCGGTGAACGGCGGGGGCATCGTTGGCAGGCTGTTCTGGGATTTTGATGGTAAGCCGATTACCTTACCGCAGGTGAAAGAATGCTATCCGCAGGAAGGGTTTGTGGCGTGGCACCGGCGGGAGGTGTTCAGGGGATGAGGGGGTATGGGGATGGTGATAAGCGGGTTTCGACGCTGTCTTATCGCTCCTGAACATCAACAGATCCTTTCGTGTCTGCGCCACCATCGTCTTTAAGCCACATATACGGAGGAATTGGCATCTCATTTGCTCCTTATCGTTGAAATTAACTGCAATGTAATAATATAGAGTACAGATGAAAGGAATATTACTATTATCAGCGATATATAAAAGAAAGTGTCATACATCGTATCGGCGTTCACACTCCCGAACAAGAAGTGGCAAATATCCCTTGCGATATCATAATCGAGATAGATTTCCGGCCTTGGAAGTGCACGTCCCAGAACCAAAAACAGCAATATAAAATAAATGATCTTACTTATTTTACGGGCAAGCGTTATTAGAGCCACTGGCAACAACCTCCACCCAACCACGAGCCATAAGGGAACGCATGCAGGGAACCTGAACCAGTGATGTATTCATAAGCGCATTCCGGATCATGGCAAAATCAGAATTATGGGCGATAGTAATACAACCTTCGGAAACCGTACCCGGATGCAAACGGAAGTTACCACGTTTCACACCTTCGACCCACGTCTCATCGTCAATTCCGCGGTCGCCACGCCATAACGCAAACCAATCGCTATTCCCCCGCCGTAGTTCGCGGCAGGACGTAATGAAACTATTGGTGTTAGCCCTGCTTTTATTTATTTTCAAACACTTGGCTATAGCCCCCGCTCTCACGCCGGAAGCGGATATCACTCTGGTGAATCCGTCAATGTTTGCTCGTGAAGGATATCGACGGCACAACATGATGCTGTCGATGTGTTCACATAAACCGCCTGTTCATGAGTCATAAACCTGATACTGCCATGAACAAGTCCGCACAAATACATATAAACTAATAATTTTAACATCCCTATTTCTTCGTATCCAATCACGAATAGAATACTTATATTGATTTTATTATTTATTGAATTAATACATCTCAAACCAAAAACATTCATCATAGTAATTCACCGTAAACTGATACACAATGATGTTTTACACTTTATTTAAATCAATGGTTTAAAACCATTTTACAATACAATTTGTAACAATTAGGTTATGGTAACACTTATCAAGTTATTTATTCTCTTGTAAATTACCATCGATTATTTCTTTCAAAAATGATGTACATCTTCAGTCATTTATTTAAACATAGGATAGCTATATGGCAGACATAGAAGGGATAGCGCGGAAGTTATATAACATCATTATCTCGCCTGATACAGTTACAGGGCTTATCAATGGTGGGTTATCTGTTCCTTTAGATTATGGTTATCTGATTTACGGTATCTTTGATACGGATACAAGATATGAACGTGAAACAGAAAGAATCCGTATGATGACCGCGATAAGACATGACATTCTTAACTATGAAAATATCGTTAATGCAGTTAAATTAATCTTTCAGTTATTTAATAAATATCTATCCGAATCAGAACAAGATAGAATATACAGAAGTGTAGTTACCTCTATCGTGGGTAGAATCTCTACGAATATTATCGCATCGAACATCGCTAAAGCCGTTATAGAAAAAACGTCATTTACTTATGTAGTATTTAAGGGGAAAGGGAATCCAATAGACTTTTTAAGTACTATCCTCTTGTTTGGTGGAATGGCAGAGCGATCCATCAGGACCTCTGATAAACTCAGGAATGAAGCGCCCGAGGTATACTCGTTATTAAGACCCCGCGATTATGATCTTCTTTATTTCTTATTTGCCGATGCGGTACAACCTTTTGTTGATGCCATCCATGCAGGAAACACCGAGGGCAACCCCGTATTCGACAAGATTATGAAAAGAGTTGAAGATCATTTAAATACGAATGCTAAGGCTGGGTGATATGAAAAAAATTATCACGCCACTCGTCGATATAGTTCTCTGCACCTATATTATTACCACATGCTTTATTTGCCTAGCTGAGTTTAATAACTGGCAGAATAAAATAATTGCAGTAACGATTACAATCGGCAGCGCTTACATCATCGCCATTGCGTTGAATAGATTGCTGGGAACAAAAATAGGTGTGATAAGCGGTGTTTTTAATTTACTATCAGGTCCGCTACTAATTATAGGCGCTATTGTTTGCATAGCCTTACTTGACCCGTGGCCGGTTAAGATTATTGGTCTGTTTTTATGGGTCATTATAATGTTTTGTTTACCTTCATTTATAAATAGAGATAAGGAATAATCATGTCAAATCCAGCATATCTTTGGCTAACCGATACAAACGGCTCCCCTATAACGGGTAGTTCTCTCGTTACAGGGCGTATTGGCGCTATTGAATTAAAAGCGGTAACGCACCACCTATCCATTCCTGTGGATGGAAACACCGGTAGATTAACAGGAACCAGAGTACATACGCCTATTACGGTACAGAAAGACTTTGATAAAACAACACCCCTTTTATACAAAGCGCTGAGTGAGAACCAAACATTAAAGTCGGCAACCATAAAGATGTATCAGATCCTTGATGCAGGTGTTGAAAGCGAATATTTTAATATTATATTAGAGAATGTAAAAGTAACCGGAATTACCCCCAACTTATTTCCTGATTCTGGTACAGGCACACACAGCGAAACGATTCAGTTAAGGTATGAGGCCATCACATGGAAACATTGCGATGGGAATATCATTTACAAAGATTCCTGGAATCATCGGGCAACAGCATAAACTCCCCTTAGACTAAAGGCCATTCAAAAGAGTGGCCTTTTCTAAGTTCAACTGATTATTTAAACCACCATCGCCAAACAAGCCATCCAAATGCAACCGCATGGTTTGGAGGCATAGTATCTTGAAGCTATACCTCCTTGAGTAGCGCTAAATTAATTCAACACATTCGATACCTGCATTGCGATAAGCCCCTATAACTTCCGCTGCTCCAGGCTGGAATAAATCGTTTTAATTTCCGCTTGTAAGCTTTCGCCACGGTATACCATCGACGTATCGTATCGTTTGTACTTCTCATCACGCGTAGCGCTAAACCAGTTGAACGATCCTATGCACAGCAGCCCTCCCTTGCAAAGTACCGCGCGGCCTTTTTCAGGATATTCCGTTCTTCTTCGGTACGCTTTAGCTGCGCCCGTAGTTTCAGGATCTCGCTTTTGGCTTCCAGTAAATCCCGGTCATGCTGCTCGCTGTTATCCGGTTTGATAGCCCGTAGCCACTTGTAGGGGCTGTGTGCAGAAACTCCCAGACGGTCAGATACTTCGGCAACGGAATAACCGCTTTCCGTGATCTGACGGACGGCTTCTTCCTTAAATTCAGGTGTAAATCGTGGTGTGCCCATATGCTCCCCCTATGCTCAAACTATGGGCAGGATCGTCTACCGGGGTGGGGTCAGTCCAGTAGGACAAGTAGGTTCACATAAATGGGTTTAACCATCTCTAATACCAGCCTAGCTGTGCACAATGTAATCTCAACTTGCAAAATGCTATGCAAATTCAAAGATAATGATATGCTTCTGACCAATATTGACATTCGCAACAAGAGGCACAGCCATGATCCGCTGCCACCTCGCCCGAATGATGGGTGAACACAAGCTGCGTATTGCCGACGTTGCCAGAGAGACGGGGCTCAGCCGTGCTACGGTAACATTGCTCTATAAAGAGACTGCTCAAAAAGTGGATTTGGACACGATAGAAAAAATCTGTCTGTTATTTGGCTGTAGCATTGGCGATCTGCTGGAGCTTAAAGCTCACGGAATTAAAGCCGATGGAGAGGAATTAAGGGATGCAGATCACTGAGTACCACGCAAAATACTACGCCCATGAGCTCACGTGCCTTCACGCGGCAGACAGTGTGGATCGGCTCTCACAGTCCCTGTTCGATGCAACGGTAGATTTGAATCCTCATCAGATTGACGCTGCACTTTTTGCTTTGCGAAACCCCTTGCAGCAAGGTGTATTACTGGCGGATGAGGTCGGTCTTGGCAAAACCATTGAAGCCGCTCTCGTCCTCTGTCAGCACTGGGCGGAACGCCGACGTCGTTTGGTGATCGTTTGCCCGGCCGCATTGCGCAAACAGTGGGCGCAGGAGCTGGCTGAAAAATTTGCACTACCCAGTAGTGTGCTGGACACAGCTGCGATCAAGTCAAGCGGGGCATCGCCAAGAACTTATCTTGCAAATACTGCAGGCAAAAAGGTAATGATTATGTCTTACCATTTTGCAGCCAAATTAGCCGACGACTTAGTGACTGTGCCTTGGGATCTCGTCGTTATTGACGAAGCCCATAAGCTAAGAAACGCCCATCGAGCAAGTAATCGCATAGGGCAAGCGCTTAAGTTGGCATTTAATGGTCGGCGCAAAGTGCTGTTAACTGCGACGCCTCTGCAAAATTCCTTGATGGAATTGTATGGCCTTTCAACGCTACTCGACGAACATTTGTTTGGCGATGAAAAGACATTTCGGAAACAGTTTATTCATGGTGAAAGCGCCACAGATGAACTGAAGCAGCGATTGGCGGGTTTTGCCAAGCGCACTTTACGTAGCCAAGTACTTGAGTACGTGCGCTACACCAAACGCCAAGCCGTCACTCAGCCATTTAAACCCACAGATGCGGAACAAGACCTTTATGAGCGCATCTCTGTCTTTTTGCAGCGTGAAATATCCTTTGCATTACCTAAGCGCCAGAGACACCTAACTGGCTTGATATTGCGAAAGCTCCTGGCATCAAGCCCGTATGCCATCACTGGAACTTTGCAAACCATACTCGAGCGGTTGCAGAAAAAATTGATGGGTGACGATCAGTCAGATGAAGACCTGGCGACTCAGTTGATCGAGCAAGATGATTTAGAAGATGACTATCTGGATGATGCTGATTTTTCCGATGCTGAAACGGACGAATCGCTAGCAGAAACGATGGGAGTACCTTCAGGTTCGCCCGATGCAACCATAGAACTACAGGCTGAAATCGCAGAAATCGAGTCATTCATTCAGCAAGCTCAATCTTTAACGACTGATACCAAAGCGGAAGCGCTGCTCACTGCGCTAGATTTAGGCTTTGCCAAAATGGCAGAACACAATGGCCCGAGAAAAGCCATCATATTTACTGAATCCAAGCGCACTCAGCAGTTTTTAGCCGATTATCTCGCCAGTCATGGTTATCAAAATAAAATCGTCACCTTCAGCGGTACAAATACTGGCCCAGAAACCAATCAAATTTACCAACGCTGGTTACAGCAATATCAGGGTAGTGACCGGATTACGGGCTCCGCACAAGTTGATAAACGCACAGCGCTTATTGACGAATTTCGCGAACACGCAGAAATCATGATCGCAACCGAAGCGGCTGCTGAAGGTGTTAACCTGCAATTTTGTGCATTGCTGATCAACTACGACTTACCCTGGAACCCTCAGCGCGTCGAACAACGTATTGGTCGCTGCCATCGCTATGGGCAAAAGCATGATGTCGTTGTCATTAACTTCTTAAATACTCGCAACCAGGCCGATCAACGGGTGCTTGAACTGCTCACTGAAAAATTTCAGTTATTTTCTGGTGTTTTTGGTGCATCAGATGAAGTGTTAGGGCGAATCGAATCCGGTATTGATTTTGAAAAGCGTATCGCCCGCATTTACGATACCTGCCGTAAACCACAAGACATTGAGTTGGCGTTTGAAGAACTTCAAAAAGAGCTAGAAGCAGATATTAACGACAAGCTCAAGCAAACCCAAAGCCAGCTTATTGAGCACTTTGATGAGGACGTTCACGACAAACTTAAAATTCAGTTGGATGCTACCCTGGCGCGTCTCGACAAAGTTAGCCGTTGGTTTTGGGGCGTCACCCGTTTTGCACTTAGTGATAAAGAAGGCGATAAAGAAATTGCCAATAAATTGGGAGCGAAAGCTCAGTTTGATGAACACAATTACAGTTTTGCACTAATACAGTCGCCCATTGCCAATGCACCTGCCGGCCGCTATCAACTGGTGCGAGCGCAGCAAAACCAGCAGCGGCAACAAGATTTTATGGCGCACGCTTACCGCCTGAACCACCCGTTGGGTGAATGGTCGCTCGATACCGCCAAAACCAGCGCCACTCCAGTGGCTGAGTTGGTATTTGACTATGCAGGCCATGAAACCAAATTGAGTGTAATCGCCGATCTAGTTGGAAAATCCGGCTGGCTACGTCTCGACAAACTCACGGTAAGTGCTTTGGACACGGTAGAAAGCTTGTTGTTTTCAGCAATCACCGATGATGGCAAATCGCTGGATCAAGAAGCCTGTGAGAAACTATTTTCTGTTCAAGCCAAAAAAACACAATGCACTGCGAATGCAGAGTCACCCGTGCTATTAGCCAACAATCAACAGCGGCGAATTGAAGCCAGTCTTGCGCAATTTATAGAGGAAAACCAGCGCCTGTTTAATGCTGAACGGGAAAAGCTAGAACGCTGGGCCGATGACAAACTGCTGGCCAGTGAAGGAGCATTAAAAGACACCAAAGCTAAAATTGCCCAAGTAAAACGTGATGCCCGCAAGGCGCCAACACTAGAAGAGCAATCAGAGCTACAAAATCAGTTGCGCGATCTAGAACGCCAACAACGGCGCCAACGGCAGCAAATTTTTGATGTGGAAGACGAGATTATGGCCAAGCGCGATGAACTGATTGAAGCACTGCAAGAGCGGCTCACGCAAACCACAGCAACAGAACATTTATTTACCATTCGTTGGCAAGTGGCTTAATACCAAGCTGGCAAATGAAAAATTGTGAAGTTACGAACACAGGAATATATATGAGTAAGTTTAACGAGCTAGTCACTAAACTAAGAGAAGTTTTCCAGATTGATCGCCCCGAACTGGATTTTGGTGTTTATCGCATCCTCAATGCGCGTGCCGATGAGATCAATGAATATCTGGAAAAACGCCTTAAAGAAAAAGTAGAACAGGCGTTGGCTAGTGGCAGTGCAGCCAATATCGGTCAGCTCAAAGACGATTTGAAAAAGGCCGAACAGGCTGCAACTGATGCAGGCTTTGACCCAGCTGAGTCTCCAAAAGTTAAAGAACTGAAAGCCAAAATAACCCAGGCCAGTAGCGGTAACGCCGAACATGAAAACGCCGTATTCAGCCACCTGCTGACCTTCTTCTCTCGTTATTACGACAACGGCGATTTTATCAGCCAGCGTCGTTATAAAGGTGACACCTACGCCATTCCCTATGCCGGCGAGGAAGTCATGCTGCATTGGGCCAATAAAGACCAGTACTACATCAAAAGCGGCGAAAATTTCTCCAATTACTCGTTTAAATTAGATGATGCCCGTGTGGTGCACTTCCGCTTGGTTGCCGCCGACACAGCCAAAGATAACCGCAAAGACAACGACAAAGAGCGCCGCTTTGTATTAGCTGAGCAGAAGATCATTACGCGCATCGACGAGGAAGGTGAAGGGTATGAAGAAGAAATTCTTCCGGTAGAGGAAGTCATCAAAAAAGACATCGATGGCAACGAAACGAAAGAACTCATTATCCGTTTTGAATACAAAGCCATGCCGAAAGGCAGCAAACAGGATAAGTTAGTCGAAGCGACAGTCAGTGCGGTGGTCGCTGATGGCACTGTGGCCAGCCGTTGGCTGGATTTAAGCAAGCGTGAACCGACGGAAAAGAACCCCAAGCGCACGCTGCTTGAAAAGCACTTAACCAACTACACCACCAAAAATACCGCCGACTATTTTATCCATAAAAATCTCGGTAAGTTCCTGCGCGGCGAGCTGGATTTTTATATTAAAAACGAAGTGATACACTTGGATGACGTGCAGAACGCAGAAGTCTTTAGTGATATAGAAAATAATCTGCGTATGATTCAGTGCTTGCGCAGTATTGCCCTAGACTTAATTAAATTTTTAGCGCAATTGGAGGATTTTCAGAAGAAGCTATGGACGAAGAAGAAGTTTGTAGCACAAAAGGATTACTTGATCTCAGTGGATTACTTAGAAAGCGATCAGCTTGAAACTGTATGCCAGAATGAAAGGCAAATAGCGCAGTGGAAAAGACTTGGAGTGATATCAACTGGCAACCTTAAACCAGATGTTCTTGCGAAATACAAAGGCCTAACGGTTGATACTTCTCTGTTCGACATTGATTTCAAGAATTTACTGCTAAACCAAATTGACAACTTAAGCCAAAAGATAAACGGCACATTAATTAGTGGTGATAATTTTCAAGCTTTGAGGTTTCTCGAAGGAAAGTATAAGAATCGTATCGATGCAATTTATATTGATCCGCCCTACAACACGGATGCATCTGCAATTCTTTACAAAAATGACTTTAAAGATTCGAGTTGGCTCAGCTTTATGGAAAGCCGACTGGAAGTTGCAAATAGACTGATGAAGCCAAGCACACTGATATCCGTCGCCATTGATGATGAAGAAGTCTCGCCTTTGCGCTTGTTAATGAATAACCTGTTTCCAAAGGAGGCAGGCGTTGGAGTGGTAAAAGTTAATCCACAAAGCAGAAAAACAAAGGGTAAATTTTCGCCTGTCCATGAATATGCTCTTTTTTATGGCAACTCAAGCGATTCGCAACCGGCATCAATCGGCTATGACGAAGCAAAGCTCGATCGTTATCCTCTTGAGGATGATCAAGGCCGATATGCTTGGATGAACTTTATTCGTGCAGGAAGTAATGACAAGCGTTCCGATAGGCCGAAGCTTTACTACCCTATCGTGGTAACCGAAAGAGGCCAGATACGCGTACCCAAAATGGCTTGGAATGATTTAAATCAATGCTATGACGTTCTTGAGGATATAGCAGCCGGAGAAGTTTTAGTATATCCAGATAAGTTTGAAGATGGCGTCAAAATTGAGAAAAACTGGCAAAGAGGGAATGTCAGAGTTGCGACGGAATATAACGAATATCGTGTCCGCAAGAACAATGAGGGTGAAATTAGTATTGACTTCAAAACAAGGATGGATGCTAACGCACTTCCTACAACTTGGTGGGATAAGAAAGAATACGCTTCAGCGAACTTTGGTGCTGCTCAGCTTAAAGATTTATTTGGTGAAAAAAACTTTGACTTCCCGAAGGCAAAAGGTCTCGTCAAGAATGCCATTCTTGCGTGCATCGGAAAAGAGCATGATGAAAAAGTTGTCCTTGATTTTTTCGCTGGCTCAGGAACGACAGCACACGCTGTTTCTGAGATAAGACGAGAAATTAACCCTGAGGCCAAATTCATTATTGTTGATCAGGGAGAGTATTTCGATACGCTGATAAAACCGAGGGTGCAAAAGGTCAATTTTTGTTCTTCTTGGAAGAATGGAAAGCCTGTTAATTCCAGTGACGGTCTCTCAAGTATTTTTGAAGTTATTAAACTCGAAAGTTATGAGGATGCTTTAAATAATCTCGAACTCAATAATCCGAAGGCTGATCTGTTTGAAAATAATCCCGAATTCAAAGACGACTACCTGCTTAACTACATGCTCGAAGTAGAAAGCCGTGGTTCACTGCTTTCCACTGACGACTTTAAAAAGCCCTTCGACTACACCATGAAAATTGCGGTGGATTCCGCCGGTGCCTTCAAAGAGCAAAAAATCGATTTAGTGGAAACCTTTAACTACCTAGTCGGCTTAACCGTAAAGCATATGGATGCGCAGCCTGAGCGTGGTTTTGTGACGGTAACTGGCACCCTGCCCAACGGTGAAACCTGTTTGGTCTTATGGCGCGACTGCGAGAAGATCGATTACGAAGGCCTCAACAAACTATGCGATAAGCTGGCGCTAAACCCGGCAGACAATGAGTTTGATGTCGTCTACATCAATGGCGATCATAATATTCCCACGGTACTGTCTCAAACAGCCGACGAAGGTGGCGAGACGCGCGTATTAAAACTGCGCCAGATTGAACCGGAGTTTTTGGAACGTATGTTTGCCGAGGAGGAAATTTAATGGCCCTCCCAAATACAGCAGCAAAGACAAAGCTTAAGAAACGGAGCTTTCATCAAGAGTTAGTGCTCAACCGTTGGATGATGCGATTTTTTAAAGGCAATGAACTTGCCGCACTAAAACTTCGCTTGGGTGATGACCTGCACGAAGGCATTGATGAAGACGGTCAAACCCTGTTCTTTCATGAACTGACGCGCAACCTGTTTGAAGTGGACCGGATTTCCGAGGCCGATTTACGCCGCTACGATTTGCATATTGTTGAGCACTGGCAGGCTATTACCAAACACCGTAATCAACTGGAAGGCCATGTGCTGAACATGAAGTACTTTCAGTATTTATCGTTGTTGTTCACTGAAATTTATCTGGACTGGTACTTTTCCAAGCCACAAGCATTGCTTGATGGCCTGAACGAAGAGCTGGCATCGTATAGTAAAGAGCAAGGCGCAGAAACCTTTCAGACCTATATCGCCAGCGACTTGAATAAGATCGCGTTCTGGAATGCCACGGGCAGCGGTAAAACCCTGCTATTACATGTAAATATCAAACAGTATTTACATTATTTTCAGGCTGGCAATAGCAATCTGTACCCGGACAAAATCATTCTGCTGACACCGAACGAAGGCTTATCTAAGCAGCATCTGGAGGAATTAGAGCTTTCAGGTTTCAGTTTCAGTCGTTTCTTCGATAAAAACCGAACCAACACCTTTAAAGGCACCATCGAGATTATCGACATCAACAAGCTCGGTGACAGTATGGGCGATAAAACGGTTGCCGTTGAAGCCTTTGAAGGCAATAACCTGGTACTGGTCGACGAAGGCCACCGTGGCACCGGTACAGCCGCAGGTGCCTGGATGCAACGCCGTGATGCATTGGTACGAGGTGGTTTTGCCTTTGAATACTCGGCGACTTTTGGTCAGGCTGTGGCGAAGGGTAATACTGTCGTCAAAGCCGAAGAAGAGCTCTTGAAAAAGAAAGCCAAAACGCTGTTTGAGACAACGGCATTAAAGAAGCTGGATGACGCACAACTCGCACAGCTAGTCTTAACGCAAGCGGAGCAACGCCAGGCCCGCGTGACAGCTACCCGAGAGATCTATGCGAAATGCATTCTGTTTGACTATTCCTACAAATATTTCTACGACGATGGCTATGGCAAAGAATCACTCATTTTAAATATGAATGGTGAGGCCTACGAGCAAGCCGATAATGCACAAAAGTATTTTACTGCTTGTTTATTAAGTTTTTATCAGCAAACCTGGCTTTGGCAAACCCATAAAGGCAAGTTGAATGACTTTAATATTGAAAAACCTCTATGGGTTTTTGTGGGTAATACGGTGTCCGGAGAGGATTCCGACATTCTCGAAGTCGTGCAGTTTTTAAGTTTCTTCCTGAATGATGAGCAAACCATAAAAACTTGGCTTAAAGAGTTGGTCGATGACAAGGCGCAACTGCTCGATGCCAAAGGCAACAATATTTTCCAGGGGCGGTTTAACTCTTTAATGGGGTTCAGCAACAATATCGATGGTCTGTACGCCGACATTTTGCACAAGTTGTTCAATGCCAATACCCGCCAGCGTTTAAAGCTGGTGAACATCAAGAACAGTAAAGGCGAGCTGGCACTGCGTGTGGGCGATGCCGAACCGTTTGGCCTGATCTCGATTGGTGATGATAGTGGCTTTTATAAAACCGCAGAGGAACTGGATAGCTTCGACAGTGAAGCTGACGATTTTGGCGGTGCCCTGTTCGGTACACTGAACAACAAAGACAGCAAATTGAATGTGCTGATTGGCTCTCGCAAATTTACTGAAGGCTGGAGCAGCTGGCGTGTATCCACCATGGGATTGCTGAATATGGGCCAAGGAGAAGGTTCACAAATTATTCAGTTGTTTGGTCGTGGCGTGCGCCTTAAGGGCAAAGACTTCTCGCTGAAGCGTACAGAGCCACATCAGCGCCCGAAAGGCCTGTACTTGGATAAGCTGGAAACCCTGAACATATTTGGCGTGCGCGCCAGCTATATGGCCGCCTTTAAGGATTATCTGAAGGAGGAAGGTATTACCCCAAGCGATGAAATCATCGAACTGGACTTCCCGACTCAACCAAACTTGCCGACCAAAAAGTTAAAGACTCTGGCGCTAAAGGATGGTTATAGAGACAACCAAAAGTTGGGCTTTAAACGGACCCACTATCCTTGGTTGTATGTAATCCCGGCAGAGTTTGACGGCAAGATCAAAACCCCGCATATCACTTTGGATTTGTATCCTAGACTAGAGGCGATCAGTACAACAGAAGGCAGCGCTGCACTGCAATTGAATGTGCGCCATGAAGGAAAACTCAACCAGGCACATTTTGCATTTTTTGATTTTGACCGAATTTACCTAGCGCTGCAGGCATTCAAGCAACAGCGTAACTGGAGCAACTTGCGTTTAGACAAGCAACGGTTGATCGATTTCTGCTTGGGGGAACATAGCTGGTATACGCTGTATATGCCCAAACCAGAATTTGAGGCGAAAAGCTTTGCTGACATTAAACGGTTGGAAGATATTCTGATCCGTTTATTGTGTGACTATACGGAACGGTTCTACAAAGCACTGAAAACCGGTTATGAAGGTCAGTTTTATGAAGTGATCCCCATGCATGATGAGCACGGATCCATGCTCAAGCTCTACCACTTCGAAATTGATGACAGCGATGATGGTCATGAATATTTAAAGAAACTAGAAGCGCTTAAAGCTCTGGTTTCTAAGGGTGACTTGGGGGAGGCCAGCAAGTGGAATGCACCGCACATGGTCGCAATAAGCTTTGATCGGCATTTGTTCTATCCACTGTTGTCTTTGGAAGATAAAGACGCGGTGCCATTAAAAATGCGCCCACTGGCATTTGATGCGCCAAGCGAAATTCAATTTATTGAAGATTTGCAGGCATTTTATGGCTCGTCAGTAGGACGCAAGGCGATTGGTACGCGAAGCCTGTATTTACTGCGTAATGCGGATTCAAAGAACAAGGGAATTGGGTTTGCAACGGCAGGTAACTTTTACCCGGACTTCTTGCTTTGGCTGGTTGATGATGCAAGCGGTGAGCAGTGGCTTTCGTTTGTTGATCCAAAAGGTTTAAAGCACATGGATCTGAACCATCCGAAATTGGGGCTTTATACCGAAATCAAAAAGATTGAGGCAGACTTAACCAAGCAGGCAGCAGCTGGCGAGCCCGCACTAACGCTCAATGCTTTTGTGCTTTCACCAACAAAATATGCTGATTTATTGAACGTCGGCGATAAAGTGAAAAAGCAAGAGCTGGAAGACAAGCACATTTTATTCATGGAAGATGGTGGGAGCAGCTACCTTAAAAAAATGTTTGACCGGATTAATTAATCACAACCAGCGCTCGGTAATCTCTAGCTCAAATTGCTTCGCTGCATATTTGAGCATAGAGATTATCTCCTAGTGATTGCTTACTAGAATAGTGGAATTCTGATAACAACGGTAAAAAATTACAGCGACCAACCAGTCCTAAACGGGCTGGTTGGTCTTTTTTATTTAAGCATCAACCTAGAAATAAAGGCATTCAACTCACACGCCATTACCCCGATTGATCTTCGCATAGTCAAACGGCGTAATCGCTCTCTCCCGATTCGCATCCAGAAAATTAGCCCACCACTGCAACATCAGCTTGCGCTCATCCAGATGTTCCGCTTTATGGATATACGCCGCCCGCACCGAATTGCGTTCCATATGGCTCATCTGCCTTTCAACCGCATCCTTCGACCATAGTCCTGACTCAATTAACGAACTACAGGCCATTGTACGGAAGCCGTGGCCGCAAACCTCAACCTTAGTATCATATCCCATCACCCGTAGCGCACTGTTTACGGTGTTTTCACTCATTGGCTTACGCGGATCATGATCGCCAATAAAGATCAGCTCATGTTCGCCACAGAACTGTTTTATCTGCTTCAGGATCGCCAGCGCCTGCTTTGAAAGCGGCACCAAATGCGGTGTACGCATCTTTGAACCTCGCTGAGAATGTTTCACATCAGGAATGGGCTCCCGCTCAGGTGGGATGGTCCACATTGACGTTTCAAAATCGATTTCTGACCAGCGAGCAAAACGCAGCTCACTGGACCGAATAAAGATAAGCAGAGTGAGTTCTGTCGCCCAGCGGGTTAGCGGCCTGCCGGTATAGCTATCTATTTTCTCAAGCAACTCAGGGATGCGCTTTAATTCCAGCGCCGGACGATGTTGTCGATTACCGGAAGCAACCGCCCCAGCCATCTCTTGTGCCGGGTTATAATCAATTAACCCACTTTGCACTGCATAACGCATGATGGCCGTAGTGCGCTGTTGAAGACGAGCAGCAACCTCAAGACGTCCAGACATCTCTACGGCTTTAATGGGCGCTAATAAATCGCGCGTTTTTAACTCAGTGATATTACGTTCACCAAGCGCTGCAAAGAGATTATCTTCCAGACTTTTTAGCACACGATGGGCGTGATCTTCAGACCACTTTTTATTGGTGCCATGCCACTCGATCGCTACCTCTTTAAAGGTTCGTGCTTTACTCTGTTCAACCTTATCATTTTTCTTTTTGTCTCCCGGATCGACGCCATTCGCTAGTAGCTTACGCGCTTCGTCACGACGTGTTCTGGCATCCGCCAGTGTGATTTCAGGGTAAACCCCAAGTGCCAACATCTTTTGCTTGCCGTCATAACGGTACTGCAAACGCCAGTACTTAGAACCATTTGGATGGACAAGAAGGTGCATACCGCTGCCATCGGTCAGCTTATATTGCTTATCCGTTGGCTTGGCTGTTCTGACTTTGATATCTGTTAGAGCCATGCTTATCCCCTCCCTGTTGGTACAAGCATTATCGAACCGGAAATACCATCATC
This sequence comes from Klebsiella sp. K-Nf6, assembly GCF_002806655.1. Lineage (NCBI taxonomy): Bacteria > Pseudomonadati > Pseudomonadota > Gammaproteobacteria > Enterobacterales > Enterobacteriaceae > Klebsiella > Klebsiella sp. K-Nf6. The sequence goes on along the minus strand of NZ_PIBN01000005.1, from coordinate 315,244 downwards.
TATACCAACATCTGTTGGTAGATGTACGTTGATGTCGGTTGACCTTGAGAGAGTTAAGATAGCGGGAAAGGTAGATAAATACTGGATTTTAGACATAAAAAAAGACCTCAGGTGAGGTCCATTTACATGCTTTTGGTGCCGAAGGCCGGACTCGAACCGGCACGTATTTCTACGGTTGATTTTGAATCAACTGCGTCTACCGATTTCGCCACTTCGGCACTGAAGGGGATGCGGAAACGTTCTGGATTATACCTGTCGGCGGCGGTCATGCAAGCGACAGCGTGTCGTCATCGCGCTAAGTGTTGAAAAAAACAGCGCTATCCTGCGCGGCGTCACCTTTTACCGCCGTTCCATAGCGCGACGGCCACCAGCGCCCCTCCTCTCACAACCCCCACAACCCCAGCTCCACCTGCCAGCCACTCCCCTTTCCCCCTTTATCCCCCAAACCCCACTCAAAATCATCTCAAATTGTTCTCACATCACTCTCACCCGCATACCTCAACACAACCCAACGCTCCCCACTCATCCCCAATATCCACTCCTCAAATATTCCCCCCAACCCCACCCACCATCATTCCCATATATTCCAGAAAGTTTTAGCCAATGCTTTTTTGTTATTCACCCACTCCGCAGCCAAATATTAATTTCATCAATATTTTTATAACTTTACATTAATGAAAAGTTTTCTTTTTGCCGTTTATTCCAGGATTTTCCTCAGGCGTGAAGGGTTCCGGTAAACACTATTTTTACTAGCCGCTGTACGAGTCTTGATGGACATATTCACTCGATGAATTAACTCAGGAGAATACTTGTGACGACGTTAAAACCTTTGCTGGCCCGCAACCGCAGCTGGGCGCTGCAGAAATGTCAGCATGATCCGGACTATTTCGAAAAATGGATCGACGGGCAGCGGCCCCACTCGCTGTGGATCGGCTGCTCCGACAGCCGCGTGCCCGCCGAGGTGCTCACCGGCAGCCAGCCCGGCGAGCTCTTTGTCCACCGCAATATCGCCAACATGCTCGACCCCGCCGACGATAACGTCATGAGCGTCCTGCAGTATGCCCTCCACTACCTTGAGGTGGAGCGGGTGGTGCTCTGCGGCCACTACGGCTGCGGCGGCGTGCAGGCGGCGCTCTCCCTGCCCACCCTGCCGCTGGCGCAGGAGTCCTCGGCGCTGGCTCGTCGCATCGGCCAGCTGCGCCACACCCTGCATCACGAAATTGCGCAGATCGCCGATGGGTGTTGTGTTGCGGCCTCCCCCGGCGCCAGCGCCAGCACCGACGCGGAGCCCTCTTGCCATGCGCTGGACGCCCTGGTGGAAGCCAACGTTCGCGCCCAGTTCGCCCGTCTGCTGGAGAGTGAGCCGGTGCAGACGGTGCTCGCCAGCGGGCGGCCGCTCAGCCTGCACGGCTGCGTCTACGATCTGGCTTCCGGCCATTTAACCACCCTCGTCGAACACCTCTCACCGCAGGAGCACGCCCCATGAACACGCTTCGTCAGGACTCTCTCGCCGGCATCGTCGTCTTCCTTGTCGCCCTGCCGCTGTGCCTCGGCATCGCCCAGGCCAGCGGCTTACCGCCCTTCGTCGGCCTGCTGACCGGCATCATCGGCGGCCTGGTCGTCACCGCCCTCAGCCCCTCCCGCTTCGCCGTCAGCGGCCCCGCCGCCGGACTGGTCACCATCGTCGTCGCCGCCATTGAATCCCTGGGTTCCTTCTCCGTCTTCCTGATGGCGCTGGTGCTGGCCGGCGTGCTGCAGCTGCTGTTCGGCATTCTGCGGGCCGGGCGCTTTATCTCGCTGGTTCCCGCCAGCGTCATCAAAGGTATGCTGGCGGCGATCGGCATCCTGCTAATTATGCAGCAGATCCCCGTCGCACTCGGCACGGCGGAAGAGACCGGGCTTGCCGATGTGGTTCAGGGCAATGCCGCTTTCTCCGTCAAGGCGATTGCCGTCGCCGCGGGCGGCCTGCTGGTGCTCTGGCTGTGGGGCTCGCCGCTTATCCGCCGGGTGAAGAGCCTGCGCTGGATCCCCGGGCCGCTGATCGCCGTCCTGCTCGGCTGCGTGACCACCCTGCTGCTGACCCATTTTGCGCCGCAGCAACTGGCCGCCCTGCCGCGTATTACCCTGCCGGCGTTCGGCAGCCTCGGCGATCTGCTGGGCGAGCTGGAGTCTCCCGCATGGAGCGCGTGGCGCAATCCGTCGGTGTGGGTGGTGGCGGTGACCCTGGCGCTGGTCGCCAGCCTCGAAACCTTGCTCAGCCAGGAGGCGCTGAAAAAGCTGCGTCCGCAAAATCCGCCGCCTTCGCCGAACCGTGAAATGGTCGCCCAGGGCGTGGGCAACCTGCTCTCCGGCGTGCTGGGGGCGATGCCGATCACCGCGGTGATCGTCCGCAGCTCGGTGAACGTCAGCAACGGCGCGCAGAGCAAACTGTCGATCTTTATCCACGGCGTCCTGCTGTTGATCTGCGGCCTGTGGTTCAGCGGGCTGCTGACCCTGATCCCGCTCGCCAGCCTCGCCGCCGTACTGCTGTATACCGGCTATAAGCTGGCGACGCCGCGGCTGTTCATCGAGCAGTTCCGCCAGGGGGCGGCGCAGTACGTCCCGTTCCTCGCCACCATCGGCGGGATTATCGCCTTCGGCATGCTGGCGGGGATCGGGATTGGTCTTGCCACCCAGATGGCGTTCAGCCTCTGGCGCAGCCATCGCCACTCGCTGCAGCTGGCGCGCTACGATGACCACTACGTGCTGCGGATCCAGCAGAATCTGACCTTTATGCACAATCCGCATCTGCTGGCCCTGCTGGCGAAAATTCCGGAAAAGAGCGTGGTGATCGTCGAGCACGACAGCGTCGGCTATCTCGACCCGGACGTGCAGGCGGTGCTGGATGATTTTGCCGAGAACGCCCCGCAGCGCGGCATCCGCCTTAACCAGTGGCCGCTCGCCAGCCGCTGACCTTAACGGGCGGCTGGTCCGCCCGCTTCGCGACCCCTCCGATTGCCAAGCGCTGGGGAATACCATGCTCTACACTTTCTGGGTTATCACGCCAACCCCAAGGAAATGAACATGACCATCATTAAAAGCTACGCCGCCAAAGAAGCGGGCGCCGATCTGTCGCTGTGGGAATTCGATGCCGGCGAGCTGCAGCCGGAAGATGTCGAAGTTGAAGTGGAATACTGCGGGATCTGCCATTCGGATCTGTCGATGATCGACAACGAATGGGGGATGTCGAGCTACCCGCTGGTGGCCGGTCACGAGGTGATTGGCCGGGTGGCGGCGCTGGGCAGCGCGGCGCAGGATAAAGGGCTGAAGATTGGCCAGAAGGTCGGCATCGGCTGGACGGCGCGCAGCTGCGGCCATTGCGACGCCTGCATCAGCGGCAACCAGATCAACTGTCTGGAAGGCTCGGTGCCGACCATTCTCAACCGCGGCGGCTTCGCCAATAAGCTGCGCGCCGACTGGCAGTGGGTGATCCCCCTGCCGGAGAGCATCGATCTGGCGTCCGCCGGCCCGATGCTGTGCGGCGGCATCACCGTCTTTAAACCGCTGCTGACCCACCACGTCACCGCCACCAGCCGCGTCGGGGTGATCGGCATCGGCGGCCTCGGCCATATCGCTATTAAGCTACTGCGGGCGATGGGCGCGGAAGTAACCGCCTTCAGCTCCAACCCGGCGAAAGAGCAGGAAGTGCTGGCGATGGGCGCCGATCGCGTGGTGAACAGCCGCGATCCGGAAGCCTTAAAAGCGCTGGCCGGTCAGTTTGACCTGATCATCAACACCGTGGCGGTGGACCTCGACTGGCAGCCGTACTTCGAAGCCCTGGCTTACGGCGGCAACTTCCATACCGTCGGCGCGGTGATGAAGCCGTTCCCGGTACCGGCCTTTACCCTGATCGGCGGCGACCGCAGCATCTCCGGCTCGGCGACCGGTAATCCGTCCGAACTGCGCACGCTGATGAAGTTTGCCGGGCGCAGCAAAGTGGCCCCAACCACCGAGCTGTTCCCGATGTCGCAAATTAACGAAGCGCTGAAGCACGTTCGCGAAGGCAAAGCCCGCTACCGCGCGGTGCTGAAAGCCGACTTCTGATGGTTCTCTCCCGCCGGGCGGCCCGCTCGCCCGGCGTTTTCCCCGTCGCTTAATCAAACCGTCATCTCCCCGCCATGCCTCTGTAGTCATTGCTTCCCACAATCCGGGCTTCGATAAATGGCTGAACGAGATGCGCGTCACCATGAGAAAGACCTGGCTTCCCTGGCTGATCCTGTCGCCTTCCCTGCTGTTTTTACTGCTGTTTACCTGGTTCCCGCTGGGGCGTTCGGTGTATGACAGCCTGTTTGATACCCGCATGGTCAGCGACGGCGCGCAGTACGTCGGGCTGGATAACTTCGCCCGCCTGTTTGCCGATAACGTCTTCTGGCAGTCGCTGGGCAATAACCTGCTCTATATCCTGCTGACGGTGGTGCCCGGGGTGACCCTCGCCCTGCTGCTGGCGGTCGCCCTCAGCGAGAACCATCGCGTCAACCGCTGGCTGCGCACCGCCTTCTTCTTCCCGATGATTATCCCAATGGTCAGCGCCGCCGCGCTGTGGCTGTTTGTCTTTATGCCCGGCCTCGGCCTGCTCGACCACTATCTGGCAAAGCTGTTCGGCCCGATGAACAACAACTGGCTGGGGCGCAGCAACAGCGCGCTGCTGGCCCTGGCGCTGATCGGCGTGTGGAAGTTCGCCGGCTACTACATGCTGTTTTTCCTCGCCGGGCTGCAGAGCATTCCGGCCTCGACGCGGGAAGCGGCGCAGATGGAGGGGGCTACCCGCACGCAGGTCTTTTTTAAGGTCACGCTACCGCTGCTGCGCCCGACGCTGAGCTTTGTGATCACCACCGCACTGATCTACTCCATCACCCAGATTGACCATGTGGCGGTGATGACCCGCGGCGGGCCGGACAACGCCACCACCGTGCTGCTCTATTACATCCAGAATCTCGCCTGGGATACCCACGACCTTGGCAAAGCCTCCGCCGCCACCTTCCTGACCCTGGCCGGGCTGTTCGCCTTCTCGCTGATTAACCTGAAACTGCTGGAGAAAGGAGCCCACTATGAGCGCTGAAATCTCGCCGCTGCTGGTCCGCACGCCCGCCGCTGCCCGTCCGCTGTGGCTGCGCCTGCGCCGCTCGTCGCCCTTTACGCTCACAGTATTAATGTGCTGCCTGGCGCTGCTGTGGGTCAGCCCGTTTATCTGGATGCTGGCGACCTCGTTCAGCGCCACCACCTTCGGCGACGATATGGCGTCGCTGCTGCCCCGCCTGCCGCTGACCCTCGATAACTTCCGCGACGCCTGGAACAGCGCCGACTGGCTGAGCCTGTATGCCAACACCATTATCTTCACCTTCGGCACCTTCTTCGTGCAGCTGTTGACCATCACCACCGCCGGGTACGTCTTCGCCTGCCACGAGTTTCGCGGCAAGCAGACGCTGTTTCTCCTGTTCCTGGTGCAGCTGATGATCATGCCGGTAGTGATGATGGTGCCGAACATGCTGACTCTGAAAACCTTCGGCCTGCTCAACACCCTCACCGGGGTGATGATGCCCTACTTCACCTCGGCGTTCGGCGTGTTCCTGATGCGTCAGGCGTTCCTCGCCATCCCGAAAGAGCTGGAGGAGGCGGCGCTGATGGAGGGCTGCCGCTGGTGGCAGGTGCTGTTCCGCGTGCTGCTGCCGATGTCCTGGCCGTCGGTGCTGGCCTTCGCCACCGTCAGCATTACCTACCACTGGAACGAGTACCTGTGGCCGCTGATGATGCTCAACGATCCCGATAAGCAGGTGCTGACCGTCGGGCTGGTCTCTTTCGCCATGGGCGCCGAATCCGGCGGCCAGTGGGGCACCATCGGCGCCGGGACGCTGATGGTCTGCCTACCGCTGATGCTGGCGTTCATCCTTTTTCAGAAACAGTTCCTGCGGAGCTTCGGCTTCTCCGGGATCAAATAAGGAGTGATTCATGCTGTTAGCGCACATTTCCGATACCCATTTCCGCAGCCGCGGCGAGAAGCTGTACGGCTTTATCGACGTCAATGCCGCCAACGCCGACGTGGTCTCCCAGCTTAACGCGCTGCGCGAGCGCCCGGACGCGGTGGTGGTGAGCGGGGATATCGTCAACTGCGGCCGCCCGGAGGAGTATCAGGTCGCCCGCCAGATCCTCGGCAGCCTGAACTATCCGCTGTATCTGATCCCCGGCAACCACGACGACAAAGCCCATTTTCTCGAGCATCTTCACCCGCTGTGCCCGCAGCTGGGCAACGATCCGCAAAATATGCGCTATGCCGTGGATGACTTCGCCACCCGCCTGCTGTTTATCGATTCCAGCCGCGCCGGCACCTCAAAGGGCTGGCTGACCGACGAGACCATCAGCTGGCTGGAGGCGCAGCTGTTCGAGGGCGGCGACAAACCGGCAACGGTGTTTATGCACCACCCGCCGCTGCCGCTGGGCAATGCGCAGATGGACCCGATTGCCTGCGAAAACGGCCACCGTCTGCTGGCGCTGGTGGAGCGTTTCCCGTCGCTGACGCGCATCTTCTGCGGCCATAACCACAGCCTGACCATGACCCAGTATCGCCAGGCGCTGATCTCCACCCTTCCCGGCACCGTCCATCAGGTGCCGTACTGCCACGAAGACACCCGGCCCTATTACGACCTCTCCCCGGCTTCGTGCCTGATGCACCGTCAGGTCGGCGAGCAGTGGGTGAGCTATCAGCACTCGCTGGCCCACTACGCCGGCCCGTGGCTGTACGACGAAAACATCAGTTGCCCAACGGAAGAGCGCTAACCGCCATGCTCAGTCTGCAAAACATCAGTAAACGTTTCGACGGCAAACCGGCGCTCAGCGCCCTGTCGCTGGATATTCACGAAGGCGAATTCGTGGTGCTGGTCGGCCCGTCGGGCTGCGGGAAAAGCACCCTGCTGCGCCTGCTCGCCGGGCTGGAGCCGGTCAGCGAAGGCCAGATCTGGCTGCATGATGAGAACATCACCGCCACCACGCCGCGCGAGCGCAACTTCGCGATGATCTTCCAGAACTATGCCCTGTTTCCGCATCTGTCGGTGCGCGACAACATCACCTTCGGCATGAAGGTGCGCAAGGAAGAGAAAAGCAGCTGGCAGCCGCGGGTGGATAAGGTGGCGCAGATGCTGCAGCTGGAGGCGCTGCTCGACCGCAAACCGGCGAAGCTCTCCGGCGGCCAGCGCCAGCGGGTGGCGATGGCCCGGGCGATCGTGCGCAATCCGCGGCTGTTCCTGATGGACGAGCCGCTCTCCAACCTCGACGCCCGTCTGCGCAGCGAAGTGCGCGACAGCATTATGGCCCTCCATCAGCAGCTGAAAACCAGCACCATCTATGTGACCCACGACCAGACCGAGGCGATGTCGATGGCCGACCGCATCGTGGTGATGAACGGCGGCCACGTGCAGCAGGTCGGGCGTCCGGAGTATCTGTACGCCAACCCGGCCAACCTGTTCGTCGCCGGGTTTATCGGTTCGCCGGCGATGAACCTGCTGTCGCTGCCCTGCGCCAACGGTGAAGTACTGTTGGGAGAACAGCGCTATCCGCTGCCGCCGCGCCACCGGGATCAGACCCGCGTCTGGCTGGGCATTCGCCCGGAACATATTACTGACCGCGTGGAGGAGGGCCATCTGCGCCTGCCGGCCACCGTTCTGCAACGAGAACTGATGGGAGCCGATTACCTGCTCCACGTCAGCACCCCGATCGGCACCCTGCGCTTTAGCCGCCGCCACCGCGGCACGGTGCCGGAGAAAGGCGAGTCGCTACCGATCGGCTTCTCACCTGCCGATGTGCATCTTTTTCATGCTGAGACCCAGCATAATTTACTGATGGAGTGTAATCATGTTTAAACCTCTTACGGTAGTCGCAGTTGGCCTCAGTCTTGCCCTGAGCGGCGCGGCGCTGGCAAAAGAGAAAATAGACTTCATGTTCCCGGCGCCGGTGGACGGCAAGCTGACCATGGAGATGACCCGCGTCATTAAGCAATTCAACGACTCGCAGCAGGATGTCGAAGTGCGCGGGATCTTCACCGGCAACTACGACACCACCAAGATCAAAGCCGAATCGGCGCAGAAGGCCGGCCAGCCGCCGGCGCTGGTGATCATGTCCGCCAACTTCACCACCGATCTGGCGCTGAAGGATGAGATCCTGCCGATGGATGAGCTGTTTAAATATGGCGATCAAAAGGCCGGCGATTTTCTGCAAAAGGAATTCTGGCCCGCGATGCATAAGAACGCCCAGGTGATGGGCACCACTTATGCGATCCCGTTCCATAATTCGACGCCGATCCTCTACTACAACAAGACGATGTTCGATCAGGCCGGGATCAAACAGCCGCCGCAGACCTGGGCCGAGCTGCTGGCCGATGCCAAAAAGCTGACCGACGAGAGCAAAGGCCAGTGGGGGATCATGCTGCCGTCGACCAATGACGACTACGGCGGCTGGATCTTCTCGGCGCTGGTGCGCGCCAACGGCGGGAAATACTTTAACGAAGACTATCCGGGCGAGGTCTATTACAACTCGCCGACCGCCATCGGTGCTCTGCGCTTCTGGCAGGATCTGATTTACAAGGACAAGGTGATGCCGTCCGGGGTGCTGAACTCGAAGCAGATCAGCGCCGCATTCTTCTCCGGCAAGCTCGGGATGGCGATGCTCAGCACCGGCGCGCTGGGCTTTATGCGCGAGAACAGCAAAGACTTTGAGCTTGGGGTGGCGATGCTGCCGGCCAAAGAGCAGCGCGCGGTGCCGATCGGCGGCGCCAGCCTGGTGAGCTTTAAAGGCATCAACGAGGCGCAGAAGAAAGCGGCGTATCAGTTCCTGACCTATCTGGTGAGCCCCGACGTGAACGGCGCATGGAGCCGCTTCACCGGCTACTTCTCGCCGCGCAAGGCGTCATACGATACGCCGGAGATGAAGGCCTATCTGCAGCAGGATCCGCGGGCGGCGATCGCGCTCGAGCAGCTGAAGTACGCCCATCCGTGGTACTCCACCTGGGAGACCGTGGCGGTACGTAAGGCGATGGAGAACCAACTGGCGGCGGTGGTCAATGATGCCAAAGTGACGCCGGAAGCGGCGGTGCAGGCGGCACAGAAGGAAGCCGACGCGCTGATGAAACCTTATGTGGATAAGACCGCGCTGGCGGAAGTGAAGTGACGCTTTGCCCGTCATCGTCACCCTCACCCTGGCCCTCTCCCTGAGGGAGAGGGGACGGTACGGCGCTGTGGTTGAGCCCTGAGCCCGGGAGAGGGAACTGCCCGGCGCCGTGGTTAAGCCGTTTGCAAGTGGGGACAGGGATTGGGGGAAGGAAAAAAGCAGGCCATACCCGGTATGGCCTGAAAATGTCACAACGATTAGATCCCTGCCGTTTCGCGGATATATTTGCGCGCTTTGACGGCGTATTCGAAAGGATTGGCCAGGGCAGGATCCTGCTCGGCTTCCACCACCATCCAGCCTTTATAGCCAAAATCGTCCAGCAGCTTGAACACCGGACGGAAATCGATCACCCCGTCGCCCGGGACGGTGAAGGTGCCTTTTTTCACGCCGTCGAGGAATGACAGGCCGTCGCGGCGCACCTGGTCGATCACCGGCGGACGCACGTCTTTCAGGTGAACGTGGTTGATGCGCGGCAGATACTTTTTGAGGATCGCCAGCATCGGCGCTTCGCCGCCTTCGGAATACCAGGCGTGACCGGTGTCGAACAGCAGGAAGACGCGCTCGTCCACCAGCGACATAAACTTGTCGATTTCCGCGGTGGTCTGAATGCCGGTGCCCATGTGGTGATGCAGACAGACCTGCATCCCCTTCTCCGCCGCCAGGCGACCGAGGGTGTTGTAGCCTTCCGCCACCCGCTGCCACTCTTCGTCGCTGAAGCACGGCTTCGCATCGCCGAGGATCGGTTTATCCAGCCCCTGGATGCTGCCGCTCTGCTCGGAGCAGCCAATCACTTTCGCGCCCATCGCATGAAGGAAGTTCATGTGATTGACGAATTCATCAATGGTTTTTTCCCGCTGGCCGTTGGCGAAAAAGGTGCTGAACCAGGCGTTGCAGATCTGAATGCCGCGGATGTCCAGCATCGGCTTGAGGACCGCCGGGTCGCGCGGATATTTGCTGCCGACTTCGCTGCCGGTAAAGCCGGCCAGCGCCATTTCGCTGACGATCTGCTGGAAGGTGTTTTCGCTGCCAAGCTCCGGCATATCATCGTTAGTCCAGCCGATCGGGGCGATAGCCAGTTTGACGTTATCTTTGTTCATAGTAGGGCTCCTGCCGCTGCGCCTTACCGGCGCAGCAATTCACGTTCAATGAGTTCACGGGTTTCCACTGCCTGGTATTTCATTTTTTCCGGGTAGCCAAACAGCGAGGTGGCGACAATCGGCTCCCCGCCGACCTTGAAGGTCTGCTCGGCGAATTTCATTTCGCGCAGGGTGCGGAACAGCGCGTCGAAATCCACATCCCCTTCCCCGACGCCTACGTGCTGGTGCACCACGGCATCCACGCCCGGCGGGTTAACGATATAGCGGCAATGTTTCGTATGATTGCGGGTGTCCGCAATCAGGACATGGGAGAGATCGCTCCCGGCATAGCGCAGCATGCTCGCCACATCGCCGACGCCTTTGTCGTAGAAAAAGGTGTGCGGCACGCTGTAGACGTACTTCACGTTATCGCTGCGGAACGACTTCACGATATCGACGGTTTCATTGTTCTCTTCGCAGAAATCCCAGGGATGCGCCTGGATCTCCACGCGGATGCCTTCCCGCTCAAAAATCGGCAACAGCTCTTCCATGGAGCGATAGAACATTTCATCGCAGATTTCGGGCTGATTCGGATCGCCGGAGAACTCGGTGTTGATCACCTGAACGCCCATCTCCACCGCAATTTCCACCAGCCGTTTCCAGTTTTTCACCGCCGCCTGACGGCGCAGTTCGTCCGGGCCGGACCAGCGGTAGACGCAGATAAACGACGACAGCTCAAGGCCAGTATCGCGCAGCGCCTGCTTGTACTCCGCCATGATCTCCCGGCTGGCGCGCGGGTGCTTGTAGAACGGGTTAATCTGCGGGTGCGGCGACTGTTCAATGTACTTGTAGCCCCACTCCGCTACCTGATGGACCATGCGGGTGATCCCGAGGTCCTTAATCACATCCACATCAAAGGCAATTTTCATCGTCGTTACCTGTGCAAAGAAGTTCCGTCAGCAAAACGCGCTTAACGTTTGTAGAATGCCGGGCACTCAGGCAGCGTCACCTCAACCGGCTCGCTGGTTCCCTGCGCTTTAATGCAGGCGTCCGCCGCCACCGACGCCGCGTAGCCGTCCCAGGCCGACGGGCCGTGCAGCTGGCCGGCTTTGACGTCGTTGATAAAGGCCTGCAGCTCGACGTCGTAGGCTTTAATAAAGCGGTCTTTCCAGTCGGTCAGAATGGCGGTCGACAGGCTGGCGGACTTGCGCATCTGGACGGCAGACGGCTCCGGCAGACGGGCAATCCCGGTTTCGCCGACCACTTCGCACTGGATGTCATACCCGTACTGGCAGTTCACGAACACTTCGACGTCGATCAGGGTGCCTTTTTTGGTTTCAAAGGAGACGATCTGCGGATCTTTCAGGCGCGCATGGGTGTGCGAGGTGGAGCGCGGGAAGCGCACCTGTACGGAACGGTAGTCATCGTTCAGCAGCCAGCGCAGTACGTCCAGCTCGTGGATCAGGGTGTTGGTGATCGCCATATCGGTGGTGTAGTTCTCGCCGACCGACTGGTTGCGGTGGGCGCAGCGCAGCATCAGCGGCGCGCCGATATCACCATCGTCGATCACTTTTTTCAGCGCCAGATAGCCTTCGTCGTACGGGCGCATAAAGCCAACCTGCACCAGACGACGGCCGGCCTTCATTTCAGCATCAACGATGCGGCGGCAGCCTTCCGCAGACATCGCCAGCGGTTTTTCGCAGAACACCGGCTTACCAGCGGCGATGGCGGCCAGGGTGTACTCTTCGTGGGTCGGGTCCCAAGAGGTGACAAGGATGGCATCGACATCGCTGGCGTTAATCACGTCGTGGCCGTCGGCGTAGACTTCCGCCTGCACGCCCGGCAGCGCGACCGCCGCACGGGCGTTGTCGGCATTGATATCAGACACCGCCACAACGGTGGCGCCCTGCAGAACCTGGGTGCAGCGACGGATGTGTTCTTTACCGATAGCGCCAGCGCCGATGACACCTAATTTGAGCGACATAATGGTTTTCTCCGTAAGTCTGTAGGATTCAGGGTAGAGGTTCGTTTTAGTAATCACGCGCCTGGGCGCGCTTTTCATTAATCATTTGCGCCACCTTGCGGATCCGCTCAGAGAGCGCCGTCTGGGCGACCCCAACGTTCCACCAGCTGCCGTATTTGTGCACCATGGTCTTCGGCAGCACTTTAATATCAATCAGGGTGCTGACCGTTTCGCGACGGGCGGCGTCCAGCGCGTGGCGCAGTTCGTCCAGGGTGGTGACGCGCCAGGTTTTGCAGCCGTAGCCGGCGGCGATGGTGGCGAAGTCCACCGGCACCAGGCCGCCCTGCAGCTGGCCGGTTTCCGGCTGGCGGTAGCGGAACTCGGTGCCGAAGCTGTCCATCCCGTGTTCCATCTGCAGGTTGTTGATGCAGCCGTTGGCCATGTTGTCGAACAGCACGACGTTGATCTTCGCCCGCTCCTGCAGGGAGGTGACCAGCTCAGAGTGCAGCATCATGAAGGAGCCATCGCCGACCAGGGAGTAGACTTCGCTCTGCGGCTGCGCCAGCTTCACGCCCAGCGCAGCGTTGACTTCGTATCCCATGCAGGAGTAGCCGTACTCCACGTGGTAGGTGTTTTCCGCGCGGTTGCGCCAGACGCGCTGCAGATCGCCGGGCAGGCTGCCCGCCGCCGCGACGATCACCGCCTCGGCCGGCAGCGTTTCATTCAGTACCCCAAGGACGCTGCTCTGGGTCAGGGTGGAGTCGGTGATCTGGCGGAACTCGCGATACACCGATTCACGATCGAGGTGATCGTCGATCTCCGGCACAAAGGATTTTTCCTGCCACACCGCCTGGTAGACGCGCTGGGTCTCTTTTAACTGACGGCTCTGCACGCTCTCGATCTGCGCGCCCCAGCCGGCCTGCCAGCCGCTGTCCGCCAGCCCCGCGTCGAGGGCGGTCATCGCTTCCCGGGCATCTGCCAGCATGGCAATGCCGTCCAGCTTCCAGGCGTCGAAGTTGCTGACGTTAATATTCAGGAAACGCACCTCCGGGTGCTGGAAAATCCATTTCGAGGCGGTGGTAAAATCGCTGAAGCGGGTGCCGACGCCGATCACCAGGTCGGCCTCTTTCGCCAGCAGGTTCGCCGCCAGGCAGCCCGTCTCGCCGACGCCGCCGACGTTCAGGGGGTGAGACGAGACCACCGTCCCCTTCCCGGCCTGGGTTTCGGCGAAGGGCACCCCGTAGCGCTCGGCGAAACGGGACAGCGCTTCGCCCGCGCCGGAGTATTTCACCCCACCGCCGCAGACGATCAGCGGTTTACGGCTGGCTTTGATGGCCGCCACGGCGTCCGCCAGCTGCGCGGCGCTGGCCGGGCGGCGGTCGAGACGGTGCACGCGGCGCGTAAAGAAGGATTCCGGGTAGTCCCAGGCTTCGCCCTGCACATCCTGCGGCAGGCACAGCGTCACCGCGCCGGTTTCCGCCGGGTCGGTCAGGACGCGCATGGCGTTGATGCAGGCGCTCATCAGCTGTTCCGGGCGGGTAATGCGGTCCCAGTATTTGCTGACTGCGCGGAAAGCGTCATTGGTGCTGATGCTGAGATCGTAGCTCTGTTCAATCTGCTGGAGCACCGGGTCCGGCTGGCGGGTGGCGAAGACATCGCCCGGCAGCAGCAGCAGCGGAATGCGGTTGGCGCTGGCGGTGCCGGCGGCGGTGATCATGTTGGCCGCCCCCGGGCCGATGGAGGAGGTGCAGGCGATAATCTGCCGGCGCAGGGCCTGGCGGGCAAAACCGGTGGCCGCGTGGGCCATCCCCTGCTCGTTACGCCCCTGATAGACGCGCATATCGCCGCTGTCCTGCTCCAGCGCCTGCCCCAGCCCCAGGACGTTGCCATGGCCGAAAATCGCGAAAATGCCTTTCACGAATTTCAGCTCTACGCCATCCACTTCCAGGTACTGGTTATCGAGGAACTTCACCAGCGCCTGCGCCGTCGTCAGTCTCAGTTTGCCCATGATGCACAATCCTTATTGTTCAGTATTTGTGTGTGGCGTCGCGCCGATGCCGCCGGGGCCGTCGTTCACGTCACTGGAATACCTGTGGATTATAGGCAAACATTTTTTTCATTAAATACAAATACAGAAGAAATATTTCATTTTGCGAGAGGGATCAAACTCTCTACCCATTTCATACGTTTCATTGACATTCCTGACAGGTTTTCGGGCGCTGTTTTGCCGCGCCAGACGGCCATATCCCCTTAAAAATCATAGGTAAAGAAACCGCTTCCGGCGTTTCATTTTCCCCCGGGGTGACAGAGGGGGCGATCCACGCTCACGCGAGGCTCAGTGCGGCAGAGTGGTAGATCCCTCACACTTTTGGTTTTTTAATTTCGAACGAGTTTGCAAATGAAATATTTATTTCTCAAACTAAGGGTAACCAATAACCCTCAGGCTGTTCACGGAGTCGACGTCGGGATCCCGACCCTTCCAGGCAGCAGACACCAAAAAGGAAATCCTAGCTATGAATGCAGCAGTAAAGCGGCTCGACGTCATCTGTATAGGTCGGGTGGCCGTCGACCTCTATGCCCAGCAGATCGGTTCGCGGCTAGAAGACGTTGCCAGTTTCTCTAAATATCTGGGCGGCTCCTCCGGCAACGTGGCTTTTGGCACCGCGATTCAGGGGCTGAAATCGGCCATGCTGGCGCGCGTTGGCGATGAACACAACGGCCGTTTCCTGCGCGAAACGCTCAACCGCGCCGGGGTGGATACCGAGTATCTGATCACCGACCAATCCCGCCTGACCGCGCTGGTGATGCTGGGGATTAAGGATCAGGAGACCTTCCCTCTGATTTTCTACCGCGATAACTGCGCCGATATGGCCTTAACGCCTGACGACATTAGCGAGGAGTATATTGCCTCCTCCCGGGCGCTGGCGGTGACTGGCACCCACCTGTCGCACGCCAACACTCGCGCCGCGGTGCTGAAGGCGCTGGAATACGCTCGCCGTCACGGCCTGCGTACCGCGCTGGATATCGATTACCGTCCGGTGCTGTGGGGGCTCACCTCGCTCGGCGATGGCGAAACCCGTTTCATTGAGTCCGGGCCGGTCACCAGCCAGCTGCAGGAAGTGCTGCATCTGTTCGATTTGGTGGTGGGAACCGAAGAAGAGTTTCATATTGCCGGGGGCAGCACCGATACCCTGACCGCGCTGAAAAATGTGCGCAATGCCACCAAAGCCACCCTCGTGTGTAAGCGCGGGCCAATGGGCTGCGTGGTGCTGGAAGGCGACATCCCGGACAGCTGGGACCAGGTGCCGCTGCAGCAGGGCGTGCGCGTGGAAGTCCTCAATGTGCTGGGCGCCGGGGATGCCTTTATGTCGGGCCTGCTGCGCGGCTGGCTCAACGACGAAGGCTGGGAGCAGGCTTGCCGTTATGCCAACGCCTGCGGCGCGCTGGTGGTTTCCCGCCACGGCTGCGCGCCAGCGATGCCGACCAAAGTCGAACTCGATGACTACCTGCTGCGTGCCGAATCGGTGCCGCGCCCGGACGTCGACGAGCGCCTCAACCACCTGCACCGTGTCACCAGCCGCCGTCAGCAGTGGCCGGAGCTGTGCATTTTCGCCTTCGACCATCGCAAACAGCTGGCCGACCTGGCACGGGAGACCGGGCGCGATGAAGCCTGCATTCCGCAGCTCAAGCTGTTGTTGTTAGCCGCGGCCGAAGCGGCGGCGCAGGAGGCGGGTCTCGATCAGCGCAGCGGCATTCTGGCCGACGGCACCTATGGCCAGCGTGCGCTGAACGCCATTACCGGCAAGGGCTGGTGGATCGGCCGCCCCATCGAGCTGCCCAGCTCGCGACCGCTGCGTCTGGAGCATGGCAACATCGGCTCGCAGCTGATTGACTGGCCGCTGGAGCATGTCGTCAAATGCCTGGTCTTCTATCATCCTGCCGACCCGGCGGCGCTGCGTGAAGAGCAGGACGCTCTGCTGCTCGAGGTGTGGCAGGCCTGTAACAAGTCAGGCCATGAGCTGCTGCTGGAGGTGATCCTGCCGGAAAATGGCCCGGACAAAGACGAGCGCCATTACCACACCATGCTGGAACACTTCTATCAGTTGGGGATCAAGCCAGACTGGTGGAAGCTGCCGCCGCTCTCCAGCGCCTGCTGGCAGCAGATCACCGCCCTTATCGAGCGCGAAGATCCGTGGAGCCGCGGGATCCTGATCCTCGGCCTCGACGCGCCTTCCGACAAACTGCGCGCCGGTTTCGCCGAGGCGGCCGCACACCCGATGATCAAAGGTTTCGCCGTCGGGCGCACCATCTTTGGCCTGCCGTCGCGGCGCTGGATGCAGGGTGAGCTCAGCGATGAGGCCCTGATAGAGGAAGTGAAACGCAACTACCTGACGCTCATTGGCTACTGGCGCGAAGCCCGCCGCTGATCCCCCGACGCCCGTCTCCGTCACCTTGCGGAGCGGGCGTTTTTCTGTTTCTTCGTGAAATGAATCGCGTATTTCGTCGCAATAAATGAAAAATTCGCTTCATTTGGTACACTGGAAGCCATATTCCTTCCATTTTCTCAGAGCGCACTCTATGGCCAATAACCCAACACAGCTGACCATCCTGCAGGATGAAATCAGGCGTCGCTACGATACGTTAAGCAAACGCCTGAAACAGGTCGCCCGCTATATCCTTGATAACAGCAATAGCGTGGCTTTCGATACCGTGGCCTCCATTGCGCAACAGGCGGATGTTCCCCCTTCCACGTTGATTCGTTTTGCCAACGCCTTCGGCTTTAGCGGCTTTAACGAAATGAAACAGATGTTCAAGCAACATTTGATGGAAGAGACCGCCAACTATACCGAGCGCGCCCGTCTGTTCCGCCAGACCACCAGCGATGAGTCCAGCCCGCCGGAAACGCCAACGGAAATCCTCAATATGTTCACGATGGTGAACAACCAGGCGCTGCAGCAGCTGGCGATGCAGACCTCCAGCGATGATCTGGAGCGCGCGGTGGCCCTGCTGGGCGAAGCGGAAAATATTTACGTCATTGGCCTGCGCCGGTCGTTCAGCGTCGCCTCCTATCTGACCTATGCGCTGCGCCACCTCGATCGCAAAGCCTTTCTGATCGACGGCCTCGGCGGCATGTTCACCGAGCAACTGAGTCTGGTCGGCCCGAAAGACGTGGTGGTGGCGGTGAGCTTCTCGCCGTACGCGCGGGAAGTGGTCGAGCTGGTGGAGCTGGGCGCGCAGCGCAAAGCGCGGCAGATCGCCATTACCGACAGCCAGGTCAGCCCGCTGGCAGCCTTCAGCGATGTCTGCTTTGTGGTGCGTGAAGCGCAGGTGGATGGCTTCCGCTCGCAGGTTGCTTCCCTGTGTCTGGCTCAGACGCTGGCGGTTTCGCTGGCGCTGAACAGCAGTCAGGAGTCCGAGGCCAAGCAGAAGGCGTGAGATAAGCCGCCTGGCGTCGGTGACCCGGCGGCACTGTATAGGCTTACGGGAGGATCCCGTAGGCCGGATAAGGCATTTATGCCGCCATCCGGCACAAGACGGGTATGGTGCCGGAGGTGTCCTGCCCGGCGGCACTGCGCTTGCCGGGCCTGGGGTATATGCGCCTGCGGGGTGCCGGAGATAATGTTATTGGTATGCAACTTTATTAATCCGGGAAAAGCGTTTGTCGCATGTGATTTCAGCGCACATTGCGCTCCCGGTTAATCGTCTGCGTTATGCCTGGCATGGCGCAGGGAGCGCACAGGGGGCGGCCATTCGCACAAGTGGGTCAATCAACGGCAGGTCGCACGAACCCCAGGCCGGGCAAGGCGTGAGCCGCCGCCCGGCATAAAAGCAGCTCCGTGCCTGCGGTCATCGCCCGGCGGCGCAGCGCTTGCCGGGCCTACGATATATGAGCTCACGTGAGGATACCGTAGGCCGGATAAGCGTAGCGCCATCCGGCACAAGACGGGTATGGCGCCGGAGGTGTCATGCCCGGCAGCGCTGTTGCTTGCCAGGCCTGGGAGTGGGATTCGACGGAGCGTTTCGCTAACAAACACCCGCCGCCCTCAAACAAGAAGGCCGGTTAGCATCGCTAACCGGCCTTTTTTATCCGCTTCTGCAAAGTGCGTCAGTCGTGGCGCGGGTACTCCGGCGTGTTGATCCAGGCGTGGTCATCTTCCCAGGTGAACAACCATTTCCGATCCGGCCCGGCCATCACGTTCAGATAGTAGCTGTCATAACCGGCAATCGCCGCCACCGGGTGGTAACCGCGCGGCACCATCACCACATCGTGGTTGTAGGGCGCCATGCAGGCGTCCAGGCTGCGGTCGTCGGTGTAGACCCGCTGGAAGGCAAAGCCCTGCGGCGGATCGAAGCGGTGGTAGTAGGTCTCTTCCAGCTGCGTCTCTTTGCCCGGCTGGGAGGTATCATGCTTATGCGACGGCCACGAACTGGTGGCCCCCTCGTCGGTGTACACCTCCACCACCAGCAGGCAGTCCGCCTCGGCGCTGTCCGGCAGAATATTATGCACCCGGCGCTGGTTGCGCCCTTTCCCGCGATGCTCTACGCCGACGTCTTCCGGCCGAATGAGGCGTGCCGGGAAGCTGCCTTTGCCCGGCGCGCTGCATACCGCCAGCTCCAGATCGGAATCGGCAGTTACCTCGACTTTATCCTGCGGCGGCACGTAGACCGACCACGGCGGGGTGCGTTCAAACGGCGACATCCGTTTACCGAGATTCGGGAAATCGGCATGCTGCGTTTTCACCGACGCCAGCCCGGCGACCAGCACCAGGCACAGCTCGCGATCGCCGCTCTCCAGCGTCACGGTCTGCCCTTTTTTCAACATCCAGACATCAAAGCCGATATAGCGCCAACCGGCGCTTTGCGGCGTAATATGCTGGATCTGTCCCTCTTTTCGCGATTTAGCCAGTAACGACATGGCGCTCTCCTTCGCCGATTAACCTAACGTCGGCATGCTGAATTCAGATACGGTCTGCTGCCCTGCCGGCCAGCGTACGGTGGCGGTCTTCATGCGCGTGTAGAAGCGCACGCCGTCCGGCCCGTGGACGTTCAACGCGCCAAACACCGAGCGCTTCCAGCCGCCGAAGCTGTGGAACGCCATCGGCACCGGGACCGGCACGTTCACCCCAACCATCCCCGCCTGCACGTCGTGGACGAATTCACGCGCGGTGTGGCCGTTGCTGGTGAAGACGGCGCTGCCGTTGCCAAACTCATGGCTGTTGACCAGCTCAAGGGCGCTGTCATAGTCCGCCGCGCGCACAATTCCCAGCACCGGGCCAAAGATCTCTTCGCGCCAGATGGTCATCTCCGGGGTGACGTGATCGAACAGGGTGCCGCCGACATAATAGCCTGCGTCATAACCCGGCACGCGCAGTTTGCGGCCATCGACCACCAGTTTTGCCCCTTCGCTTTCGCCTTTATCAATATAGCCGAGCACTTTTTTCTGGTGGGTATCAGACACCACCGGTCCCATCTCGTTCTCTTCCTGGCCGCGCATACAGCCCGGCCCCACTTTCAGCGCTTCCACGAGCGGCTTCAGGCGGGCGATCAGTTTGTCGGCGGTTTCATCTCCCACCGCCACCACCACCGGCAGCGCCATGCAGCGCTCGCCTGCGGAGCCAAAAGCACCGCCCATAATGGCGTTAACGGTGGCGTCGAGATCGGCATCCGGCATCACAATCGCGTGGTTTTTGGCAGCGCCGAACGCCTGCACGCGCTTGCCGTGGGCGCTGGCGGTCTTATAGATATACTCCGCCACACCGGAGGAGCCAACGAAGCTCACCGCGGCAATGCGCGGATCGGTATACAGCTGCTCGGCATCTTCATTGCTGCAGTGCACGACGTTAAACACGCCGTCCGGCAGACCGGCTTCTTTCAGCAGTTCTGCCAGACGCACGGCGGCCGTCGGCGCCAGCGCGGGCGGCTTGAGGATGAAGCTGTTGCCGCAGGCCAGCGCCAGCGGGAACATCCACATCGGCACCATCGCCGGGAAGTTGAACGGGGTGATCCCGGCCACCACGCCCAGCGGCTGCATCAGCGAGTAGCTGTCGACGCCGGTGCCGACGTCAGAGGAGTATTCGCCTTTAATCAGGTGCGGGATCCCGCAGGCGAATTCGACCACTTCCATGCCGCGGGTCAGCTCGCCCAGCGCATCCGACCACACCTTGCCGTGCTCACTGACGATGATCCCGGCCAGCTCTTCCACGTGCTGCTCCAGCAACATTTTGAAGTTGAACAGCACCCGGGCGCGGCGCAGCGGCGTAGTACGGGACCAGCTGTCAAACGCATCGCGAGCAACCTGAATCGCCTCGGAGACTTCCTGCGCGGTCGACACCGTGACTTCGCGCACCGCTTTGCCCGTCGCCGGATCGTACACCGGCATCGTTTCGTTGCTGCTGCTGATAACGGTTTTCCCGCCAATAAAGTTTCCTGTGATCGTCATGTTCTCGCCTCATAGTGAAGAGGGCCAGCGCACACCGGCCCGTCGCTGATTCTGCTGTGCTATAACCGTAGTAAAATGAAATTTATATTTCAACATTGTTGTGAAATGAAATTTCATTTTGGTGATAGCAGTCGCATTTTGCGCTGACGGATTGCCTGTGCGCTTCCCGCATCGCGCCTCGTTGTCTCTCGATGCCAGGCTTCCCGCCGCTGTCGCCCCGTAGTCTGGGCCAGTGATATTTTGCGAGACAGCTCAAACATTCATCATTTCCATTCTTGCTAATTTTGGAATAAACGTTTTGACTGTTAGCCAATTGAACGAACCTCCCCCCTCTTCCGTCAGGAGTGTCCTATGGCCATCGCAATGCAACGTTTTTGTATTAACCGCAAAATCGCGCCAGCGCTCAGCATTGAAGCGTTTTTCCGTCTGGTGAACCGTCTGGGCCTGAATAAGGTTGAGCTGCGCAACGATTTACCCAGCGGAAAAGTGACCGACGATCTGAGCCATCAGCAGGTGCGCGAGCTGGCGGCGCGCTACCACATCGAGATCCTGACGATTAACGCGGTCTACCCCTTTAACCGTCGTAGCGAAGAGGTGCGGCAGCTGACCGAATCGCTGCTGAAAGAGGCCCAGGCCATCGGCGCCAAATCGCTGGTGCTCTGTCCGCTTAACGACGGCAGCGAAGTGCCGGCCAGCGAAACCCTGAGCGCCCTGCGCGATCTGTCGCCGCTGTTTGCGTTCTATGGCATCCACGGCCTGGTGGAGCCGCTGGGCTTCCCGCAAAGCTCGCTGCGTTCGGCACTCCAGGCGCAGACGCTGATCCACGACGCCCGCGTGCCGTTTAAGCTGCTGATCGACACCTTCCATCACCATCTCTACCCGCAGGCGGCGGACGAGTTCAGCCAGGTGGAGGTGGCGGACATCGGTCTGGTGCACCTTTCCGGGGTGGACGATACCCGTCCGCGCGAGCAGCTCACCGATGCCGAGCGCATCATGCTAACCCCGCAGGATCGTCTCGGCACCTGCGAGCAGGTTAAAGCGCTGGAAGCCCGCGGCTATCAAGGGGTATACGCTTTTGAGCCCTTCGCGCCCGAACTGGCGCAGTGGAGCGAAACGGATATCGAGCGCGAAATTGAGCAGAGCATCGCGCTTATCCAGCGCCACTGCGCCTGAAGACTGCTCTGCACAGCGTGCGCGGCACGTGACAATTTCCCCAACGCCGGACGACGAGGTTGCCTATAATCGTCGCAGGATAAATGGAGGAATCGATCATGAGCTCACCCTTGTTGATTGCGCGCACGCTGGATAACGCGCTGTATTTGCTGCCCGCGATGGCCAACCGCCATGGGCTTATCACCGGTGCGACCGGCACCGGTAAAACCGTCACCCTGCAAAAGCTGGCTGAGTCGTTCTCGGAGATTGGCGTGCCGGTATTTATGGCGGACGTCAAGGGCGACCTGACCGGCATTGCCGCCGCAGGACAGAGCTCAGAGAAACTGCAGGCGCGGCTGGAGAAGATCGGCGTCAGCGACTGGGAGCCGCATGCCAACCCGGTGGTACTCTGGGATATCTTTGGCGAGAAGGGCCACCCGGTTCGGGCGACGGTCTCCGATCTTGGCCCCCTGCTGCTGGCGCGCCTGCTCAATCTCAACGAGGTGCAGAGCGGCGTGCTGAACATTATTTTCCGCATCGCGGACGACCGCGGCCTGCTGCTGCTCGACTTCAAAGACCTCCGCGCCATCACCCAGTTTATTGGCGACAACGCCAAATCGTTCCAAAACCAGTACGGCAATATCAGCAGCGCCTCGGTCGGCGCCATCCAGCGCGGGCTGTTAACCCTGGAGCAGCAGGGTGCCGAACACTTCTTCGGCGAACCGATGCTGGATATTGCCGACTGGATGCGCGTCGATGCCAGCGGTAAAGGGGTGATCAATATCCTCAGCGCCGAAAAGCTCTACCAGATGCCGAAGCTGTACGCCGCCAGCCTGCTGTGGATGCTTTCCGAGCTCTACGAGCGTCTGCCGGAGGCGGGCGATCTCGAAAAACCCAAACTGGTGTTCTTCTTCGATGAAGCGCATCTGCTGTTCAACGACGCGCCGCAGGTACTGCTGGATAAAATCGAACAGGTGATCCGCCTCATCCGCTCCAAGGGCGTCGGCGTCTATTTCGTCTCGCAGAACCCGGCGGATATTCCCGACGCCGTGCTCGGCCAGCTGGGCAACCGCGTGCAGCATGCCCTGCGCGCCTTTACGCCGAAGGACCAGAAGGCGGTGAAAACCGCCGCCCAGACCATGCGCGCCAACCCGGCGTTTAGTACCGAACAGGCGATCCAGGAGCTGGGCACCGGCGAGGCGCTGATCTCCTTCCTCGATGAAAAAGGCAGTCCGTCGGTGGTCGAGCGGGCGATGGTTATCGCCCCCTGCTCGCGAATGGGTCCGGTCAGCGATGACGAGCGCAATGGCCTGCTGAATCACTCGCCGCTGTACGGCAAGTATGAGGAGGAGGTGGACCGCGAGTCGGCCTTTGAGATGCTGCAGCAAGGGGTGCAGGTCGCCACCGGGCAGCAGTCGGCCCCGCCGGCGAAGGGTCAGCAAAGCGGTGATGACGATGGACTGCTCGGCGGCCTGAAAGATATTCTGTTCGGCAGCACCGGCCCGCGCGGCGGTAAACGCGACGGTATCGTGCAGACGGCAGCGAAAAGCGCGGTTCGCCAGGTTACCAATCAGATCGTCCGCGGCATGCTGGGCAGCCTGCTGGGCGGACGCAAGCGCTAAAAAAAAGCCCCCTCATCGTTGAGGGGGCTTATACGTTCCGGGCTTAACCCGCTAGGCCTTGCGCATCATCAGCCAGAGGCTTATCAGGAAGAAGCTGGCGCTCGGCAACAGCGCGCCGATGATCGGCGGTATGCCATATACCAGGGTCAGCGGGCCGAAAATCTGGTCCAGCACGTAGAAGATAAAGCCGAAGCTAATCCCCGTCACCACCCGCACGCCCATCGGCACGCTACGCAGCGGGCCAAAGATAAACGACAGCGCCATCAGCATCATCACCGCCACCGACAGCGGCTGGAAGATTTTGCTCCACATATTGAGCTGGTAGCGTCCCGGATCCTGGCCGCTGGACTTCAGGTATTTCACATAGTTGTGCAGACCGCTGATCGACAGCGCATCCGGATCCAGGGCAACCACGCCGAGCTTATCCGGCGTCAGGTTAGTTTTCCAGGTGCCGCTCACCATCTGCGACCCGGTCACCTGCTTTGGATCGGTCAGGTTGGATTCATCCACCTGCGACAGGCGCCACACTTTATTTTCACTATCGAACTTTGCCGAGGCGGCATAGCGTACCGACTCTAAACGACGCTCCGGGTTGAAGGCATAAATGCTAACGCCCCCCAGCTCATCGTTGCCTTTCACGCGTTCGATATAGACAAAGTTGTGGCCATCTTTCGCCCACAGCCCTTGCTGAGTCGACAGCAGCGAACCGCCGTACATCTGCTGGGCGCGGTAGTTGCGCGCCATTTGCTCGCCCTGGGGCGCCACCCATTCGCCGATCGCCATGGTCAACAGCACCAGCGGGATCGCGGTTTTCATTACCGCCAGCGCCACCTGCAGCCGGGTGAAACCGGATGCCTGCATCACCACCAGCTCGCTGCGTTGGGCCAGCATCCCCAGCCCCAGCAACGCGCCAAGCAGCGCCGCCATCGGGAAGAAGATCTGGATGTCCTTCGGCACGCTGAGGATGGTGTAGAGACCAGCGCCCAGCGCATCGTAACTACCCTGCCCGGACTTTTTCAGCTGATCGACAAACTTGATAATGCCGGAGAGCGACACCAGCATGAACAGGGTCATCATGATGGTGTTGAAAATCGTCTTACCGATATAACGGTCAAGTACGCCAAACGCCTGCATCAGGCCGCTCCTTTATTAAAACGGGCACGGAAGCGGCGCATCGGCACCGTATCCCACAGGTTTAACAGCACCGCCAGCGCAAAATAGAGCAGGTTAATCGCCCACATCCAGATAGCCGGGTCCATTTTGCCTTTGCCGCCATTCGACTTAATCGACGTTTGCAGCAGGAAAAACACCAGATAGAGCAGCATCGCCGGCAGCATCGACAGCACGCGGCCCTGACGCGGGTTCACCACGCTGAGCGGCACGACCATCAGCGCCATAATGAAGACGGTCGCCACCAGCGTGAAGCGCCAGTGCAGCTCGGCGCGCGCGCGGTCGGTGTGGGTTTGCCACAGGGTGCGCATATCCATCTGTTCGGTATTGTCCGGATCGGAGGTCACCGCCTGGTGGCCGATGATAGCCTGATAGTTATTGAAGTCGGTGATGCGGAAGTCGCGCAGCATCGCCGTGCCTTCAAAGCGGGTGCCCTTGTTGAGGGTCACCACCTGCGAACCGTCTTTCTGCTGCGACAGTTCGCCAGAATCCGCGACCACCACGGAGGGGCGCGCATTGCCTTTCGGACGCAGCTGGGCAAGGAAGACGTCATGGAAGCGACTGCCGTTGACGCTCTCGATAAACATCACCGCGTTACCATCGCTGGCCTGCTGGAACTGGCCCTGGGCCAACGCCGCCATGCCGGGGTTGGCTTTGGCTTCGGCCAGCACTTCGTCCTGATGGCGCGACGACCACGGCCCCGCCCACATGACGTTGACCGCCGCCACCGCGCCGGTGAACAGCGCGAGGATCATCGCCGCCTTGATCAGCACGGCTTTGCTCAGGCCGCAGGCGTGCATCACCGTAATTTCACTTTCGGTGTAGAGTTTGCCCAGGGTCATTAGCAGGCCAAGGAACAAACTTAACGGCAGGATAAGCTGCGCCATCTCCGGGATGCCGAGCCCCAACAGCGAGAGCACCAGATTGGTTGGGATATCGCCATCCACCGCAGCGCCGAGGATCCTGACTAATTTCTGGCAAAAGAAAATCAGTAACAGGATGAATAAGATCGCCAACTGGCTTTTCAGCGTCTCACGAACCAGATATCTTATGATTATCACTATAAATACGCCCGTAAAAACCCGTTTTATTGCAGGAAAATTGCTTGTTTCATGGCTTAAACGTCATTTATTCTCTTTGGTCGTCGAAAACATCGCTAAGATTAAATGACTCATCGGTTCTGCATGTCAGGATCTTTTCTGACGAACCCAGGCCTTAATAACGTTAAGATTAACACGAAGTCACCGCAACAGCGGACATGAGTTACGAAAGCTTGCAATTATATACTCAATGGATTTCGAGTTGTAAGAAGGCAGCAGGGCTGTGACCCCCGGCGCGCGCGTTATGCCCGCGTCAGGTAAGCAGGCGCAGCCGGCGCATCTGCAACTTGAAAGGCGACGAGTATAGCCGTAGCCACCACTGTTGTCTTTAAGATTCAGGAGCATAGTGCATGGAGTTCAGTGTAAAAAGCGGTAGCCCGGAGAAGCAACGGAGCGCCTGTATCGTGGTCGGCGTCTTTGAACCACGTCGCCTCTCCCCCATCGCCGAACAGCTCGATAAAATCAGCGACGGCTACATCAGCGCCCTGCTACGTCGCGGCGAGCTGGAAGGCAAACCTGGCCAGACGTTATTGCTGCACCATGTGCCAAACATTCTGTCTGAGCGCATTCTGCTGATTGGCTGCGGTAAAGAGCGTGAGCTGGATGAGCGTCAGTATAAGCAGGTCATCCAGAAAACCATCAACACCCTGAATGATACCGGCTCAATGGAAGCGGTCTGCTTCCTGACCGAGCTGCACGTCAAGGGCCGCAACAACTACTGGAAAGTTCGCCAGGCCGTTGAAACCGCCAAAGAGACGCTGTACAGCTTCGACCAGCTGAAGACCAACAAAAGCGAGCCGCGTCGCCCGCTGCGTAAAATGGTCTTTAACGTGCCGACCCGCCGCGAGCTCACCAGCGGCGAGCGCGCCATTCAGCATGGCCTGGCGATCGCCGCCGGCATCAAAGCGGCGAAAGATCTTGGCAACATGCCGCCGAACATCTGTAACGCCGCCTATCTGGCTTCCCAGGCGCGTCAGCTGGCTGACACCTACAGCAAGAACGTCATCACCCGCGTGATCGGCGAACAGCAGATGCGCGAGCTGGGGATGAACTCCTATCTCGCCGTCGGCAATGGTTCGCAGAACGAGTCGCTGATGTCGGTCATCGAGTATAAAGGCAACCCGTCTGAGGACGCGCGCCCTATCGTGCTGGTCGGTAAAGGCCTGACCTTCGACTCCGGCGGTATCTCCATCAAGCCTGCCGAAGGCATGGACGAGATGAAGTACGACATGTGCGGCGCGGCGGCGGTGTACGGCGTGATGCGGATGGTTGCCGAGCTGCAGCTGCCGCTGAACGTCATCGGCGTGCTGGCGGGCTGTGAAAACATGCCTGGCGGTCGCGCCTATCGTCCGGGCGACGTTCTGACCACCATGTCCGGCCAGACGGTGGAAGTGCTGAACACCGACGCCGAAGGCCGCCTGGTGCTGTGCGACGTCCTGACCTACGTTGAGCGTTTCGAGCCGGAAGCGGTTATCGACGTCGCAACGCTGACTGGCGCCTGCGTGATTGCCCTCGGCCATCATATCACCGGCCTGATGTCGAACCATAACCCGCTGGCCCATGAGCTGATCGGCGCCTCCGAACTGGCGGGCGACCGCGCCTGGCGTCTGCCGCTGGCCGACGAGTTCCAGGATCAGCTGGAATCCAACTTTGCCGATATGGCGAACATCGGCGGCCGTCCTGGCGGCGCCATTACCGCTGGCTGCTTCCTGTCACGCTTCACCCGCAAGTACAACTGGGCGCACCTCGACATCGCCGGTACCGCCTGGCGTTCCGGCAAGGCCAAAGGCGCCACCGGTCGTCCGGTCGCCCTGCTGTCGCAGTTCCTGCTCAATCGTGCGGGTTTTAACGGCGAAGAGTGATTGCCGTCTGATGCCCGGTGGCGCTACGCTTACCGGGCCTACGGAAAGATGCCGTTTGTAGGCCGGGTAAGCGTAGCGCCACCCGGCTTTGCATTTAAATCCACGACAAGAAGCCCCATATATGAAGAATGCAACGTTCTACCTTCTGGACAACGAAAACACCGTCGAAGGCCTGAGCGCCGTCGAGCAGCTGGTGTGTGACATTGCCGCAGAACGTTGGCGCAACGGCAAGCGCGTCCTGATCGCCTGTGAAGATGAGCAGCAGGCTATTCGCCTCGACGAGGCGCTGTGGTCGCGGCCGCCGGAAAGCTTTGTGCCGCATAATCTGGCGGGAGAAGGCCCGAGAGGCGGTGCGCCGGTGGAGATTGCCTGGCCGCAGAAACGCAACAGCAGCCCGCGGGACATTCTGATCAGTCTGCGGCTTAACTTTGCAGATTTTGCCACCGCTTTCACAGAAGTGATAGACTTTGTCCCTTACGAAGAAAATCTGAAACAACTGGCGCGCGAACGCTATAAAGCGTACCGCATGGCTGGTTTCAACCTGAACACGGCAACCTGGAAATAATGGAAAAGACATACAACCCACAAGATATCGAACAGCCGCTTTACGAGCACTGGGAAAAGCAGGGCTATTTCAAACCGAATGGTGATGAAAGCCAGGAGAGCTTCTGCATCATGATCCCGCCGCCGAACGTCACCGGCAGTTTGCATATGGGTCATGCCTTCCAGCAAACCATCATGGATACCATGATTCGCTACCAGCGCATGCAGGGCAAAAACACCCTGTGGCAGGCCGGTACCGATCACGCGGGTATCGCCACCCAGATGGTGGTTGAGCGTAAGATTGCCGCGGAAGAAGGGAAAACCCGTCACGACTACGGCCGCGATGCCTTCATCGACAAAATCTGGCAGTGGAAAGCGGAATCCGGCGGCACCATTACCCGCCAGATGCGCCGCCTCGGCAACTCCGTGGACTGGGAGCGCGAGCGCTTCACCATGGACGAGGGGCTTTCCAATGCCGTGAAAGAAGTCTTTGTTCGCCTGTACAAAGAAGATCTGATTTACCGCGGTAAACGCCTGGTTAACTGGGACCCGAAACTGCGCACCGCCATCTCCGACCTCGAAGTGGAAAACCGCGAATCGAAAGGTTCCATGTGGCACATCCGCTACCCGCTGGCCGATGGCGCGAAAACCGCTGACGGTAAAGACTACCTGGTGGTCGCCACCACCCGTCCGGAAACCCTGCTGGGCGATACCGGTGTGGCCGTTAACCCGGAAGATCCGCGTTACAAAGATCTGATTGGCAAATTCGTGGTGCTGCCGCTGGTTAACCGCCGCATTCCCATTGTTGGCGACGAACACGCCGACATGGAAAAAGGCACCGGCTGCGTGAAAATCACCCCGGCGCACGACTTTAACGACTACGAAGTGGGTCGTCGTCATCAGCTGCCGATGATCAACATCCTCACCTTTGACGGCGACATCCGCGAAAGCGCGGAAGTCTACGACACCAAAGGCAATGAATCCGACGTCTACTCCAGCGAGATCCCGGCGGAGTTCCAGAAACTGGAACGCTTCGCGGCGCGTAAAGCCGTCGTCGCGGCGGTTGACGCCCTCGGCTTGCTGGAAGAGATCAAACCGCACGACCTGACCGTCCCTTACGGCGACCGCGGCGGCGTGGTTATCGAACCGATGCTGACCGACCAGTGGTACGTGCGCGCGGACGTGCTGGCCAAGCCGGCAGTAGAAGCCGTTGAGAATGGCGACATTCAGTTCGTGCCGAAGCAGTACGAAAACATGTACTTCTCCTGGATGCGCGATATTCAGGACTGGTGTATCTCCCGTCAGCTGTGGTGGGGTCACCGCATCCCGGCATGGTATGACAACGACGGCAACGTCTACGTGGGCCGTACTGAAGACGAAGTGCGTCAGGAAAACAACCTGAGCGCCGACGTTGCGCTGCGTCAGGATGAAGACGTTCTCGATACCTGGTTCTCCTCCGCGCTGTGGACCTTCTCCACCCTCGGCTGGCCGGAAAACACCGACGCCCTGCGTCAGTTCCATCCGACCAGCGTGATGGTGTCCGGCTTCGACATCATCTTCTTCTGGATCGCCCGCATGATCATGATGACCATGCACTTCATCAAAGATGAAAACGGCAAGCCGCAGGTACCGTTTAAGACCGTCTACATGACCGGTCTGATCCGCGACGACGAAGGCCAGAAGATGTCCAAATCCAAGGGTAACGTTATCGACCCGCTGGATATGGTTGACGGCATCACCCTGCCGGAGCTGCTGGAGAAACGTACCGGCAACATGATGCAGCCGCAGCTGGCGGAAAAAATCCGCAAGCGTACCGAGAAGCAGTTCCCGAACGGCATTGAGCCGCACGGCACCGACGCCCTGCGCTTCACCCTGGCGGCGCTGGCCTCTACCGGCCGCGACATCAACTGGGATATGAAGCGTCTGGAAGGTTACCGTAACTTCTGCAACAAGCTGTGGAACGCCAGCCGCTTCGTGCTGATGAACACCGAAGATCAGGATTGCGGCTTCAACGGCGGCGAGATGGTGCTCTCCCTGGCCGACCGCTGGATCCTCGCGGAATTCAACCACACCGTGAAAGCGTATCGCGAAGCGCTGGATAACTTCCGCTTCGATATCGCCGCCGGCATCCTGTACGAGTTCACCTGGAACCAGTTCTGCGACTGGTACCTGGAACTGACCAAGCCGGTGATGAACGGTGGCAGCGAAGCAGAGCTGCGCGGGACGCGTCATACGCTGGTGACCGTGCTGGAAGGTCTGCTGCGCCTGGCGCATCCGATCATTCCATTCATCACCGAGACCATCTGGCAGCGCGTGAAAGCGATCTGCGGTATTACCGCCGACACCATCATGCTGCAGCCGTTCCCGCAGTACGATGCTTCTCAGGTCGATGAAGCGGCGCTGACCGACACCGAATGGCTGAAACAGGCGATCGTCGCCGTGCGTAACATCCGTGCGGAAATGAACATCGCCCCGGGTAAACCTCTGGAACTGCTGCTGCGCGGCTGCAGCAAAGAGGCCGAGCGTCGTGTGAACGACAACCGCAGCTTCCTGCTGAACCTGGCGCGTCTGGAAAGCATTACCGTGCTGCCTGCCGATGATAAAGGTCCGGTCTCTGTGACCAAAATTATCGACGGCGCCGAGCTGCTGATCCCGATGGCGGGCCTCATCAATAAAGAAGATGAGCTGGCGCGTCTGGCGAAAGAAGTGGCCAAAATCGAAGGTGAAATTGGCCGCATCGAAAGCAAGCTGTCCAATGAAGGCTTTGTGGCTCGCGCGCCGGAAGCGGTGATCGCTAAAGAGCGCGAGAAGCTGGAAGGTTACGCGGAAGCGAAAGCGAAGCTAATTGAGCAGCAGGCGGTGATCGCCGCGCTGTAATTGCTCGCGGCTGTCATTGCTCGCGATAGAAAAAGGCCGGAGCTTGCTCCGGCCTTTTTACATTACAGGAACGGCAGCATCGGAAAAAAACCGCCGCACAGTTTGTCAGATACCGTCGGCTGCGGTGGCGCCGCCGGCTGTAGATCGAGCGAATCGAGCTCACCGACCATCGTCGTGTTTTCAGCAATATAGCGTAGTAAATCAATCTTAAACCAGGGATAGGCCAGCCCCAGCGTCAGCGGCGTGAAAAACGTCAACGCCAGTAAACGCGGAGCAAGACCGAAAAACGTCAGGGTGGAACGAAAATGAACGCTGTCCCCCAGCACCAGGTTATTCATCGCGTGATTACGTAAAGCCACACGAAGGTATGCCATGGATAACACGATACCGATAGTGAGGAATACATATCCCCCTAATACCGCCCCAAGATGCCGCAATGCCATAAACAGTGCCGAACCTTCACTGCACAGACCAAACATACAGCCCATCAGCAGTTGAGCGAATGCGGAAAATAAAAAGCCAATAAAAATGACGATAAACGGCAACAAAATCGCCGTTGCCCATAAAAAAATCACCACACAACGCTTAGTACTCACATAAATATTAAATTTATTTTTGCCTAAGGTTGCGCCTTTGCCGATGAGATCAAGCCAGTGGCTGTAAACCACACCGCTGGTTATCGCCATAATAACCAGCGACAGCAAAAACAGCACAACGATCCCCAGCAGCATGCTATTTAGGCCATTGTAAAAGAGCCGACTTCCCAGCATGGCGAACACCACCGCCGTTAGCACGTATATCAGCAAGGGTAAGCCGAGCATAATCCACCATCCGCGCAGCAGATGACACTGAACCCCAAAGCGAATATTCGCGAAAGAGGTCATGGTGGCATGGTAGCTTAACCCCTTAATTATCATTACCGGCAGCAGGATAAGAAATGCCAGTGTCTCCAGCCCTTCGCTACCGGGAGAGAAAATGGCAAGCGCTAAGCTGAGTAAAAGCAGCACGACAAATATCAACAGCCAGCTGAGTAAAATCGTGATACCGCGCCCGTGATAGGCAAAGCGGGCGCCATTAACCTCCATATTCTCACAAAGATAACTGCGACTCCGTACCCATGCCCATGGAATAAATAACCCACAAGTTATTACAGAAAAAATAATATTAACCAGACAAATAATAAAATAGCGCCCGGCCTGACCATGAAAAACAAAAGAATGGCCAGAACGCTGCAATTGTCCTGAAATCATACTCATAAAAAAGTCGTCCTTGTACTTTAAAACATATATAAAAATAATAAATAATGCGCATCGGCATTAAGCGAGCAGAATATATTATTTTGAATTTTCCCGGCAATACATTTCACGCGCACCTTGCGCCTGTAAACGAATAATGGTATTAAAGAAATGTATGGTTATTTAAGCTAAAATTGAGTGATTCTATGAATCTTGCCGCGCCACAGACCTTTACTTTACGCCGTATCGCGGTACAGGATAACGCTGCGATAGCGGCCGTCATCCGCCAGGTATCGGCAGAATATGGCCTGACCGCCGATAAAGGCTATACGGTCGCCGACCCGAATCTCGATGAACTGTATGAGCTGTACAGCCAGCCGGGCTCTGCCTATTGGGTGGTGGAGAAAGAGGGTGAAGTGGTTGGCGGCGGTGGCGTCGCGCCGCTCGCCTGCAGCGAGCCGGATATCTGCGAGCTGCAGAAAATGTATTTTATGACCAGCGTCCGCGGCCAGGGGCTGGCGAAGAAGCTGGCGCTGTTGGCGCTGGACTACGCCCGCGAGCAGGGGTTTAAACGCTGCTATCTGGAAACCACCGCCTTCCTGACGGAAGCGATCGGCTTATATGAACATCTCGGCTTCGAGCACATTGACGGGCCGCTGGGTTGCACCGGCCACGTTGACTGTGAAGTACGGATGCTGAAAACGCTTTAACGCCTCGATATCGCAGGTGTCCCCGGTAGCGTTACGCTTACCGGGGCTACAGTTCGGTAGCCCGGCTAAGCGTAGCGCGAGCCGGGGGATGTCCCGTGCTCGCGGTGCCGTTTTTTTGTCGGGTGGCGGCTAACGCCTTGCCCGACCTACGGCCCGTACCATTGCGAGCTGAAGCTCTCAACGCTATCTCTCTCCCCATGGCTACTGAAACTGCCGGTGTTAGTGGCTACCGGGCCCGAATACCGAGGGTTACGCCGCTACCGGCACACCGCTGTGAAAGCGGAACTCGGCCTCCGGCCTGAGGATCAGCGCCGCTTCCGCCTCGCCAAGCTGGCGCACCCGCTCGCTAATATCGTCTCCGGCAATCTTCTGCGCCAGATCCAGATAGTCCTGATAGTGACGCGCCTCGGAGCGCAGCAGCGACAGATAAAACTTCTGCAGCTCGTCATCCAGCCACGGCGCCAGCGCCGCAAAGCGTTCGCAGGAGCGGGCCTCGATATAAGCGCCGCAGATCAACTTATCGATCAGCATCACCGGCTCGTGCGAACGCACCTCCCGCCGCATGCCGCGGGCATAGTTGCTGGCGGTGATTTTGACGTAGGGGATATCGCGCGCCAGCATCATCTCCCGCACCTGCCAGAAGTGATGTAGCTCCTCTTTAATCAGCAAAATCATGCTGTCCAGCAACTGGCGGCCCCATGGGTCGTCGGTCTGCGGCATGGCGCTTTTGTTGATCCGCTTATGCAGGGCGATAAAATCCGGCTCCGGCCCCCAGCGGTAGGTGAAGTCTTCATACGGCTTCAGGCAGGCCAGCAGCTCGTCGGCGTCGGCTTTGTCCGCGACGTAGCGACGCACCAGCAGCATGGCGTTCTGCGCCGCTTTCAGTTCGCACACCATATGGTCGGTCAACAGCAGCGGCAGGTTTTCCGGCTTGCGGGCTTCGTCAATCCACGCCTGCGGCGTCGGGCAGTGCAGGAAATTGATAATCGGGGAGAGTATCTGCGGGTAATCCATGGAGGTTCCTTGCTATACGGCGGCAGGCGCCGCCGTATCCATCTGCGACTTAGTGACGAACACCATCGTCGTCTTCATCGACAAAATCTTCGTCATCGTCGCCGTCTTCTTCACCGTTCGGGTCCTCATAGTAGGTGCCCCAACCGTCATACTCGACGTCATATTTTTCTGCCAGCGTCATCAGCTGTTCTACCTGGGCATCGATCAGGTCTGCGTTCAGTGCGCATTCGCTCAGAATATCGCAGCAGATGACCATGTCACCCTCTTCCACTTCCAGCTCTTCGGGCTCGGTCACTTCATAGCCCAGCTTGAACGCTTCCACCGCCACTTTCTCCAGGGTTTCGAAATCGTCTGCAGAGAGGTGATGCTCAATCGTGTACAGTGCGTCCGGATCGCTGCCATCCTCCAGCAGCTCTTCGATAATCAGACGCGTCTCTTCACGCTGTTCTTCCAGGTGTTCCGGGTTTGCCATGGCTCGTTCCTCATAATGTGCGGCAGTTGTCCCTATTGTCACATACCGCCGTCATTGCCTCCACTTCTCAGTGAAAGATTTCGATCACAGACTTGCAAATGAATATTCATACATATAAATTGAATTTTAATTCAATTAGTGGCCTATGCCAGGTGAGGGAACCATGTCTGCGTTTTACCAGAAGCATTTTTTAAAGTTACTCGATTTTACGCCTGCAGAAATCACCGCCCTGCTCGAGCTGGCGGCAAAGCTCAAAGCCGATAAGAAA
Organism: Klebsiella sp. K-Nf6; assembly: GCF_002806655.1. Taxonomy (NCBI): domain Bacteria; kingdom Pseudomonadati; phylum Pseudomonadota; class Gammaproteobacteria; order Enterobacterales; family Enterobacteriaceae; genus Klebsiella; species Klebsiella sp. K-Nf6. The sequence goes on along the minus strand of NZ_PIBN01000005.1, from coordinate 280,548 downwards.
AACGGTATCGAAGTCCAGAAACTGGCAGGGAAAAACATCGCGCTCATCTTCGAAAAAGACTCAACCCGTACACGATGCTCTTTCGAAGTTGCCGCATACGACCAGGGCGCCCGCGTGACCTATCTGGGGCCAAGCGGTAGCCAGATTGGCCATAAAGAGTCGATCAAAGATACCGCCCGCGTGCTCGGGCGGATGTACGATGGCATTCAATATCGCGGCCACGGCCAGGAGGTGGTGGAGACGCTGGCGCAATACGCCGGCGTGCCGGTGTGGAACGGCCTCACCAACGAGTTCCACCCCACCCAGCTGCTGGCGGACCTGCTGACGATGAAAGAGCACCTGCCGGGCAAGGCCTTTAACCAGATGACGCTGGTCTACGCCGGCGATGCGCGCAACAACATGGGCAATTCGATGCTCGAAGCCGCAGCGCTGACCGGTCTGGATCTGCGCCTGGTAGCGCCATCTGCCTGCTGGCCGGAGTCTCAGCTGGTGGAGACCTGTACGGCACTGGCCAAACAGCAGGGTGGCAACATCACCCTGACGGAAGATATCGCCGCGGGGGTGAAAGGCGCCGATTTTATCTATACCGACGTCTGGGTCTCGATGGGCGAGGCGAAGGAAAAATGGGCCGAACGTATCGCCCTGCTGCGCGATTATCAGGTTAACAGTGCGATGCTGGCGCTGACCGGCAATCCGCAGGTCAAGTTCCTCCACTGCCTGCCGGCATTCCACGACGACCAGACCACGCTGGGCAAACAGATGGCCGCCGATTACGGCCTGCACGGCGGCATGGAAGTGACTGACGAGGTGTTTGAGTCGGCGGCGAGCGTGGTGTTTGACCAGGCGGAAAACCGGATGCATACCATCAAAGCGGTGATGGTGGCGACGCTGGGTAAGTAGCCCTTCGCTTGTGGCCACATCCCGGATAGCACGGCGCTTATCCGGGATTCGGCTCACCATTTTACGCCATCAACATCTTCACTACCGCTTTGCGCACCTTCGCCGGGGCGCCTACGGCGCACAGCGGTTTATGCACTTCACCGGGATAAAACACCACAAAATCCCCTTCGTTGAGGATCACCGTTTTCTCCTGCTGGCCTTCGGCAAGAAAAGCGATGTCTTTCTCCGCCAGCCAGTCGGTCTGTGGCTCTCCTGCCGGTAAGGCACTGAAAGTCATCCCCTCGATGCCGCGGAGCACAATCTGGATATCGAGATAGCGGGCATGATATTCCGCCCGGCGCGCGGCCTGCGGCTCAGTGGTATCTTCGGAAATCAGATAAAACAGGTTATTGCCGTCGATATCGTGTTTACCCAGCGGCGTCGCCTCGTTGACATGGGCGATGACGTGCTCAATGGCCTCGCGCAGCGCGGCAGGCAGCCATGGCTGCAGATGGTGGATATTGCCAATAATCATCACTTACCTCGAATATAAAACAGCATTTCATTTTACTGTTTTATACCCCCATTGCCACTGCCATACCAGTACAGTTTCACGGTTCTTTGCGCTGGCGCACTTTTCTGCAGGCAAACGATTACCTGTTTGTGAATGAATCGCTTGATCGTCATAACGGTCTGCGTATAATGCCAGTCGTTTTGCCGGGAGGAAGCATGGCCAATTGCGTACGACATTCTGTCTTAGCGCGTCTGAACGCAGACGCTGGCCTGGCGTTTTTCTTTCCGTTGCTCATTGGATTCCCGAAGCCCCTTATTTAAGGGGCTTTTTTTTTGCCCAGGCGTCAGGAGATAAGCATGGCTAACCCGCTATATCAAAAACATATCATTTCCATAAACGATCTCAGCCGCGAAGACCTCGAACTGGTGCTGGCGACTGCGGCAAAGCTGAAAGCCAATCCGCAACCCGAGCTGCTGAAGCATAAGGTTATCGCCAGCTGTTTCTTTGAAGCCTCGACTCGTACCCGTCTCTCTTTTGAAACCTCGATGCACCGTCTGGGTGCCAGCGTGGTCGGCTTTTCTGACAGCGCCAACACCTCGCTGGGCAAAAAAGGGGAAACCCTGGCGGATACCATCTCCGTCATCAGCACCTACGTTGACGCCATCGTGATGCGCCATCCGCAGGAGGGCGCCGCGCGCCTGGCGACCGAATTTTCCGGCGGCGTGCCGGTGCTGAACGCCGGCGACGGCGCCAACCAGCATCCGACCCAGACCCTGCTCGATCTGTTCACTATTCAGGAGACCCAGGGACGCCTCGAGAACCTCAACGTGGCGATGGTCGGCGATCTGAAATACGGCCGTACCGTCCACTCCCTGACCCAGGCGCTGGCGAAATTCAGCGGCAACCGCTTCTACTTCATCGCCCCGGACGCGCTGGCCATGCCGCAGTACATCCTCGATATGCTGGATGAAAAAGGTATCGCCTGGAGCGTGCATAGCGCCATCGACGATGTGATGGCGGAAGTGGATATTCTGTACATGACCCGCGTGCAGAAAGAGCGTCTGGATCCGTCGGAATACGCCAACGTGAAAGCGCAGTTCGTCCTGCGCGCCGCCGACCTCGAAGGGGCGCGCGCCAACATGAAGGTGCTGCACCCACTGCCGCGCATTGACGAAATCACCACCGATGTCGATAAAACGCCGCACGCCTGGTACTTCCAGCAGGCCGGCAATGGCATCTTCGCCCGCCAGGCGTTACTGGCACTGGTACTGAATAGCGAGCTGGCACTGTAAGGGGGAAATGAGAGATGACACACGACAATAAACTGCAAGTAGAAGCCATTAAACGCGGCACCGTGATTGACCATATCCCGGCGCAGGTCGGCTTTAAGCTGCTCACCCTGTTCAAACTGACCGAAACCGACCAGCGTATCACCATCGGCCTGAACCTGCCCTCCGGTGAGATGGGCCGTAAAGATTTAATTAAAATCGAAAATACCTTCCTCACCGACGAGCAGGTCAACCAGCTGGCGCTGTACGCCCCGCAGGCGACAGTAAACCGCATTGATGAGTACGAAGTGGTGGGCAAATCCCGCCCGAGCCTGCCGGATCGCATCAACAGCGTGCTGGTCTGCCCGAACAGCAACTGTATCAGCCATGCTGAACCGGTTTCTTCCAGTTTTGCAGTGAAAAAACGCGCCGATGATATCGCACTCAAATGCAAATACTGTGAAAAAGAGTTTTCTCATTATGTGGTGCTGGCCAACTAAATGCGGTTGGTATTGGTGGTAGGCCTCCCTATAATGGCTACCACCCTACGCTTCGTCCTTCAGGCGGCGTCTGCGCCGGCGGCACAGCGCTTACCCTCTGGCGGCAACCTGAATGATTTTGCGTAACATTACTCAGTTCATCTGGAGATAACATGAGCAAAACTATTGCGACGGAAAATGCACCAGCAGCAATTGGCCCATACGTTCAGGGCGTTGACCTGGGCAGCATGATCATCACCTCTGGCCAGATCCCGGTCGACCCGAAAACCGGCAGCGTCCCGGAAGACGTGTCCGCGCAGGCGCGCCAGTCGCTGAACAACGTGAAAGCGATCGTTGAAGCTGCAGGCCTGACCGTCGGCGACATCGTCAAGACCACCGTTTTCGTGAAAGATCTCAACGATTTCGCTACCGTTAACGCCACCTACGAAGCGTTCTTCACCGAGCACAATGCCACCTTCCCGGCGCGCTCCTGCGTGGAAGTCGCACGTCTGCCGAAAGACGTGAAGATCGAGATCGAAGCCATCGCGATCCGTCGCTAATCGCTTCACTGCCCTCACCCCAGGCGCTTGCGTCATCCACGGGGTGGGGGAATTACCCTATTTTATCTTCGTTGCCCGCAACAGTTTCTCCAGCGGATAGACCGCCGCAATCACCAGTTCATCCTGGGTTTTCGCCGCACTATCCAGTTGCGCCTGAATGGAAGCGTACTCTTTATCGTCCAGCGTTCCCTGCCGTACCACCAGATCGGTCAAGCGCAGCCCCAGACTCGCCAGCTTATCAACCTGCTGCACAACGGGTTTCATCGCTGCCAGCTGATAGTTGCCGTCGGTCAGCGCCAGCGCATCGCCACTGTTGTTCTGCCAGCGGGTAAAGACGTGGCGCAGCGCATCAGCGCTCTCAGTATCCTCGGCATCGCTGATCAGCCGCTCCGCCCACTGATTCAGGCTGCGTACAGTGTCGCTCTCCGCCGGTAGCGCATCGGCCAGCCGGTTAAGCGGTTCGAATTGATGATAATTGTTCGCCTGGAACTTCAGGTGCTGGCGGGTGTAGTAGTGCGCTGGCTCCAGCGCCTCGGCGAGGATCTGCAGCGCCAGCGTATGGCCGCTGTTCGCCAGCCGGGTGAACTGCTCCAGTTGCTGGGCATGTTGCTGCAAGCCGACGGAGACCGTTGACCAGCTATCCATCGCCTGCAGGCGCTGATACATATTGTCGCTGTCTTTGACGTCCTCGGCCGACCAGAGCCGCTCCGCCACCGCAAAAGCCCGCGGCCACAGCTTGATGTCGATCACCGGCGCGGCGACGTTCTCCGCCCACAGCGCCGCCTCACCGCCGAGCAGATTCTTCTGTTGCTGCGCGTCGGGCAGCGTCGGCTGAATGCCCTCCGGCACAGCGTCCAGCCGCTTGCCGTCAACCGGATAGCGCGTGTTGCCGAGGAGGAAGTAGCCGCCGAGCGTGTCGTCGTTAATGGTCAGCACCGGGCGGGTTTCCCCCATCCAGGTATCGACGCGGAATGTCACCTGATTGTCGCCCAGCCATTCGATATCCTGCACCGCGCGGCGTGATTTACCTTTAAAATCAATAAATCCGCGCCAGCCGCTATCGCCTTTTACCAGCGTAAAGCTGCCCTCTACCGCGCTGCCCTTCAGGCGCGACATCGAAAACTGCCAGCTCTGAGCGCTGTCGCTATCAGTTATCGTATCCACACCGTTGAGCCCCTGCGGAATAATTTCATTACGATAGTGATAAGCGGTGTACTGCGGCTGATCGAGATAAAAACCGGTGGAGAGAATGCCGCGATAGCCGTGTTTAGCGACGTCGCCCAATGCGTCCTGCCCCTGCCACGACTGGATCAGAATGCTCTTCGGCAAATCAGGATGGTAAATCTCATCCCAGCCGACCATCTGCCGGTGATGTTTTTCGAGTAGCGTCTCCAGCCGCCGGTTGAAGTACGCCTGCAGCGCGTGGCTGTCCGCCAGCCCCTTCTCTTTGAGGAATTTCTGGATGGCCGGATTGGCGCGCCACTGGCTGTCATCCACTTCATCGCCGCCAATATGCAGATACGGATCGGGGAAGATAGCCGTCAGTTCGCTGACCATCGCCTCGGCAAAGGCGTAGGTCGCTTCTTTCGTCGGATCGAGTACCGGTTTCAGCACGCCCCAGTGGCGCTCCATCGCATAGGGTCCCGGCGCGCTCGTCAGTTCCGGATAAGCCACGGCGATCGCCGAGGCGTGTCCCGGCATATCGATTTCCGGCACCACGCGAATGCCGCGTTCGGCGGCGTAGCGCACGATATCTTTCATCTGCGCCTGGGTATAAAACAGGCCGTCGCTGGCCTGCTGCTGCAGCTTCGGATAGCGGCTGGAGGCGAAACGCCAGCCCTGATCGTCGGTCAGATGCCAGTGCAGCACGTTAAGCTTTGCTGCCGCCATGCCATCAATCTGCCTTTTGAGCGCCGACAGCGGCATAAAGTGGCGGGCGGAATCCAGCAGCAGTCCGCGCCACGGAAAGCGCGGCGCATCATCAATAGTGACGTAAGGAATAGTGGTGCCGTCAGGGCCGTTTTGCACCAGCTGCAGCAACGTTTCCATGCCGCGCAGCGCGCCAAAACGCGTATTCGCTTTCAGGGTAGCGCCCTCAGCGTTAACCTCGAGCTGATAGCTTTCGTCGCTATCCGGCTGCGGCAGGAAAGGCACTTTCTTACTGACGATAACGTTAATGGTTGGGCTTTTCGCCGGCGCCGTCTGCGGCTGTAGCGTCCAGCCCGTTTGCCGCGCAAGGCGTTCTCGCCAGCGGTTAGCCGCCTCGCCCAGATCGTCGCCGCTGACGTTGAGCGTTAGCTGATTATTTAGCGCCAGCGCCCCCTGCGCCTGCGGGCGCTCCACATGGGCGGGCCACGGCATCAGCGGCAGATCGCCGGCCGGGGCGGCAAGCGCCATGCTGCTCAGTACTATTCCGCTGGTTAGCAGACTGTAACGCACGGTGTTAAGCATCAATGTTCCTTTTTATGACGGGCCAAAAAAAAGCAAAACATTGGGTTAACATGCGCACAAAATTGCGTCAACACATGGCGATGACGGACTTCACAACTTGATGAGATTTAAGAGAAATACCGGTAAGCCCCTCTGCCGAACGGCAAAGGGGCGAAACCATTACTGCCAGCCGTAGCGACGGCTGTAGAACCCTTTGACGGTTTGGGTCAACACCATGTAGCCCGCCAGGATCACCACCAGCCACGGGAAGTAGCTCAGCGGCAGCGCCTGCAGCTGCAGGTAGCCCGCCAGCGGCGAGAACGGCAGCGCAATGCCCACGGCCATCACCACCAGCGTCATGGCGAACAGTGGCCACGCGGCGCGGCTCTGAACGAACGGAATACGCCGGGTGCGGATCATGTGCACAATCAGCGTCTGCGACAGCAGCCCTTCAATAAACCAGCCGGACTGGAACAGAGTCTGCATCTCCACTGTATTGGCGTGGAACACCCACCACATCAGGCCGAAGGTGAGGATATCGAAAATCGAGCTGATCGGTCCGAAGAAGACCATAAAGCGCCCGAGATCGGCCGGGTTCCAGCGCTGCGGTTTACGGATCTGCTCATCATCGACGTTATCGAACGGGATCGCCACCTGGGAGACATCGTACAGCAGGTTCTGAATCAACAGGTGCAGCGGCAGCATCGGCAGAAACGGCAGGAAGGCGCTGGCCACCAGCACGCTAAAGACGTTGCCGAAGTTGGAGCTGGCGGTCATTTTGATGTACTTGAGCATGTTGGCGAAAGTGCGGCGGCCTTCGATCACCCCCTCCTCCAGCACCATCAGGCTTTTTTCCAGCAGAATGATATCCGCCGCCTCGCGGGCGATATCCACCGCGCCATCAACCGAGATGCCAATATCCGCCGCGCGTAACGCTGGGGCGTCGTTGATGCCGTCGCCCATAAAGCCCACCACGTGACCTTCGCGTTTCAGCAGCGTCACGATGCGCTCTTTATGCAGCGGCGCCAGGCGCGCGAACAGCGTAGTGCGTTTCGCCAGCGCTGCCAGGTCGTCGTCGCTCATGGCTTCAATCTGGCTGCCAATCACCACTTCGCCCGCATCCAGCCCCACTTCATGGCACACCTTCGCCGCCACCAGTTCGCTATCGCCGGTGAGGATTTTCACCGTGATGCCGCTGGCCTTCAGCGCCTTCAGCGCCGGGGCGGTGGTCTCTTTCGGCGGATCGAGGAAGGCGATATAGCCTTCGAGGATCAGGTCGGATTCATCGGCGCGCTGGTAGTCGCCTTCGCGCGCCGGCAGGTATTTGGTCGCCACCGCCACCACCCGCAGTCCCTGACGGTTCAGGGTATCGGTCACCCGGCGGATGCGGCGCAGCATGGTGTCGTCCAGCGGTACGATTTCGCCGTTATAGCGCACCTGAGTAGAGACGTTGAGGATCTCCTGCAGCGCCCCTTTACAGATCAGCTGATGCGCGTCGTCCTGCTCTTTCACCACCACCGACATGCGGCGGCGTTCGAAGTCGAACGGGATCTCATCCACCTTTTGCCAGCGCTCTGCAAGGCCGCGGGCGGCCTCTAGCTCCACCCCTTCCAGCACCGCGGTATCGAGCAGGTTTTTCAGCCCGGTCTGGTAATGGCTGTTGAGCCAGGCGGTATGCAGCACTCTCTCGCTGGACTTCCCGGAGACATCGGTGTGGTTCTCCAGCACGATCTTGTCCTGAGTCAGGGTGCCGGTTTTATCGGTGCAGAGAATATCCATCGCACCAAAGTTCTGAATGGCGTCGAGGTGTTTGACGATCACTTTTTGTTTCGACAGCTTCACCGCCCCGCGCGCCAGCGTCGAGGTGACGATCATCGGCAGCATCTCCGGCGTCAGGCCGACCGCCACCGACAGCGCGAACAGCGCCGCTTCCCACCAGTCGCCTTTGGTGTAGCCATTAATCAACAGCACCACCGGGGCCATCACCAGCATAAAGCGGATCAGCAGCATGCTGACCCGGCTGATGCCCTTCTGGAAGGCGTTCGGTTCGCTCTCCTGCTCGCTGACGCGCCCGGCCAGCTGGCCGAACCAGGTGTTGCCGCCGGTGGCGTAGACGATGGCCTGCGCCGAGCCGCTCACCACGTTGGTCCCCATAAAGCACAGGGTGTCGCATTCCAGCGGGTTCTGCTGCAGCGGGTCGCGACTGCGCGCGACTTTCTCCACCGGCAGCGATTCGCCGGTCAGCGAGGCCTGAGCGACAAACAGATCGCGTGCCTGAATAATGCGCAGGTCCGCCGGGATCATATCTCCCGCCGACAGCTTGACGATATCTCCTGGCACCAGTTGGTCGATGGGCAGTTCAAGCCAGCGGCTCTCTCCCTGCTCGTTCACCACCCGCAGCACCGTGGCGGTATTGCTGACCATCGCCTTTAGCGCATCCGCCGCTTTGGTCGAGCGCGCTTCCTGGATGAAGTTAAGCAGCGTCGAGATGCCGACCATCAGCGCGATAACGCCCGCGGCGAACAGATCTTCGGTGGAATAGGAGACGATGCCGAGCACCGTCAGCAGCAGGTTGAACGGGTTGCGATAGCAGGTCCACAGATGCACCCACCACGGCGAGGGCTTCTGCGCCGGGATCTGGTTGTCACCATGTTTGAGGATCTTTGCCGCCACTTCGCCTTCATTGAGCCCTTCAGGGTGGCTGTCAAAGGCGCGCCAGATCTCCTGGTCATCCATCGCCGCAACGTCCAGGCAGCGCTTGCCGAGCGAGTCCGGGATCGGCACGCTGGTCAGGTTACGGGCATCAGGCAGCGGATCGCGCTGGACCAAACGGCGTGGCAGATGGCGGCTAAGCTGCGCGAACAGCTGCCGGGTATAATTCTTCAACATAAACAGTCCCTCCGCGCTCGCGCGAGCGAACGCAGCGTTGCCAACAGGCGTAGCAAAGCCTACCTGTCAGGCATGTAATTTTTATGGCAGGGACATCAAGGACGTCACTGCTTTACGCTTTCCGGTAAAGCAGTGTTAAACAGGCTTACCGGAAAGAAAGGTTGCTCCATCGAGGATGAGGAGTGGGATCGGGGTCCATAAATTCTCCGGTAAGTGAATATAAACGGCGCGGATTATAACGCGCTCGTTGAGACATGTGTGGCATTTATGGCGATGATAAGCCCGCGCAACTAAACCGAACGTAAACCAGACTTTGCTCATTGCGGTTTGGTTGAGTAGCATTAGGCTCACTTCTACCATCCCTGACGAGAATTCCGCATGCAGAACCGGCTGACCATCAAAGATATCGCGCGTTTAAGCGGCGTAGGAAAATCGACGGTATCCCGCGTCCTCAACAACGAGAGCGGGGTCAGCGAACGGACCCGCGAGCGTGTCGAAGCGGTGATGCAGAAGCACGGTTTCTCCCCTTCCCGCTCCGCCCGCGCCATGCGCGGCCAGAGCGATAAAGTGGTGGCGATTATCGTCACCCGTCTGGATTCCCTGTCGGAAAACCTTGCCGTGCAGACCATGCTGCCCGCCTTTTATGAGCAGGGTTACGATCCGATTATGATGGAGAGTCAGTTCTCTCCTGGACTGGTGGAAGAGCATCTCGGCATGCTCGCCCGGCGTAATATTGACGGCGTGGTGCTGTTCGGATTTACCGGCATTGATGAGGCGATGCTCGCCCCCTGGCGCGATACGCTGGTGCTGATGGCCCGCGACGCTCCCGGTTTCGCCTCGGTGTGCTATGACGACGAAGGCGCCATCACGCTGCTGATGCAGCGACTCTACGATCGCGGACATCGCCACATCAGTTTTCTTGGCGTCCCGCACAGCGACGTCACCACCGGAGAACGCCGCCATCTCGCCTACCTCGCCTTCTGTAAAAAGCATCGCCTGACGCCCACCGCCGCTCTGCCGGGCTTGGGCATGAAGCAGGGGTATGATACCGTCGCCAGCGTGCTGACGGCCGAAACCAGCGCCCTGGTCTGCGCGACGGATACCCTCGCCCTCGGCGCCAGCAAGTATCTCCAGCAGCAGGGCCGCGCTGCGCTGCAGCTCGCCAGCGTCGGCAGCACGCCGCTGATGAAGTTTCTCCACCCGGAAATCTTGACCGTCGATCCCGGCTATGCCGAGTCCGGACGCCGGGCCGCCCGGCAGTTGATCGAGCAGATCGCCGGCAGCGTCGATCCCCGCCAGATCGTGATTCCCGCCGCCCTGAATTAATCTCGTTCGGACGATTTATGTGATCGTCGCCGGGTTTCGGGAACGTTCCCATTTTGCAAATCAAACGAAACGGTTAGGATGCCCTCAAGGTAAAAAACGGCATCTCTCCCCTCTGTTTTTGAGGCTTCATCATGAGCAAAGTAAACCAGCAGGACATCGATAAACTGATCGAACTGGTGGGCGGGCGCGGCAACATCGCCACCGTCAGCCACTGTATTACCCGTTTGCGCTTTGTGCTGAACGACCCGGCCATCGCCAAACCAAAAGAGATTGAACAGCTGCGCATGGTGAAGGGATGCTTCACTAACGCCGGGCAGTTCCAGGTGGTCATCGGCACCGAGGTGGGCGATTACTACAAGGCCCTGCTGGCTACCACCGGCCAGACCTCCGCCGATAAAGAGCAGGTCAAGCAGGCCGCGCGGCAAAATATGAAGTGGCATGAGCAGTTGATCTCGCACTTTGCCGAGATCTTCTTCCCGCTGCTGCCGGCGCTAATCAGCGGCGGTCTGATCCTCGGTTTCCGTAACGTCATCGGCGACTTACCCATGAGCAACGGCCAGACGCTGGCTCAGATGCACCCGTCGCTGAAAACCATCTATGACTTCCTGTGGCTGATTGGCGAAGCGATCTTCTTCTATCTGCCGGTGGGGATCTGCTGGTCAGCAGTGAAGAAGATGGGCGGCACGCCGATCCTCGGGATCGTCCTTGGAGTCACCCTGGTTTCCCCGCAGCTGATGAACGCCTATCTCCTCGGCCAGCAGGTGCCGGAGGTGTGGAATTTCGGCCTGTTTACGATTGCCAAAGTCGGCTACCAGGCGCAGGTGATCCCGGCCCTGCTGGCGGGCCTGACGCTCGGCTTTATCGAGACGCGCCTCAAGCGCATCGTGCCTGACTACCTCTACCTGGTCATTGTCCCGGTCTGCTCGCTGATCCTCGCGGTGTTCCTGGCGCACGCCATCATTGGTCCGTTCGGCCGCCTGATCGGCGACGGCGTGGCCTTCGCGGTACGCCACCTGTTAACCGGCAGCTTTGCGCCGATCGGCGCCGCGTTGTTCGGCTTCCTCTACGCGCCGCTGGTGATTACCGGTGTCCACCAGACCACCCTCGCTATCGATATGCAGATGATCCAGAGCATGGGCGGCACCCCGGTGTGGCCGCTGATTGCGCTGTCCAACATTGCCCAGGCATCGGCGGTGGTCGGCATTATTATTGCCAGCCGTAAACAGAATGAACGCGAAATCTCGGTGCCGGCGGCAATCTCTGCTTACCTCGGGGTTACCGAACCAGCGATGTACGGTATCAACCTGAAGTACCGCTTCCCGATGCTGTGCGCGATGATCGGCTCCGGCCTCGCCGGCCTGCTGTGCGGCCTGAACGGCGTGCTGGCGAACGGCATCGGCGTCGGCGGCCTGCCGGGCATCCTCTCCATCCAGCCAACCTACTGGCAGGTGTACGCCATGGCGATGGCTATTGCGGTGGTGGTGCCGATTATCCTGACCACCGTGGTGTATCAGCGCAAGTACCGTCAGGGCACCTTGCAGATTGTCTAACTTCTTCTTTCGGGGCGCCTTTGGCGCCCCTCGTTGCAGCAGGAAAGCACTATGAATCATCTTCCCCACTGGTGGCAAAACGGCGTTATTTATCAAATCTATCCGAAGAGTTTTCAGGATACCACCGGCAGCGGTACCGGCGATCTGCGCGGCGTCACTTCCCGCCTCGACTATCTGCAGAAGCTTGGGGTCGACGCCATCTGGCTGACGCCGTTCTATGTCTCACCGCAGGTGGATAACGGCTACGATGTGGCGAACTACACCGCTATCGATCCCTCCTACGGCACGATGGCCGACTTTGACGCCCTGGTGGCGGAGGCGAAGGCCCGTGGTATCCGCATCGTGCTGGATATGGTACTGAACCATACCTCGACCGAGCATGAATGGTTCCGTCAGTCGCTGAATAAGGAGAGTCCCTACCGGCAGTTCTATATCTGGCGCGACGGCGAACCGGACGCGCTGCCGAACAACTGGCGCTCCAAATTTGGCGGCAACGCCTGGCAGTGGCACGCCGACAGCGGGCAGTATTATCTGCACCTGTTCGCCATTGAACAGGCGGATCTCAACTGGGAGAACCCGGCGGTACGCGCTGAGCTGAAAAAGGTCTGCGAATTCTGGGCCGACCGCGGCGTCGACGGTCTGCGCCTCGACGTCGTCAACCTGATCTCGAAAGACCAGACCTTCCCCTGCGATGCGGAGGGTGATGGCCGCCGCTTCTACACTGACGGCCCGCGGGTGCATGAATTCCTGCAGGAGATGAGCCGCGATGTCTTTACTCCCCGTAACCTGATGACCGTCGGCGAGATGTCCTCCACCTCGCTGGAGCACTGCCAGCAGTACGCCGCGCTGGACGGCCGCGAGCTGTCGATGACCTTTAACTTCCACCATTTAAAGGTCGATTATCCCGGCGGTGAAAAATGGACCCTCGCCCGCCCGGACTATGTGGCGCTGAAAGCGCTGTTCCGCCACTGGCAGCAGGGGATGCACAATCGGGCGTGGAACGCGCTGTTCTGGTGTAACCACGATCAGCCGCGCATCGTGTCGCGCTTTGGCGACGAAGGCGAGTACCGGGTGCCGGCGGCGAAGATGCTGGCGATGGTGCTGCACGGCATGCAGGGCACGCCCTATATCTATCAGGGCGAAGAGATCGGCATGACCAACCCGCACTTCAGCAACATCAGCGACTATCGCGACGTCGAAAGCCACAATATGTTTATCGAACGCGCAGCGCAGGGGCAAAGCCCGGACGAACTGCTGGCAATCCTCGCCAGTAAGTCGCGCGACAACAGCCGCACGCCGATGCCCTGGCACGCCGGCGAGAACGGCGGCTTTAGCGACGGTGAGCCGTGGATCGGCCTTGGCGATAATTACCAAGAGATCAACGTTGAGGCGGCGCTGGCGGACCCCGATTCGGTGTTTTATGCCTATCAGCAGCTGATTACGCTGCGTAAAACCCTGCCGCTGCTGACCTGGGGCGATTACCAGGATCTCCTGCCGGAACATCCATCGCTGTGGTGCTATCGCCGTCAGTGGCAGGGGCAGACTCTGGTGGTCGCCGCCAACCTGAGCCGTGAGTTCCAGCCATGGCAGCCGCCAGAAATGTCCGGCGACTGGCGGGTACTGATTGGTAACTATGCGGAAACGTCCAACCGCCCGGCGGCAATGACGCTGCGGCCATTCGAAGCGGTATGGTGGTTGCAGGAGTAAAGCTTTTCCCCGGTGGCGCTACGCTCACCGGGGCTACCGGTTCGTGGGGCTGGAGATTACGCGCGGTCAGCGTCAGGAAGGATAACGCTCGCTTGCGGCTGCGTCGAAGCGTGCTCTTCTTTTGCCTTCAGCCGATCCCAGGCGCGGAAAAACGGATAATAGACCACCAGCGAAATGGCTAAATTCACTACCTGCAGCACCGTGCCGGAGATATGACCACCAGTCGCCAGATAGCCGCTGATGAAAATTGGCGTGGTGAACGGCAGTGCAATCCCCGCAGGCGGTGCCACCAGCCCGATGGCCATCGCGGTATAGGAAACGATCACCAGCAGCACCGGGGTTAAAATAAACGGCAGGAAAAAGTAGGGGTTCATCACCAGAGGGATACCGAATACCATCGGTTCGCTGATATTAAATAGCGCTCCCGGCGCGGCGATTTTCCCCAGCTGTTTCATCTGCTGACTTCGGCTACGCAGCAGCATAAAAATCACCAGCCCCAGCAGCGCGCCGGTACCACCGGGGGCAATCCACAGGTCGTAAAATTGCTGGGTAATGATATGCGGGATCGGCTGGCCGTTCTGAAAGGCCGTCAGGTTCTCTGACATATTCGACAGCCACACCGGCTGGATAAACACCAGCACAATCGCGTCGCCGTGCAGGCCCAGCGTCCACAAAATACCAATCACAATCACCGAAATAATCATCCCCGGCAGCGTACCGCCGACGTGATGCATCGGAATACCGATCAGGGTGGCGATCATGCTGTTGATGTCGCCGAACGGCGAGGCCTCAACCGCCAGGCGCAGCGCCAGCACCACCGCCAGCACGCAGAAGCCGGGGATCAGCGCCAGGAACGATTTCGCCACCGCTGGCGGCACACCGTCCGGCATGCGGATAACGAGATTGCGGCTGGCGACCAAACGGTAAATCTCCGTCGACAGCAGCGAAATGACGATGGCGACGAACAGCCCCTGACTGCCGACCATACTCACCGGGATCACCCCTTTAATCACCTCCGCCGCACCGTGTACCGGGGTAAACAGCGTATTCTGCGGAATCGTCATCATGAAGGCCACCAGCGACATGGCCCCGGCGCTCAGCGGATCGAGGGTACGGTACTTCTCCGCCAGCCGGTAGGCGATGCCGAAGCTGGAAATGAGCGCCATGATGTCGTAGGTCGCTTTCACCGGGTACAGCATTTTATCGCGCCAGACGTCGCCAAACAGGCCGCTCATCATGTCGGCATAGCCGGGGATCGGCAGGTAGGCGAAAATCAGGAAAAACGAGCCAATCAGCATAAACGGCATATTCAGAATGATGCCATCGCGTACCGACAGGACGTGCTTTTGCCCGGCGATTTTCAGCGCCGCCGGCATGACGTAACGTTCAATCCAGCTTGTATTCGACATGGTGTGCTCCCGAGGGAAATAGCGGTCAGTTAAATTGCGTCAGCCATTGACGGTTTATTGTTAACACTTCATCCAGCAGCGCCTGGGCATCGGTGACGTTCCCGACCAGCGGGTTGGTCACCAGCGCCAGCAGCGCGCTTTCGCGGCAGCCATGTACCGCGGCTTCAATCGTCAGCCGCTCAAAGGCTTTCACCTGCTGGGTCAGGCCGTTCATCGCCGGCGGCAGCGGACCGAACGCCAGCGGCCGCGCCCCTTGTGCATCAATAATGCTGTTGGTTTCCACTACCGCATCATCATCCAGGCCGTGAATCGCGCCGTTGTTGCGGGTGTTTACCACCATCTCCGTGCCCAGGTTATTGTGTATCGCGTTGATAAGCTCAACGGCCACTTCCGAGTAGTAAGCGCCGCCGCGAAAGCTCAGTTGCTCTGGTTTTTCTTCCAGCTGCGGGTCGGCATATAACTCAAACAGCGCCTGCTCGACCTTCATCACCTGCTCGGCGCGGGTGCCTTTGGTTTTCGCTGCGGCGATCTCTTCCGCCAGCATCGCCGGCGTCAGCCAGAAATAGCGATGATAAGGGCACGGAATCGCCTTCAGCGCGCGTAAGAATTCCGCTGGCCACGGCAGTTCTTTAATGTTGTTCATCGACAGCGCCTTGCCGTCGCACAGCATGTCGATTACCTTGCCGGTCACATCCTCACGCCCCTGCATCACCTTATGCACCCAGACCATATGGTTGAGCCCGGCAAAGCGCAGTTTCACTTCGGACGCCTGCGCGCCCAACATGCCGACGATCATGTGCTGCATGTTGATCGGCACGTTGCACAGGCCGATGATCTTCGCCTTGCTATAGCGACTAACTGCCTCAGTGACGATCCCCGCCGGGTTAGTAAAGTTGAGGATGAAAGCTTCCGGCGACAGCTGTTCCACTTTGCGCGCCACCTCAAGGATCACCGGGATCGTCCGCAGTGCCTTCGCGAATCCGCCAACGCCGGTAGTCTCCTGGCCCAACAGGTGATATTTGAGCCCCAACCGCTCATCGGCGGCGCGCGCCGCTAGCTGTCCGACACGCAGCTGAGTCAGTACAAAGCTGGCACCGCGAATCGCCTCATCAAGCGTAAAGTGGACGCTGACCGCCACCTGCTCCAGCCCTTTATGTTTCAACATCCGCCGGGTCAGCGCGGCAATGATCTCAACCTTTTCCCGGCCGGATTCGACATCCACCAGCGCCAGTTCTGTCACTGGAAGCTGCTCATAACGAACGATAATCCCTTCAATAAGCTCCGGCGTGTAGCTGCTACCGCCACCGATAACGGCGATTTTCAGTGCTTGCATAGTGACCTCTATTGGCATTTTTCGGCATGCAGAGCGCCGCGCGCGATCGCCAGGACCGCACGTGATGATGATAAAAAATAGGATGAGAAAATTAGTGTTCGAGTAGCGCCAGCGCTTTATCCAGCACCGCGGCGCCGCGCATCATGCCGTAGTCGGCCATATCGATCACCGCAACGGCTTTGCCCTGCGGCGCTGCCAGCGCGGTCAGACGTCCGGCTTCGTATTTGACCTGCGGCCCAAGCAGGATAACGTCGGCGTTCGGCAATTCGCGTTCAAATTCCGCCACTGCCACCGCGTAGATTTCCAGCGCCAGCGCGCGTTGCTGGGCCTCCGCTTTCATTTTATTCACCAGCATGCTGGTCGACATGCCTGCGGCACAACAGAGTACGATTCGTGGCATTGCGCTTCCCCTTGGCGTGTTTATCGCTTCAGCCCTCACGGCTAGTGCGACTATATTGTTAATATTGTGTGATAGTGAAGGCTATATGAAAATAATTTTCACCGATGTGATCGAGGCTCAATTTTTGCGCATCTTTTCCGCATCGGCATAACCATTCACAGTCACGACCATAGGAAATACCGAGCGCGGGTGCTATAAAGAGAGGCAGTCGATAATTGAAAAATATTTTCATTGCCGGGTTCTGCCAAAGGGAACATCAGGATGGATATCGTAGGTCAGTTGCAGGAAGGATTAGTCCGCTTTAGCGCTCAGGAGTCGCGCGTTGCCGCCTTTATTCTGGAAAATCTTAGTTTTACCGCCAGCGCCTCCATTGACGAGCTGGCCGCCAGCGCCGGAGTCAGTCCGGCGACCATCACCCGCTTCGCCCGCTCGGTAGGCTGCGATGATATTCGCGATTTACGTAAACAGCTGGCCCAGGCCAGCGAACGGCGCGCCAGCTGGCTAACGCCGGATAGCGCCGCCCTGCCCGTCGCCTGGCGCGATAAACTGAGCAGCCTCGGCGATACGCTAACCCGCCAGCTCGGCCATACCACGGAAGCGGCGGTGGAAAAGTGTAAATCGCGCCTGCTGAGCGCCCGCGCGGTGCACTGCTTCGCCCTTGGCACGCAGGATGTGACACTGGCCGCCCTGCTCCAGCATCAGCTGCTGCCCTCCGGCATCGCGATTAACCTCTGCCAGGATACGGCGCTGATGCGGATGACCGCCAGCACCCTCAATGACGATCACCTGCTGCTGGTGCTGGCCACGGCTGAGGCCAGCACCGTGTTGCAGAGCGCAACCCTGCAGGCGCGTACGCAAGGAGTGACCATTGTTGCCCTGACGCCGGAACAACACGCGCTTGCCGATATGGCCAGCATCATCCTTCCTCTCCCCGCCAACCCGTTGCAGGCCCGCTACGCCCTGCTGCTGCTGGTCGATCTGCTTAACGATACGTTGATTGCCTGAAAATTCTGCCCGCTCCATGCGTGAGCGGGCCCCATTTTTGCTTGTATTTTAAGCACCTAAATTTACATTTCGTGCCAGCGCCCATCATCCGTACTCTCACCTTTTTACCTTGTTCTGGGTCAATAAAATCGCAAACATCTTTGATGCAAATCACTACATATAGAACTTAAAATGCGTCCCGGCCCTACATGTTGTATTAATCGTCTATTATGTCACCATATCTTGTCGATGTCTGGCGGTGATGAGATGTGGATAAAACGGGCCGGATCTGAAGGCAAACGGCACTAGCCGTAGTGTGGCGCGTCTTTGGAATAACCTCCGCCTCTGTGGATAACCTGTTCTATATATGGAGTGATCATGACACCGCATGTGATGAAACGTGATGGCTGTAAAGTGCCGTTCAAGTCAGAGCGCATTCAGGAAGCAATTCTACGTGCAGCTAAAGCAGCGGGAGTCGATGACGCAGACTATTGCGCCACCGTCGCAGAAGTCGTTAGCCAGCAAATGCAGGGCCGCGCCCAGGTCGACATCAATGAGATCCAGACTGCGGTAGAAAACCAGCTGATGTCCGGCCCCTATAAGCAGCTGGCGCGCGCCTACATTGAGTATCGCCATGACCGTGATAGCCAGCGCGAAAAGCGCGGCCGTCTCAATCAGGAGATCCGCGGCCTCGTCGAGCAGACCAACTCCGCGCTGCTCAACGAAAATGCCAACAAGGACAGTAAAGTCATCCCGACCCAGCGCGACCTGCTGGCCGGTATCGTCGCCAAGCACTATGCGCGGCAACACCTGCTGCCCCACGATGTGGTGATGGCCCACGAGCGCGGCGTGATCCACTATCACGACCTCGATTACTCGCCCTTCTTCCCGATGTTCAACTGCATGCTGATCGACCTGAAAGGGATGCTGACCCAGGGCTTTAAGATGGGCAACGCGGAGATCGAGCCGCCGAAGTCTATCTCTACCGCCACCGCGGTGACGGCGCAGATCATCGCCCAGGTCGCCAGCCATATTTATGGCGGCACCACCATCAACCGTATCGATGAAGTGCTGGCGCCGTTCGTCACTGAAAGCTTCAAAAAGCATCGTAAAATCGCCGAAGAGTGGCAGATCCCGGACGCCGAAGGCTATGCCCGCGCCCGTACCGAAAAAGAGTGCTACGACGCCTTCCAGTCGCTGGAATATGAGGTCAACACGCTGCATACCGCCAACGGTCAGACGCCGTTTGTCACCTTTGGTTTCGGCCTCGGCACCAGTTGGGAATCGCGGTTGATCCAGCAGTCGATTCTGCGTAACCGTATCGCCGGCCTCGGTAAAAATCGCAAAACCGCGGTGTTCCCGAAACTGGTGTTCGCCATTCGCGACGGTCTGAACCATAAGTTCGGCGACCCGAACTACGACATCAAACAGCTGGCACTGGAATGCGCCAGCAAGCGCATGTACCCGGATATCCTCAACTACGATCAGGTGGTGAAAGTCACCGGGTCATTTAAAACGCCGATGGGCTGCCGCAGCTTCCTCGGGGTGTGGGAAAACGAGAACGGCGAGCAGGTGCATGACGGCCGCAACAATCTCGGCGTGATTAGCCTCAACCTGCCGCGTATCGCCCTGGAAGCGAAAGGCGACGAAGCCGCCTTCTGGGCGCTGCTGGACGAGCGCCTGCAGCTGGCGCGCAAAGCGCTGATGACCCGTATTGCCCGTCTGGAAGGAGTGAAGGCCCGCGTGGCACCGATCCTGTATATGGAAGGGGCCTGCGGCGTGCGGCTGAAAGCCGACGATGATGTCTCCGAGATCTTCAAAAACGGCCGCGCGTCCATCTCACTGGGCTATATCGGTATCCATGAGACCATCAATGCGCTGTACGGCAATCAACATATGTACGACAGCAAGGCGCTGCGTGAGAAAGGTGTAGCCATCGTCCAGCGCCTGCGCGACGCCGTCGATTTGTGGAAGGAAGAGACCGGCTACGG
This sequence comes from Klebsiella sp. K-Nf6, assembly GCF_002806655.1. NCBI lineage: Bacteria > Pseudomonadati > Pseudomonadota > Gammaproteobacteria > Enterobacterales > Enterobacteriaceae > Klebsiella > Klebsiella sp. K-Nf6. The sequence continues at coordinate 260,829 of NZ_PIBN01000005.1, read as the reverse complement.
CTTTAGCCTGTACAGCACGCCGAGCGAAAACCTGTGCGACCGCTTCTGCCGTCTCGACACCGCCGAGTTTGGCGTGGTGGAGGGCGTGACCGATAAAGGTTACTACACCAACAGCTTCCACCTTGACGTCGAGAAGAAGGTCAACCCGTACGACAAGATCGATTTCGAAGCGCCGTACCCGCCGCTGGCCAACGGCGGCTTCATTTGCTACGGCGAGTACCCGAACATCCAGCACAACCTGAAGGCGCTGGAAGACGTGTGGGATTACAGCTATGAGCACGTGCCGTACTACGGCACCAATACGCCGATCGATGAATGCTACGAGTGCGGTTTTACCGGCGAGTTCGAGTGCACCAGCAAGGGCTTTACCTGCCCGAAATGCGGTAACCACGACGCTGCCCGCGTGTCGGTTACTCGTCGGGTATGCGGTTATCTCGGCAGCCCGGACGCGCGTCCGTTCAACGCCGGCAAGCAGGAAGAAGTGAAGCGCCGCGTTAAGCACCTGGGCAATGGGCAGATCGGTTAAATACCAATGCGCTTTTCCCGGATAGCGGCGCGCAGCGCCTTATCCGGGCTACTGTTTTGCACCGTCCGGTAGCCCGGGTAAGGCGGAACGCCGCGACCCGGGAAATGGCCGCATTCCTTCGTTTTCGCAAAGCAATTAGCGTCAGAGCAAGGCGGCAAACGAGGGAATTCCCGGGAGCGTACATTCAGTACGTGACTGGGGTGAGCGAGCGCAGCCAACGCGGCTATGGCGTTAATTGAGAAGCGAAAAATGAATTACCATCAGTACTACCCGGTAGATATTGTCAACGGCCCCGGCACCCGTTGCACCCTGTTTGTTTCCGGCTGCGTCCACGAGTGCCCCGGCTGCTACAACAAAAGCACCTGGCGGGTGAACTCCGGTATGCCGTTTACCACCGGGATGGCCGACCGCATCATTGCCGACCTCAACGATACCCGCATCAAGCGCCAGGGGATTTCACTCTCCGGCGGCGATCCGCTGCATCCGCAAAACATCGCGGAGATCCTCAAACTGGTTCAGCGCGTGCGCGCCGAATGCCCCGGCAAAGATATCTGGGTCTGGACCGGCTATAAACTGGATGAGCTGAATGAGGCGCAGATGCAGGTGGTGAACCTGATCAACGTGCTGGTCGACGGTAAGTTTGTGCAGGATTTAAAAGACCCGGCGCTGATCTGGCGCGGTAGCAGCAACCAGGTGGTACATCATTTGCGTTAATCCCCTCCGTCAGCCTCTCAAAACCGGCTGACGCACTCCATCGCCACCGTTTTAAACTCATCGAAGCTGCGGGTCGCGGCGAGGCGGCTCATGGCGCGCTCGCGCAGGAAGGTGACGAAGATATCGTAGATGGCCATCGCCTCTTCATACTCGCGCTTACTGATGGCGAGCAGAAAAATGATATGGGCGGTTTCGTCGCCCCAGGCGATGCCCTGCGGGGCGATAACGGTATAGACCACCGTCTTTTTGGCCAGCAGTCCCAGGGAGTGCGGCAGCGCAATGCCATCGCCGAGCATGGTGCTGACAATCGCCTCACGCTCGACCACCGAAGCATGAAACTCGGCGTCAACAAAGCCTTCCTGCTGCAGCTGCTGGCACAGCTCAGCGAACAGCATTTGCTGATCCATCGGCTTATCGACCACCCGGAAGTGGGCGGCATCGAAGTACTTATTCAGCATCCATGGACGGGTACGGTCCACCAGCACCAGCTTGCCGATCTGATCCAGCTGATAGTCGGTGGGAAACGGCGCGATGGTCACCACCGGTTTGTCTTTTTCGCTGATGCGCACCGTGGAGATAACAAAATCCGCCTCGATCGCTTCCCGCTGTTCGTATTCGCGCTGGGAAATCGTAGCGGCGATCTCCAGCTGCGGATATTTGCGCTGCAGGATCGCTTCGATCATCCGCACCATCGCATTGCTGGTATCGCACACCAGCAACACCTGCGGTTGACGCTGGTAGCCGATGTTGTAATGGCGCTCCAGCCCGACGCCGATATGCAGCACCAGGAAGCCAATTTCGTTTTCGCTGATGGTATAAGGCGTGTACTTCCCCCAGCTGGAAACCGCGGCGAGGGTCATATCCCAGGCCATCGGGTAGTGCTGTTTGATGTTATCCAGCAGCGGATTGGGGATCATTATCTGATAGCGCACGCGGGTGATCATGGTCTTAATGTGGGTCAGCAGATCGGCGTGCAGCTGGGCGTCGTCCAGCAGGTTGTAGTTATACTGGCTGTTGATGTAGCGCAGAATGTAATTCACCAGCGCTTCGTCGTCGTCGGCGCTGATGGTTTCCGGGTCGACGTCCTGCACCTGACGGGCGGCGAGATGCACGCACAGCCACTCTTCTTCGGCGGGCGAGAAGGGCTTTCCGGCCAGCCGCTGTAGCTCTCCCGCCAAATCGCGCGCGGCGTCGCGGACGTTTTGCGCCACATCTTCGGCGCTGAAATCGGCCAGCGGATAGCCTTCGCTGACGCGGCGCACCACCACTGCGCCGTACAGGCAGATAAAGCGCTCACCGACATCAGTGAGGCGAATATGGTGCCGGGTGAGCGTCTCCTGCAGCATCGGCTCCAGCAGCGCAGGCACTTCCGCCTCCAGCGCCTCGGCGCCGATCAGCGGATTGATACCGCCCTGCAGGGTTAACTCCCACAGCAGATCGGTCAGGCAGGCGCGAATCGACACTTCGCTGCCGAACAGCTTCATGCCGTGGCGCGGGCGGGTTTCAAGGGTGAGCTGATAGCGCTGAAAGCGCTCGCGCACCTCGACCATATCATTTTGCAGCGTCGCGCGACTGACGAACCACTCATCCGCCAGGTCTTCCAGTTTGATAGAGAACGCCGACGTCAGGAAGCGCACCAGCAGAAACGTAATGCGATCCTGGGCGGTTCGCGGCACGTGCTGCGTCTTAGGCGCGGTCGCCTCCAGCGCCTGAAAGCTCGCCGGGTTATCAATTTTCAGTTGATAACCGCTGCCGCGGTTGAGGATAAACTGCGCGCCATACTGCGCCAGTAGCGCATTCAGGGCGGTAATATCGGCGCGCACGGTACGGGTGGAAACCGACAGCCGCTGCGCCAGCTCATCCTGCGGCAGCGTTTCATTCCGCAGCAGGGTGAAGAGTTGCGCTAAGCGTTGGTTGGGAAATCGCATGTCAGTTCCTTGTGGTTACGGCTCAGGGTTGGGCGGATATCACCATCTGCGATGGGCTACCGACCGGCGTGTAGTCGGAGGCAAAGGTTAATTTGCCATCCTTCGGCGCCACGCTAAAACGGGTAATATTATCGCTACGCTGGTTCATGACGTACAGCCACTGCCCCTGATTATCCAGGGTCAGCGTACGGGGGTAATCCCCACGCGTCCAGATATCTTCCTGGTGGCTCAGGCGGCCATCCGCCAGCACGCTAAAGTGGGCGATGCTGTTGTGCAGGCGGTTGGCGACGTACAGCTGCTTGCCGTCGTTGCTCAGCGCCAGGCCGGCGGCAAAGCTGGTACCCTTATACTCTTTCGGCAGCGCGGAGACGGTTTTGCCTTCGCGCAGCAGGCCGCTTTGCTTATCCAGATGGTAGAAAGTCAGCGTCGACGCTTCTTCGTTGATCAGCCACAGGCCGTCGCCCTTTGGCGTAAAGACGAAGTGGCGTGGGCCGGCGCCCGGCGACGAAGCGGCGATGAACGGCGGATCGTTCGGCGTCAGCTTACCGCTGGCGCTATCCAGCCGGTACTGATAGATCCGATCCAGCCCCAGATCGGTGGAGTAAACAAATTTCCCGCTGGGATCGGCGGCGATCATATGGGCGTGCGGGCCATTGTGATCGCTGATGGCGAAGCTGCCCTCGACGGCCGCCGCCGGGCGTTCGGCGCCTGCCGGGCCTTCATCCTGATGCTTGTCCACTGCCTCGCCCAGGCTACCATCTTCTTTCACCGGTAGCACCGCGATACTCCCGCTGACGTAGTTGGCCACCAGCAGATGTTTACCATCCGGTGTCAGGGAGAGATACACCGGCCCGGCGCCGCCGGAGGCAACCTGGCTGAGTGCGGTCAACTCACCATTCTTCTCAATGCGCCACGCCTGCACGACGCCTTTTTCGACTTCACTGGCGGCATACAGCGTTTTGCCATCGCGCGACACGGTCAGCTGCGCGACGTTTGGCAACGCGCTCACCAGCGCCCTGTCATGCAGCGCACCGGTGTTGGCATCGACGGTAAAGCGGTACAGACCTTCGCCATTGGGATTATAGGTACCTACCCAGGCATAGTGGGTTTGCGCGGCGCCCGCGGCGGCGGCAAACAGGGACAGTGAAGCGACAAGCAGATGACGAGCGACAGGCATAGCAACTCCTTGATGGTTCAGTGGGGGATGTTTACCCTCCCCCCTTTTGGGGAGAGGGTGAGGCACTACTTCACTAACTGTTTGGTCATCTCCAGCAGCTGGCGAACATCGGCCGGACGGGTGTTGCCGCTGGCTTTATCGATAATCGAGCTGTAGATATGCGGGATGATTTTGCTCACCCCGGCATCGAGGGCGATTTTCAGGATCTCGCTGTAGTTGTCCAGATCGATACCGCCGGTCGGCTCCAGCCAGAAATCGTGCGCGGCGCAGGCTTTCGCCACAGCTTCGAATTCGGCGCGGTGCTTCAGGCCGCCCATCGGGAAGTATTTGATGGAGCTGCCGCCCATGTCTTTCAGCAGCGCGATGGCGGTTTCCAGCGGCACAATGCCATCCGCCGCGCCGCTGCTCAGCGGGCCAGTTGAGATCTTCACCATTCCCGGCGTACCGGTGGGCGAGACCAGGCCATTCACCACGGTCTCGTTCTGCCCGAGCAGCGCGCGGCTGGTGGCCACGCCGGTGAACACCTGGTTGACGTGCTGCGGCTGCACCTGGCGAGAAATCTCACTCACCATCGCCGACTGGTTTGGATCGCCTGCGCCCAGCCCGACTGAGAGCGCGTTATCGATCAGCTTCGCGTATTCACGCATATCGGCCACCGCGCTGGCGACATCCGGATAGTTTTTGGAGAGCACGCCGACCAGGACGTGGCCTTCCGCCGCGTCGTAGATTTCGCGGGCGTTGTCTTTGCTGCCCGCCAGGACGTTCAGACACACGCGATCACGGTAAAAGTTTGGGGTCAGTTTCATGCTTGTTTCTCCTTGTTTAGCACTTCCGCGATGCGGCGGGCGACCACCGCCAGCTGCTCCGCGTTCACGCTGCGGACATCGGCTTCGATAATGCCTTCGTTAGCTTTGTAGCCGCGGAAGTAGATGGCGTATTCGCCCTGCTTCAGCGCGTTAACCAGATCGCCGGTCTTCACGCCGGTCACCGCTTCGTTGAATTTGATTTCGGCGCGGGCGATATCGCGACCCGCGCTATCCCACACCACCCGGGCGGTCACGCCGTTAAGCGTGTTGAGCTGTTCGATAAACGGCGTCATCTTCGCCACCATCTGCTCGCCGCTCTCTTTGCTCGCCGTCAGGTAGTGTTCAATGGCGCAGGTCAGGCCGAGAATGCCCTCTTTACCCACTTTCATCGCCCGGCCAATCCCCATCGACTGGCGCTTAACCCACTCGACGTACTGGGTTTTGCCGATCACCAGCCCGCTGGTCGGCCCTTCAATCGCTTTCGCGCCGCTGTAGATCACCAAGTCGGCGCCCATGCGGTAGTAGCATTGCAGATCTTCTTCCGCCGCCGCATCGACGATCAGCGGCAAGCCATGCTGGCGCGCCACTTCCGCAGCCTGCGCTACGTTGAGCATGCTTTTCTGTACGCAGTGGTGGGATTTGATGTACAGGATCGCCGCGGTGCGCGGGGTGATTGCCGCCGCCAGCTGTTGGGCAGAACATTCGTTGGCGTAGCCCGCTTCCACCAGCTTACCGCCGCCCAGCGCCACCATGGTGCCGACCGGCGCGCCGAAGTTGACGTTGTGGCCCTTCGGCATGACGATTTCGTTATTCTCTATCGGCGTGACGTGCAGGTTCTCCAGCAGCCAGTCGCTGTCTTTCACCAGCACCGCCGCCACCGACTGGGCAATCCCCGCCGACGCGCAGGAGACAACGGTCGCCCCTTCCACGTCCAGCAGCCTGGCAATGTACTCGCCGGTTTTATTCACCAGGTCTTTCATTTCAAAGTACTGGTTCATACCGGCCATCGCGGCTTCCACCACTTCCGGGCGCGGCGTGGAAACGCCCAGCGCCGTCATCCGGCCCGAAGTATTAATCACCTGTTTTAAATGGTATTTCTCAAAAATCGAAGGCATGTTCCGCGCTCCCTTGTTCGGTCAGATAGCCTTTGCCCGCGCGGATCGCGGCCAGCGGCACCAGAATGTTGTCAGCCTGGAGGCTCTCTTTTTCGGCATCCACCAGCAGCGTGGGCCGGTGCTCCAGGCGAAATAGCGTTAAATCGGCGTCGAAGCCCACTTCCAGCCGCCCTTTACGCGACAGGCGCAGCCCCTCGGCGGCGCTGACGGTCACGCAGGCAATCACCTGCGGCAGGGTCATGCCGATGGCGAGGAATTTCGACATCACCAGCGCCAGCGAACGCACCGGGCCGTCGATCCGGTTGCGGCAGTAAATGTCGGAGCTGATGGTGTGCGGCAGAATGCCCAGCGCAATCGCCCGCCGCGCCACTTCAAAGCTGAAGCTGGCGGTGCCGTGCCCAACGTCGAGGTGCACCCCGCGCTGCAGAGCGCGAGTAATCGAGCTACGCAGTTCGCCGGCGGGATTCAGAATGCGGTTCGGCTTGCCGTTATAGCAGTGGGTAATGATGTCGCCGCTGCTCAGCAGGTCGGCGATTTCATCGAGGTTCGGCGGGTTATTGCCGATGTGCACCATCAGCGGAAGATCGCCGTTTTGCTGCTGAATGGTCTTGGCGCGCGCCAGCGGCGTAATGCCGTTTTCGCCCACCACGCTGCTACTCATCCGCGCTTTCAGGCCGACGATAAAATCAGGATGACGCTGCACCGCCTGCTTCACCGCCTCGGCGTCGATATTGGCCATATTGGCCAGTTCGTTCTGCGCAATCAGCCCGACGCGGGAGATATTGAGCAGCGCATAAACTTCCGTCGCCGCTTTGCGGGTCAGCTGATAGAAATCGTCAACGTCGTCGGCACCGGTGCTGCCGGCATCAATCACGGTGGTGACGCCGGTGGCGATACCCACGCTATCCGGCTCATCGTGATAAATCGGCGAATTCGGGTAGCAGTGAACGTGGGAGTCAATCCAGCCGGCGCTAACGTAGCTGTTGCCGTACAGATCGATGGTTTTGCGGGAGGGCGCGCTAATCTCGCCCAGCGCCGCGATTTTCCCGTCCTGGATGGCGATATCAGTCAGGGTATCGTCGACGAGGCGCGCACGGCGCAGGAGTAAATCAAACATAGCTATCTCCTGATGAAAAGAGTGTACGGATGGCGAGGTCATCGGCCTACCAATCACGCTGACGTGTAGGCCTGATAAGCGCAGCGCCATCAGGCGGCTAGCTAATCGCCACCGGGAAGATGGAGCCGAGGATCATCGCGCCGAGGATGGCGCCGCCGGTGATCGGTTTCTGCCAGATGTAGAACAGCAGCGCGCCAACCAGCGAGCCAATCCCGATAGGAATCGAGGCGGTCATCGCGCTGAGGATGATCAAGGGGCCAAGGAAGCGGCCAGAGGCGTTACCGGCCCCCATCATTACGTCGGCACCGTAGGTGGAATCGCTCTGGTTGATGGTGAACTTACGCGCCAGAATGATGATGTAACCCACTGCCAGACCAAGGACCAGGCCGGTGACCAGCGACGCGGCGAAGTTCGCCACCGGGAAGACAAAGCCCGCGCCGAGCAGCAGCGCCGGAACGCCGAGGCCAATACCGGTTTGAATGGCGCCACCGATATCGAGGATCCCCACCAGCGACCCTTCGATAATGCGGGCGAACAGGAAGCTGGCACCAAATGCCGCCACCGCGCCGTACGCGCCAGTATCAATCCCTGCCTTCAGCATGGCCACGAAGGCCACTTCGTTGAAGGCACCGATGCCGTACAGGTAATACATGTGCGTCCCGGCGAAGACACCGGAGGAGAGCAGGCCAACAAAGATCGGGAACGACCAGTCGGCATACCAAAAACCTTTATTCTGTTCCATTATCAGGCTCCCGTTACTTGCCGCTGAGTGAGTTGTGGATCATGTCCAGCCAGTTCGGCACGGTCAGATGGAAGGATTCAATCATCTTCATGTCGAAACCGCGGAAGAAGCCGCTGAGGACAAACAGCGCGACAATGGCGATCATCATCACTTTGGTTACCCGGTTCCAGCCGCTCTCTTCTACCCCTTTACCGATCAGAATACCCAGTACCAGACCCGGTACGGCGTTCCCCATAATCAGCTGCGCCGCGCCGCCGAAAATCGTCGCCCAGAAGCCTGATTTCTTACCGGCATCGATAGCCGCCAGCCAGAAGATCACCGGCATCACGGTATTCACCAGCAGATTTGCCGCCGGCACCAGCACCTTAACCGCGGTGACCTGCAGCGCTTCCGGCACGGAAGAGGCGGTCAGGTTAAGGAAGGCGACGACGATCATGCCGATGATGCCGCAGGCAATCGCCATTCTTTTCGGATCGTGCAGGGTTTCGCCAACGTTACGATTTTTTAGCATCAGCGCCGCCGCGCCCCAGTTAGGGATAATGCGGTGGTCGACGTCCTGGGTGAAGGAGCCTGCTGCAACGGAAGAGGCCCAGGCGTTAAAGAAGAAGCCAAGGCCAAAGGAGAAGTGAGAGGCCGGATCGCCTTCACAGGAGTTAAGCTCGCCCAGGGTACGAAACGCCCCCATCCCCTGCGTGGTGGGGGCGTGAAACATGCGTGCCGCTCCGGCGCCCACGCCGACGCCGACCAGGCCGCCGATAATGAGCGATTTTATTAAAATTATCAGGAACATAGTTAGACCCTTTGCTAACAATCAGGTTTGCGTGACGAAAGCCACTTTATCGAGATCGATGGCGGTCACGTTGACGGTGACGTCCAGCTCCACGCTGTAAGTCCGTCGTTCACGGCGCAAAAAGAAGAACAGAAAGGCCTCTTTTCGTACCGCTTCGCGCGCATGAACAACCGTCACGTCCTGTGGCTCAATACGCAGCAGAATGTGCGATGACGTTTTCATCACCGCAGCCTGCACATGGTTCAGGGCATCGGCGAAGGCCCGTGATTTGCTTTCGCCTTTGCCGGCAACCCTCACCGTGGTGGTGAATTGCTCTTTCATACTTATGCGCCGTATTTCTTTTTCCAGGCTTCAACCAGGCGCTCGCCCAGCTCTTCTTTATCCATAAAGCCGAAGCCCAGCACGTTGCAGCCTTCGTTAATGGCGGTGACGCCCTCTTCAACGGAACGCATGCCATATTTCGCTTTGTAGCCGTATTTGGTCTGCGCGGTGATGGCCCCGGCGCCGCCGCTGCCGCAGAAGGAGATGCCGAAGGTGGCGTTTTCCGCTTTCATCATGTCGCCCAGTTTCATATCAGCAGCAACGCCAGGGACGACCACAGCACGTGCGCCCGCTTTCTCAGCGCCTGCAGCGACTTTTTGTCCTTTGCCCAGGCGGTCGCCAATAACAACGGTGATTTGTTCCATGTTTTGCTCCTTACAGGTTTTCTTTTGCGACTTCGAAATGGACGGACAGCAGCCAGGCCTCTTCATCAGGCAAGTTGCCAAACTGCGCGACCACTTCGCGGGCCAGCGTCATTGAATCTGGTGAAATCTCTTCGAACAGGCTGGCATCCACTTCCGGTAGCGGTTCACCGCTGATTGACCGGTGGGCCATCGCCCGCACGTGGGAAGTCAGCATTTGCTCCTGAACGTCGTTAGGGACGATGCCGTGACGGCTTAACAAGGCAAAAACCTGCTGCAGCATCTTGTCAGCCAGGCGTTCGGTCTGCGCTGCCTGCTCCCCTACGTCGTGTATTACCGCTCCGTTATTCACTTCTGATACCCCGCTGATGTCTCTGGGAATCAAAGTAGCGCCGGGGGGAAGGAGTTTGTAGCGAGTTGTTTTCCACTTCGAAGTGGAAAGGGAGACGGCAGGCGTGATCGACCCCACATATTCACAGGGAAAAGGCAAAAACGACGGCTATGGCGTGAGACGTATCACAACAATGAGCGTGGATAAGGCGCCTGCGGCAGCGGAAAGGCCGGAAAAAGAGAGTGGAAAAATGTGATATCGGTAGGCTTTCAGGCGGGAGGCATCGGCTGATGCCTCCCGAAAAGAACGGTTAGCGGTACTTCTGATGGTAGGTGTTGCGGGTGGTTTTAAACTCCTCCGCAGCGGCCTGCGCCTCTTTCACCTTGCCTTCGTTCGCCAGCTTCAGCGCACCGTCGATCTGGCCGATCAGAATATCCAGACCATGACGGTAATCTTTCATCTCAGCGCTGTCGGCCGCTTTGCCTTCCAGCTTCGGCGGCGTCTGTTTCTGGGCATCGACTGCCGCCGTACGCATTTTATTCAGCGCCGCTTTCAGCTCGCCGGCGTCGGTGGTTTTCTGTACCACTTGCAGGTTTTCTGCCAGAGTGTCCATGTCTTCGCCCAGGTCGGCGAAGGCCGATGCTGAACCGAGCGCAAAAGCAGAGACAGCCAGCATCGCTAACAGTTTTTTACGCATTGCTCACTTCCTTTTTATTATTTAAGCAAACAGGTGTTATTGCCCGGCGATTTTCATCTCCGGCAGCAGCACAGAACCACACTGAATGTTGCTGCGCGTTTCAATATCATCGCCAATGGTCACGATATTACGCCACATTTCTTTCAGATTTCCTGCAATGGTGATCTCACTGACAGGATATTGAATTTCGCCGTTTTCTACCCAGAAGCCGGATGCGCCGCGTGAGTAGTCGCCAGTGACGCCACTGACACCCTGCCCCATCAGTTCGGTAACCACAAGGCCGGTGCCCATCTCTTTAAGCATCTTTGCAAAACTCAGGCCGCGGCCATTGATGCGCCAGTTGTGGATGCCCCCGGCGTGGCCGGTGCTTTTCATCCCCAGCTTGCGCGCTGAGTAGTTGGTCAGCAGCCACTGGGTCAGCACCCCGTCTTTGATGATGTCACGACGCTCGGTGCGCACGCCTTCGCTGTCGAACGGCGTGGAGGCCAGCCCTTTCAGCAGGTGCGGATGTTCTTCGATGGTCAGCCACTCAGGCAAAATTTGTGTGCCCAGCGAATCGAGCAGGAAGGTGGATTTGCGGTATACCGAACCACCGGCAATCGCGCCCACCAGGTGACCAAACAGCCCGGTCGCCACTTCGTTGGCGAAAATCACTGGCGCCTTCATGGTCGACAGCTTACGCGGCGCCAGACGCGACAGGGTGCGGCGGGCGCACTCTTCCCCAACCCATTCCGGTGACTGCAGATCCTCTATCGCCCGGCCAATGGTGTAGGCGTAGTCGCGCTCCATATCGCCGTCATCTTCCGCGATGACGCAGCTGGAGAGCGAATGGCGAGTCGAGCAGTAACTTTGCAGCATGCCGTGACTGTTACCAAACACTTTGATGCCGTAGTGGCTGTTAAAGCTGCCGCCTTCGGTGTTAGTGATGCGCTTATCTGCCTTCAGGGCCACTTGCTCCGCGCGAGCGGCCAGTTCGATGGCTTCGTCCGGGGAGACTTCCGCCGGGTGGAACAGGTCCAGATCCGGGGCGTCAAAGGCCAGCAGCTCTTTATCGGCCACACCGGCAAACGGATCCGGGGAGGTGTAGCGCGCAATATCCAGCGCCGCCTGTACGGTGCGGGCGATGGCGTCCGGACTCAGATCGGTCGAGGAGGCGCTGCCTTTACGGTTTTGATGATAGACGGTGATGCCTAGCGCGCCGTCGCTATTGAATTCTACGTTCTCCACTTCGCCATAGCGGGTGCTGACGCCGATGCCCGTCGTTTTGCTGACGGAGACTTCCGCACCGTCAGATTTACCTGCCGCCAGTTCCAGTGCCGTGGTAACGGCTTCTTCCAGCGTCTTACGCTGCTGTGCAACTTGAGAGATGACTTTCATTGCTAATGCCATAATGTAAGAAGGAGTTAACTGAAGTCTAACAGAGAACCGTTTTTCAGTGCGCGCCTTAACTGGTAACATTAGCCTCTTTTTTTAAGGAGCCTGAAGATGACAAAGCAGCCCGATGACTGGCTCGACGACGTGCCCGGTGATGACGTTGAAGATGAAGATGATGAAATCATCTGGGTCAGTAAGAGTGAAATTAAGCGCGACGCGGAAGAACTGAAGCGTCTTGGCGCGGAACTCGTTGACCTGGGGAAAAACGCGCTGGATAAAATTCCGCTGGATACTGACCTGCGTGACGCCATCGAACTCGCCCAGCGTATCAAAAAAGAGGGTCGCCGCCGCCAGCTGCAGCTTATCGGTAAGATGCTGCGCAACCGCGATGTCGATCCGATTCGTCAGGCGCTGGACAAGCTGAAAAACCGTCACAACCAGCAGGTTGCGCTGTTCCACAAGCTGGAGCAGATCCGCGATCGACTGATTGACGATGGGGATGACGCCGTCGCTGAAGTGCTGAACCTGTGGCCAGATGCTGACCGTCAGCAGTTGCGTTCACTGATCCGCAATGCGAAGAAAGAGAAAGAGGGCAACAAGCCGCCGAAATCGGCGCGCCTGATCTTCCAGTATCTGCGCGAACTGGCTGAAAACGAAGGCTAAGTCCCGCTGTTTTTGCCCGCAATAGTCTCCCGGATGGCGGCGCGCTGCGCCTTATCCGGGCTACAAATCCCTATATATCAAACGGTTACTCTGTTTTGTAGGTCCGCGAAAACGCAGCGCCGCCGGGCAATCTGCACCAGACTCCGTTCCCGTCGTTGTGCCGGATGGCGGCTAACGCCTTATCCAGCCTACGGAACCCTATATATCAAACGGTTACTCAACACCGTAGGCCCGTGCAAGCGCAGCGCCGCCGGGCAATCTGCACCAGACTCCGTTCCCGTCGTTGTGCCGGATGGCGGCTAACGCCTTATCCGGCCTACCTTCACCCCAGTTCTAAGGCTTGCGCCAGCAGGGGGATTCCCTTCGCATAGCCTGGCTCCCTCATCCACACGACGATACGGTTGTTTTTGCCTTGCGGCCAAGCTGAATCGTTAAAGCTGAAAACAATGTAGATCACATATTGTGGTGATAAATTCGCATTACTTAGCAAAATAATACGACTTTCATCGCATTTAACATCATCAAAACGGCCACTTTCTCACCAGGTGAGGCGCTTCACATTTTAATCACCCTCATGCCGGTAGATTTCACACGTCAATGACACAATCGATTCAGCAAAAAGGGAATAAAAATGAAAAAGACTTTGGTTCTGACGACTATCGCCCTGCTGGTTTCTGGCTCAGCCACGGCAAAAACATGGGTGCTGACGAACGCTGAAGAGGGTATGGATAAAGGAAACTGGCAGATCAGCAGCGATCAGCTGAAGGTAAAAGACCATGCGTTCAGCATTGAGCAAAAAGTCCTGCACGGCGGTAAGCAGGAAGGCAGCAAAATCCTCACCATTCACAGTAAAGACGGCCTGACCATCACTCTGAGCCCGACACGCGGCATGAACTTACTGCGTATTGAGGGTTTCGGCAGCCGGATGGGCTGGGATTCGCCGGTTAAAGAGGTCGTCAACCCGGCGTTTATCAACCTGGAAAGTCGCAATGGACTCGGCTGGCTGGAAGGATTCAACGAGATGATGGTCCGCTGCGGCTATGAATGGACCGGCCATCCGGTGACCGCGGACGGGCAGATTTATACCCTGCACGGCAAGGCAGGCAACACCCCGGCCTCGCGGGTAGAAGTCGAAGTGGCTGACAGCGCGCCGTATGAAATCCGCATCCGCGGGCTGGTGAAAGAGAGCACCTTCAAAAAAGCCGATCTGCAGACTTTGACCGAACTGCGCTACGTCCCGGGCAGCAACAGCTTCAGCCTGCATGACGTCTTAACCAACCATGCCGACTATCCGCATGATTATCAGATTATCTACCACAGCAACTTCGGCACCCCGATTCTGGAAGAAGGCGCGCGCTTCCTCGCCCCGATGTCCAGCATCAGCCCGTTCAATGATTACGCGAAGAGCGGGTTAAAAACCTGGCAGACCTATCAGGGGCCGACCAAAGATTTTGACGAGATGGTATTTAATATTCAGCCGCTGGCCGATGAAAATCACCAGACCCTGGCCGCGGTGGTCAACAAAGCGGGCGATAAAGGGGCATCCATTCAGTTTGATACCCGTCAGCTGCCGGTCCTGACGCTATGGAAAAATACCGACACCATCAAACAGGGCTACGTCACCGGTATCGAACCGGGCACCAGCTACGCCTATCCGGTCACCATTGAACGCGAACAAAAACGTGTGAAGCAGCTGCAGCCGGGCGCCAGCGCGCAGTTTGATCTGACCTACACTCTGCTGCACGACAGCGCCCAGGTGGCCGCCGTTGAGCAGAAAATCGCGCAGATTCAGGGCGACAATAAAGTCGCGGAGAACGAGACGCCGATCGCCAAAGAGTAAGGTTGTAACCAGTGAATTCCCGGAGCGGGGCGACGCCCCGTTCCGGGCTACTCCCGCCCCATCACCTCGCGCCCGAGATCCCGGGCAAACTGCTGGTACTGTCGCTCATCGATCGGCTGCGGGTAGCTCAGCACCAGCAGCTCATGATCCGTGATGTCCTGATGATAGCTCGGGTGATAATGCGCCCACGCATTGGCATGAAACCCCATCGACTGATAAAAGCGCAGCCGTTTATGAGCGATCGCCGTCGTCAGCGGATCGATTTCCAGAATGGTCAGCGGCGCGCGCGTCAGGATCTGCGCCAGCAGCTGTTTACCATAGCCGCGGGAGCGCAGCGTATCGTCGATCGCCAGATGTTCGATATAACCGTAGCCGGCAAACTGCCAGCAGCCGCTGAGGCCAACAAAGACGCCTTCATCGAACCACGCTTCCAGCGCGTAGCGCGGGTGGCTCAGCGCCTGAAGTTTGGCGTCGCTTTCGCGCTGCTCGTGCCACGGAAAGGCGCGCGCGTAGAGCGCGTCCAGCGTGGCGAAATGGGGCGAGTCGGTAGAACGTAATCTTTCGCAGATCAGCATGGCACAATCCCTGGTGGCGAAAACAAAACTGCCCTCACGCGGAGGGCAGTGATCGGAGGCGTTCGCGCTTATTCTGCCGCGGCCGCTTTTTGCGCCAGCTTATCCAGCAGCTTTTGATGAATGCCGCCGAAGCCGCCGTTGCTCATCACCAGGATATGGTCGCCCGGGTGGGCGGTTTTGACCACCATCTCCGCCAGGGTATCGACGTCGGCGCTCCAGTGGGCCGGCTGGACGCAGGCTTCCGCCACTTCCGCCACCTGCCACGGAATATGCTGCGGCTGCAGGAGAAACACTTCATCAGCGCGACCAAGCGACGGCGCCAGATCGTCCTTGCAAACGCCCATTTTCATGGTGTTAGAGCGCGGCTCCAGCACGGCGAGAATACGCGCGGTGCCGCCCACTTTGCCGCGCAGCGCCTGCAGCGTAGCGAGGATCGCCGTCGGATGATGGGCGAAATCGTCATACACGGTGACGCCGTTGGCTTCACCGCGCAGCTCCAGGCGACGGCGGGCGTTGATAAAGCTGCCCAGCGCGTTCGCGGCATCCGCCGGCAGCACGCCGACGTGACGCGCCGCGGCAATCGCCATCAGGCCGTTATGCATATTATGCTCGCCGACCAGCGCCCACTTCACCTCGCCGACTTTTTCGCCGTCGAGCAGCACTTCCCACTGAGAGGCGTCGGCGTTCAGTTTCTTCGCCTGCCAGTGGCCCTGCTCGCCCACCAGCTCCTGCTCGCTCCAGCAGCCCATCGCCATCACCTGCTTCAGGTTGATGTCGTTCTCCGGCAGGATAATTTTGCCTTTGCCCGGCACGATGCGCACCAGATGGTGGAACTGTTTCTGAATCGCCTTCAGGTCGTCAAAGATGTCCGCGTGATCGAACTCAAGGTTGTTGAGGATCAGCGTCCGCGGGCAGTAGTGAACAAACTTGGAGCGCTTGTCGAAGAAGGCACAGTCGTATTCATCCGCTTCAATGACGAAGAACGGGCTGTCGCCCAGACGCGCAGAGACCTCGAAATTACCCGGTACGCCACCGATCACGAAGCCCGGTTTATAGCCGCAGGCTTCGAGGATCCAGGTTGCCATCCCGGCAGTGGTGGTTTTGCCGTGGGTCCCGGCGACGGCCAGCACCCAGCGATCGCGCAGCACGAAGTCGTGCAGCCACTGCGGGCCGGACATATACGGAATATTGTTTTCCAGCACCGCTTCAACGCACGGGTTGCCGCGAGTCATGGCGTTACCGATGATCACCAGATCTGGCCGGGGATCCAGCTGGCTGGGGTCATAACCCTGAATTAAATCAATCCCCTGGTTTTCCAGCAGGGTGCTCATCGGCGGATAGACGTTAGCATCCGACCCTGTTACCTCATGACCGAGGGAGCGCGCCAGCATGGCCAGGCCCCCCATAAACGTGCCACAGATTCCTAAAATATGAATGCGCATTCGTCATTTCCTTCTCTTATCCGGGGCACATTTTACCCATATCCCGGGCCCTGGCGAAATGCATTTCAGGCGAATCTGTATTTTGCTGGCGCGATTCACCAGTGCGCACTTTTTTGATTCTTTGTTAAGATTGTTGCGTTCGTTTTACTCAACATAAAAATGCAGGGAACGAGTTATGAAAACGTTAGGTGAGTTTATTGTTGAAAAGCAGCACGAGTTCTCCCACGCCACCGGTGAGCTGACTGCTTTGTTGTCAGCAATAAAGTTGGGCGCCAAGATCATCCACCGCGATATCAACAAGGCCGGTCTGGTCGATATCCTGGGTGCCAGCGGTGCTGAAAACGTTCAGGGCGAGGTTCAGCAAAAACTCGATCTGTTCGCTAATGAAAAATTAAAAGCCGCACTGCGAGCACGCGATATTGTTGCCGGGATCGCCTCCGAAGAAGAAGATGAAATTGTTGTCTTCGAAGGGTGTGAACACGCCAAATACGTGGTGCTGATGGACCCTCTGGATGGCTCCTCTAACATCGACGTTAACGTCTCTGTCGGAACGATCTTCTCTATCTACCGCCGCGTCACGCCTGTCGGCACGCCGGTGACAGAAGAAGACTTCCTGCAGCCGGGTAACAGGCAGGTGGCCGCGGGCTATGTGGTCTACGGCTCTTCGACGATGCTGGTATATACCACCGGCTGCGGCGTCCACGCCTTCACCTACGACCCGTCCCTCGGCGTCTTCTGTCTGTGTCAGGAGCGCATGCGCTTCCCGGAGAAGGGCAATACCTACTCCATCAACGAAGGCAACTACATCAAATTCCCGCAGGGCGTGAAGAAGTACATTAAGTACTGCCAGGAAGAGGACAAAGCGACTCAGCGTCCTTATACCTCACGCTATATCGGCTCGCTGGTGGCGGACTTCCACCGTAACCTGCTGAAGGGCGGCATCTATCTCTATCCGAGCACCGCCAGCCACCCGGACGGTAAGCTGCGCCTGCTGTATGAATGCAACCCGATGGCCTTCCTCGCCGAACAGGCGGGCGGTAAGGCCAGCGACGGTAAAGAGCGTATTCTGGATATTATCCCGGAAAGCCTGCACCAGCGCCGCTCGTTCTTCGTCGGTAACAACCACATGGTAGAAGACGTCGAGAACTTCATTAAAGCGTTCCCGGACGCCTGATCCCTGCCCTCCCTTCCCGCCTTGCGGGAAGGGAGTTCCCTGTTAGCGACTCCCCGCTCCGCTCACCCGCGTCACCGCCGCATTCTGCCGATTTTCCCACAGCACGGTCAGCCCACGCTGCAGCGCGATAAAGATAAACAGCAAAATACCGATAGCGATTTTCGTCCACCATGAGCTGAGGGTGCCGTCGAAGTTGATGTAGGTCTGAATTAACCCCTGAATCGCCACCCCGAACAGCGTTCCCAGCACGGTGCCAACACCGCCGCTGAGCAGTGTGCCGCCGATCACCACCGAGGCAATGGCGTCCAGCTCCACGCCGACGCCCGCCAGCGCATAGCCTGCCTGGGTATAAATGGAAAAGACGATCCCGGCCAGCGTCGCCAGCCCGGTGGAAAGCATATAGATACGGATCGTGGCGCTGCGAGTCGAAATCCCCATTAAATTCGCCGACGTGGCGTTGCCGCCGATGGCATACACCTGGTTGCCAAAGCGAGTGCGATGGGCCACAAAAATACCGGCCACCACCACCAGCAGCATCAGTAGCCCCATGGCGCTGAGACGACCGCCGCCGGGGATGGTCCATGCCAGCCCAGACAAGGTGTCGTAGACCGGATGGTTAATCGGAATCGACTCCTCCGACACCAGATAGCTGACGCCGCGCAGAAAGAACATGCCGGCGAGCGTGATGATAAAAGCCGGGATCTTTAGCGCGTCGATAAGCAGCCCCATAAACGCACCGAAGGCACAGCCCATCACCAGCACCAGTGGAAACGCCACCAGCGGTGATATTCCCCAAAAGCCAATCGCTTTGGCGAGGAAGACGCCGGTAAAGGCGATCACCGACCCCACCGACAGATCGATCCCGCCGGAGAGGATCACAAATGTCATGCCGACGGCGATGATCCCAAGGAAGGCATTATCCGTCAGGATATTGCAGATCACCCGCGTTGAGGCAAAGCCGGGGAATTGCGTCAGGCAGTAGAGGTAGCCCAGCACAAACACCGCAAGGGTGATCATCAACGGTAAATTACGTTTTATCATGGCCGCGTACCCCTTTCAGTAAACCGATAAAGCGCGGCGACTGGACAATCAGTACGCACAGCACCACCACCGCTTTCACCACCTGGTTGAGCTCCGGCGGGAAGCCAGAGAGCAAAATCCCGGTATTCATCCCCTGGATAATCAGCGCCCCCACCACCGACAGCAGCAGGTTGAAGCGCCCGCCCATCAGGGAGGCGCCGCCGATGACCACCGCCAGAATGGCGTCCAGTTCGAGCCACAACCCGGCGTTATTAGCATCCGCGCCGCGTATATCCGCCGCCACGATGATCCCGGCAATCGCTGCGCAAACGCCGCTCAGCACATAGGCCAGCATCACCACAATACGAGTATTCACGCCGGCGTTTTTCGCCGCGCGAATGTTGATCCCCACCGCTTCGATAAACATACCCAGCGCCGTTTTACGGGTAAACAGCCAGAACAGCAGCAGCGTGGCGGCGGCGATGATCACCGGCGTCGGAAACAGCAGAAACGATCCGCTGCCGAGCCATGCCAGGGCCGGGGAATCAAAGGTGACGATCTGCCCCGAGGTGATTAACTGCGCCACCCCGCGTCCGGCCACCATCAGGATCAGCGTCGCCACAAAAGGTTGGATCTTAAGGATCGCCACGAGGATACCGTTCCACAGCCCGGCCAGCGCACCGGCCCCCAGCGAGGCCAGCACCACCACCGGCAGGCTGTGCCCGGCGACGGTCATTGAGGCGGCCGTCGCGCCGGCAATCGCCATCACCGCCCCCACCGACAGATCGATACCGCCGGTGGCGATCACCAGCGTCATGCCGATGGCCAGCAGCGCCACCGGCGCGGCGCGGTTAAGAATATCGATCGGGCTGCCAAACAGGCGGCCATCCTGGAGCACCACCTGATAAAAATGGGGCGCGACCAGGCTGTCGACCAACAGAACCAGCAGCAAGGCAATGATCTGCGGGGTGCCCTTCGGCCAGCTGAAGCGTCGCTTCTCAGGGCCGGTTTGCGAAAGAGATCGAGGCATCATGAGTTACTCCTTATGCCGCAATAGCGTTCATGATCGCCGGTACAGAGAGCTCGGCGAGCGGGATCTCCGCTACCTGTCGGCGATCCCGCATGATAATGACCCGATCGGCGTAACCCACCAGCTCCTCCAGTTCAGAGGAGATGACCAGCAGCGCCAGACCATCGGCGCAGAGGGTTTCAATCAGGCGAATAATTTCCGCATGGGCGCCGACGTCGATGCCGCGGGTCGGCTCATCGAGGATCAGGAACTGCGGTTTGGTCAGTAACCAGCGGGAGAGCAGCACCTTCTGCTGGTTGCCGCCAGAGAGAAACTCGATCGGCTGCTCCGCGCTCGGGGTACGGATCCCCAGTTGGCGAATAAAGCGCTCGGCGATCTCGTTCTGCTCACGCCGGGGGATCGGCCGCAGCCAGCCGCGCTGCGCCTGCAGGGCGAGGACGATATTTTCCCGCACCGAAGCGGCGGCGATAATGCCGTCGGTTTTGCGATCTTCAGGACAGAAGCCGATCCCGAGGCAGGAAGCCTGATGCGGGGAGCGCAGGGTCTGCGGTTTGCCTTTGATCCACGCCTTCCCGCTGTCCGCCGTTTTAATGCCGAAGATCACCTCGGCGGTTTCCGTGCGTCCGGAACCCAGCAGGCCGGCGAGGCCCACAATTTCGCCCGGACGGACCTGCAGGTCGAACGGCGCGATGGTGCCTTTTTTACCGTAGCCTTCAAACGCCGCCACCGGCTTATCGCTCAGCAGGGTACGGCCCGCCCGCTGCAGGGCATTGTGGTCCAGTTCGCGACCCAGCATCATTTTCACCAGCTCAATCTGCGGCAGTTCGCGGGTCTCGCGGCAGCCGACGAAACTGCCGTTACGCAGCACGGTGATGCGATCGCTGACCGCATAGACCTGGTCGAGAAAATGGGTGACGAAGATCAGGCTGACGCCGTTATCCCTGAGCTGGCGCATCAGGGTGAACAGCATCTCCACCTCCTGGGTATCGAGGCTGGCGGTGGGCTCGTCGAGGATCAGCACTTTGGCCGACAGGTCGATGGCCCGACAGATAGCGACGATCTGCTGCATCGCCACCGAAAAGCGGTTCAGTGGTTCGCGCACGTCGAGGGAAAAGCCGTAGGAGGCCATCAGCGCCGTCGCCCGGGCCTCCATCTCTTTACGTCGCAGCAGGCCAAACCGCCGCGGCTCACGGCCGATGAACAGGTTATCCGCCACCGACATATTGGGCAGCAGGTTCACTTCCTGGTAGACGGTGCCAATCCCCAACTGCTGGGCATGGGCGGTATTTTTGGGCGAAATAGCCTGACCTTCCAGCCAGATGGTGCCGCGATCGGCATGGTAAACGCCGGTAAGCGCTTTGATCAGCGTCGATTTTCCGGCGCCGTTTTCGCCCAACAGGGCCATGATTTCGCCGCGCCGCAGGCTAAAGTTGACGTTATCCAGCGCCTTAACGCCGGGGAAGAATTTACTGAGTCCTTCGGTGCGAAGGATCTCCTGGTGTGCCTCGGCGCTCATAATCGATGTCACCTTCAAATGATGTCAGGTTACCCCGGGTCGCACTGGACTTCCCGGGGTTACTGGAACGCTGCTTTTCACCCTCTCCCACTGGGGAGAGGGATGGAATGAGGGGCTCCCCACTCAGTAGCCCATATTTTTCTTCTTCTCTAACTCTTCTTTCGCCGTATCCGGCAGATACAGCGTCGATTTGGTAATGGTCAGCTTCTCAGGCAGGGTGCCGTCTTTTTTGTATTTCTCCAGCGCATCAAACGCCGGGCCGGCCATGTTTGGCGTCAGTTCGACGCTGGCGTTGGCTTCACCAGCGATCATGGCTTTATAGATATCCGGCACGCCGTCGATGGAGCCCGTGAGGATATCTTTGCCCGGCTTCAGGCCAGCCTCTTTAATGGCCTGGATGGCGCCGATCACCATGTCATCGTTATGGGCGAAGACCATGCAGATGTTTTTGCCGTTATTCTCAGCTTTGATAAAGCTCTCCATCACCTCTTTCCCTTTGCTGCGGGTGAAGTCGCCGGACTGAGAGCGGATAATTTTGATATTCGACGCTTTGGCAATCGCGTCGGCGAACCCTTTCTTACGATCGATAGCCACGCTGGCCCCAACGGTGCCCTGCAGTTCAACGACGTTACACGGCTTACCGTCGACGGTTTTCACCAGCCAGTCGCCAATCAGCTGGCCTTCCAGCACGTTGTTGGCGGTCACGGTGGTCATGTAGAGATCTTTATCTTTAACATCAATGGAACGGTCGAGAAGGAAGACCGGGATCTTGGCCTCTTTCGCCTCTTTCAGCACCGGTTCCCAGCCGGTGGCCACCACCGGTGCAATGAAGATCGCGTCTACCCCCTGAGCGATAAAGGAGCGCACGGCTTTGATCTGGTTTTCCTGTTTTTGCTGACCATCTGCGATCTTCAGGGTGATACCGCGCTTGGCGGCCTCCTCTTTCGCGACGCTGGTTTCCGCCGCACGCCAGCCGGATTCAGAACCGACCTGCGAAAAACCTACGGTTAGCGGGGCAGCTATCGCCATAGACGACATAGCTGCGGAAACTGCTGTGACAAGAAGTAAGCGCTTCCACATAAGGGTATCCTCGTAGGGTTATTGTTGGTTAAAGTCTCACCTGCGAACAAACTATAGACAATCGGTGATGTAACTGAATGCGTTACATCACACTTCAAAAAAGTAAATGAAATGTTAATGCTCGCCTCTTTGCCCAGCGGAGAGCCGATAAGGCTTCGCGAGGAGCGCGGCTGTTGCGGTTTATGACGTTTTTTTAAGCGGTTTGATAAATCAATCACATGCAATGAAAACGTTTACATAAATTTATTCATGATGTAGCTATGTTTATGGATTTTCATGTCATTTTTGCGCGCAAAATTCAGAGCACTCCGCGGCGATATGGGGAAAAAGAAGCGAAGACTTTCGATGTGAGTTGGCTATAATACCGAGCACTTGTTTGCCATACATTTTAAAGGAAACAGACATGAGCTTACTCAACGTACCTGCGGGCAAAGATCTGCCGGAAGACATCTACGTCGTGATCGAAATCCCGGCGAACGCAGACCCCATCAAATACGAAGTCGACAAAGAGAGCGGTGCACTGTTCGTTGACCGTTTCATGTCCACGGCGATGTTCTATCCGTGCAACTACGGTTACATCAACCACACCCTGTCCCTGGACGGCGACCCGGTTGACGTGCTGGTCCCGACGCCGTACCCGCTGGAACCAGGTTCAGTTATCCGCTGCCGTCCGGTTGGCGTTCTGAAGATGACCGACGAATCCGGTGAAGATGCGAAACTGGTTGCCGTACCGCACACCAAGCTGAGCAAAGAATACGATCACATCAACGATGTGAACGACCTGCCGGAACTGCTGAAAGCCCAGATCACTCACTTCTTTGAGCACTACAAAGATCTGGAAAAAGGCAAGTGGGTTAAAGTCGACGGTTGGGACAACGCGGAAGCAGCGAAAGCTGAAATCGTTGCCTCTTTCGAGCGCGCTAAGCAGAAGTAATTCTGTCTCAGGCAGGGTCATGCCCTGCCTGATTGCGGCACGGATAGCCGCGATAACACCATGGAGGGTGTCCCGTGAAAAGCGTTCGCTATTTCACTCTGAACTATACCGGTTTCACCACCGCCGCCTGTGAAAAACAGGGGTATCTGCGCTTTATCGCTGGCGAACATGTCTTTTATACCGATAAACGCTATTTTAAAGACCCCGCGCTTTTTGACCGCCTGAAGATCAATCAGCCTCTGCATCTTGGCGCCCGCCGCCTGGACAACGGCAGTTACTGGATCCACTGGCTCAGCGATGGCGAAACGCTCCTTGAGCCCAGTCAACGCGTAAAGCGCTGGGCCCGTCCGTTACTGCTTATCAGCTTGCTGACGCTCATCGTCTCCCTTATCCCGCTCTTGATGAGCACCTCAGAATGGGGAAGATTCGGCTGCGGCATTATCGCGATACTGGCCTTCATCGCGCTGTTAACAGGACTCTGCGAGCGACTGTTCCACCCGGCGCTAAAACGGCACCCCGCCATGCGCGATCTGCTGGCGAAGATGGCAATGGCCCGCCGCCGCGACTTTTCGTTTTGCCAGCGGCTACCTGCAACGGCGCGGGCCGTCCGCCAGTCGGCGATGCCTGTTACGCAAGCCCTGCCGAAACGCTATGCCGTTAAGACAGAAATTATCACCGATACCCACTTTAAGAAGTGGTATGCGGGCAACCCAACCCGGGAATATCACGGCCTCGGGATACAATGCGGCTCCGTACCGCTGGCTTTCTGGTGGCAGGCAGGCTGCGCCAATTTCGCGCTGCATCCCGTTCTCTATCGACGTCAGCCACCGTTTATCGCCAGTGGCGATCGCCTCGTCGCCGTGTACGAGCGCGACAGCCGTGCGATCCACGCGCTATACAATGCCAGCGACGGCGCGGCTTATATAAAAAACCATCCACTCTATCCAGGCCGCCGACAACTGGCGCTGCTCTATTACCTGTTTTACGGCCTCACGCTGGTGATGTATCTGCTATTTCTCGCTGTTGAACTCATCAGTGCCCGTCAGTCAGGCCGGAGCGTCTGGTGGCAGGTTCAGGATTCACTGGACATGCTGTCCCTATTGTTACTCTGCTTTGGCGGGATACTGGCGGTACTGGAGCTGATTGGCCCAACGGCCTGGTTATTGTCACACCGGGTGGCTGACTGGCTGAAGATGCGCTCGGCGATGCGGCGTTACCTCCGGCATATCGCCCCCCATACCACGCTTGAGGAGGTCATGTAATGTTCAGCACCCCAACACGACGATTATTATTTCTCGCGCTGACGACGCTGGCTTCCGCGATGTGGCTGGCAAAGGATCGTCTGCCACTCTGGTAGGTGCGGGGCATAAAAAACAACGCCACCCGAAGGTGGCGCTGTCGTGGTTAGTACTGGTCGCGATCCAACCAGTTGCCGTTCGCTATCAACGTGCATCCCTCAACGGAACGTTGATACACATACATCCATGCGCTGCCGTAAGGCGTCTGAATGAGGTGGCGCGCATACTCGCCCCCCTTCGTGCGTAGCGCATCCAGTTCGGCTAGCGTCGATGCATCAATACGATAAACTTCACCATGTACTGTGCCTTCGCCGGGCACCGCGCCTGGATAGTGGCCCAGGCTGTACAGCTGATAATCGTTGACACTATGAGCGCCCAGCCACTGAGCGTTGGTCATCCAGTGGCTGTTGCCTTGTTTGCGTCGTAAACTGCCGTAAACAAATATTCGCATTGCTAAAACTCAAACTGATAGAGCAAATCGAGCGCCTGGTCAATGCCAGACACCGCTTCCACATATAGCCTAGGCATCAGGCGATAACGTAAAGTCAGCGTCGCCAGGGAATCGAAAATACCGACCCCGTATTTTACCTGCAGACCCGGCAGTACATAGCCGCTGACCACCACCTGGGAAGAGTCGCCTACCCCTTCGGTGTCCAACGCCAAATTGCTTACGCCAAACGTCTCGCCGATTTTACCCACAACCTGACCACTTTGTGCAACCCCCATTCCAATAAGCATTGAGGTCATCGCGGCGCTATCGCTCTGTCCGCTGCTCAAACCCTGGCCGCGCAGCAGATAAGACAGCGCTTCCTGCTGGGACATCACCGGGTCAGAGAAGATCTCCGCTTTCGGCTGATCGGCGGAGCCGGTGACGCGAACGCCGGCGATCACATCGTCTTCGGTGGCATCCGGGTTACGAATCGCTTCGATATTCAGCAGCGGCTGATCCGGCGGACCGGAGAACAGCAGCTCCCCTTTGCGAACAATCAGATCCTGACCATAGGCGTGGAAGCGGCCGTCCGGAATATTGATCTGCCCGTTGAGGCCCAACCCTTGCTTATCCTGCGCCACTTTCAAATCACCGGTCAGACGCGCTTTCAGACCAAAGGCTTCCAGACGCACGTTGTTGCCGACGTGAATCGTCAGGTTGCTGTTGATCGGGATACCGGCGCTCTGCTGGTTAATCGGCTTGAGGTTTTTATCCAGCATCACTTCATCAGAAGACACGCCAACCGCGCTCTCCGGCACCTCGTTGACCACGATCCGCGCCCAGGGCACATCCACCTTGCCATCAAGGCTGAACAGGCTCGGCGTGGCGGTAAACACCACGTCCGGCGACACATCGAGACGTACCATTGGCGGCACCGTGATCCGCACCCGGCTGCCCTTCGCCGCAATCTGTGCCCGCCAGTTATCGATCTGCGTCCAGTCGGCGTTGCCGCTGAGAGCGATTTGCCCCTGGCGGGTGTTCACCGTCCCCTGCAAGGTCGAGCGCGTGCCGTTGAAGTTCATCGCCAGCTGGCTCGGCTGCATATCAAACGGCATGAAGTTGCCATCGATATCCACCCCGCTCAGTTGCATCTGGCCGAACAGCTGCGGGCTTTTCACGTTGCCGCCCAGACGCAGACGGGCGTTGAGCCTCCCCTCGGCTTTTTCGCCGCGTGCGAAAATCGGGTTGATCATCGCCAGCGAGAAGTTGCTGATATTGACGTTGCCGCCGAGATTACGCCGCCCCTGCGGGTCGGTGACCTGCACCTGCCCATCCAGTTGACCATTGTTGGTCAGGCGGATAAGCCAGCCCAGCTCGGCGCGATTGTTATGCAGGTCGGCGCTGAGATTCAGCGTATCGAACGCCACCGGCAGCGGCGCGTCGTTGACCACCTGGGTCACCTTGACGTTGCGCCCGCTGAGGGTCACTTTGCCCTGCGGCAGCCCCTCTTTGGTGGTGTCCCAGCTCACATCGGCATTACCGGTAAAGACGCCGCTGGCCTGGGTCGCCTCCGGCATAAACGGCTTGAGCATCGCCAGATCGAAGCGGTTGAGATTCACTCGCGCACGCCCGCTGGCGCCCGCGTCGATGGTCTGCGGGACGCAAAGCTCGGCGTTCGGGTTGGTCCAGCAGTGTGGCCCAATGCTGATTTTCTGCTCCTGGTTGCGGTAGTCCAGCGCAATGCTGCGCGTCAGCGCTACCGGCCCCACCGGCGTCTGGAAGCGGGTATCGCTCAGGGAGCCTCTCCAGCGTTCGGCCTGACGATCGAAGCTGCCTGCCAGCGTCAGCTGGCCGGAAACCGGATCGCCCTGCACGCGCAGCCGCAGCTCATGCTGCTTCTCAGTACCTTTGGCATTGAGCTGCACCAGACTGATATTGACCCCCGGCTGGCTAATGCGATCTACCCGCACATCCAGGTTACCGCCAATCTGATCGGTGGATTTCACGTCCCCTTTGACGTTGACCTGGGCGATGGTCAGTTCCTGCCAGCGCAGCGCCCGGGCGGTGATGTCGGCCAGCAGCTGCGGCGCATCGACGGTGCCGCGCACTTTCACCAGCCCCTTCGCCGTTCCGCCGAGCCCCGGCAGCGCATTATCCAGGTGCGGGGCATCGATAGTGGCGTCGAGATTAAGATCCCTCACCCCCAGCTCGCCTTTGATATCGGCGCTGTTCGGGCCTAACGCCAGGTGCAGGCCCGGGATTTTCCACTGCAGATAGCTGTTACCCTGCAGCGAGCCCGAAACATCCACTTTGTTCTGCTTCACGTTGCCGGTAATTTTCAGCTCCGGCACCGACATCTGCCAGCTGCCGCCGTACAGGCTGCCCTGGGTCTTGATCATGCCGTTGAGCTTCGACGGCCAGTCCGGCACCTCTTTGGCGGTGTTGATCCCGTCAAGGGTCAGCTCGCCGCGCCAGCTGATCGCCTGCTGCCAGTCGAGCAGCGCCTTCAGCTCGGTTTTCCCTTCCAGGGCGTTGACCGTCAGCTTGTCGAGATTAATCTGCCGCTCATTGCCTTTGGCGTTGAGGGTGATTTTCGCCGGCGGCAGCGACTGACCTTTCACCGCCGTGGAGAAGGCCAGCGCGTAGTCGGTCATTTTGCCGCTGAACTTCAGCTGAACATCGTCGGCCTGGAACTGCTTCTCGCCGCTGAATGGCCAGGCGAGCTGCTTACTCTTCAGCTCCATATTGAGCGGCAGCCCGGCCTCCGCCAGCTGCGCATCCGCGCGCAGCGTGGCCGCGACCGGCCCGCTTAAGTCCACCCCGACCTTAAGCGTTTTACGCACTTCGCCGCCCACCTTCAGCTGCACCTTCTCCCCTTTCATCGGGTCAACGTTCAGCGTTCCGGCGAGGGTAATGTCCACCGGCCAGTTATCCTGCAATTGCGCGTGGCCCGAGGCGCTGACCTTGCCCTGATCGGAGTCGATATCGAGGGCGTCGAGCTTCATCTGACCGTCGATACTGCTGACTTTCAGCAGCAGGTTATACACGGTGATGTCGGTATCGCCGGTCAGGCGCAGCTGCTCCCCGCGGAACGCCTGAATATTGAGGTTCAGCGGCAGATGGACATCGGTCATTGCCGGCAGTACCGGCTGCGAGAAGAGGTCGGTCATCGTCTCGCCGAGCGGTTTTTCCTGCGGCTGCGGGTTGTCGATTTTCGGCTCGACCACCTGCTCCTGCGCCACTTTCGCCACCTTCGGCAGGGCAATCAGCAGCCCCTGCAGCGAGGTCGGCGTCAGGGTCAGGTTTTTCTCCTGCCAGTTCAGGCCGGTGGAAAAATCGCGCACGGACACTGCGGTATCGTCGATTTTGACGTTGACGTTATGCAGCGCAACGCGGCTGAGGGTGATCGGATAAGGGGTGGAGAGATTCAGCGGCCCGCTGTCTTCCTCCTCGACCGGCGCGGCGGGCGGCATCTTCTTCGTATCGACGGCGACGTAAATATCGCGCAGCGCGATGTCGTTCACGCACAGGCTGCTGTCCCACAGGCAGCGCAACCGGACGCTGAGGTGAAACTGGCCAGCGGTGACCGCCACGCCGGGCTGCTCGTAGCGGACATTATCGAGGGTTAAATCACGCCAGCCACCGGTGACGTTGCCGATATCCAGCCCTGGTACCCAGCGATCCGCCGCTTTGAACACCAGATGCAAGCCGGTGGTCGTCCCCACCAGGAACCCGACGGTGCCCAGCAGGAGCACCAACACGATTAAGACGCCGAGGCTTATTTTCTTCCATAAACTCATAATTCAGGCCCCAGACCGATGTAAAACTGTAAACCATGCTCTTCTTTGTCGCCGATGGGCCGGGCGATATCCAGCTTGATCGGCCCCACCGGCGACTGCCAGCGCACGCCCACCCCGGCGCCGGTTTTGAAATCACTCTCGCGAATATCGCTGACCGCTTCGCCGCTATCGACAAACACGGCCCCCCACCATTTACCACTGACGTTGTACTGATACTCCAGCGAGCCGGTCGCCAGCTTTGAGGCCCCGATTAGCTTGCCGTCATCGTCCTTCGGCGAGATGGATTTGTATTTATAGCCACGAATACTGCGATCGCCCCCGGCGAAAAAGCGCAGGTCCGGCGGCACCTTGTCAAAGTTGTCCGCTTCGATCCAGCCAAGGTTGCCGCGCACCACAAAGCGGTGGCGGTCATAGAGGGTACGGATCCAGACGTCCTGGGCCTGCATCACGATGAAGTTGATGTCCGAGCCCCACATGGTGTTCGAGTAGTCCACGGAGTAGCGCTGTGAATCGCCCCAGGTGGGCATCAGACCGCCGCGGGATCGGGTGCGGTTCACCGAGACCCCAGGGTAAATCAGCATGGTGGTGTTGGTGACGTTCGCCTGGGTAAAGTGGTCCAGGCTCCAGCGCAGGTTGATCGCCCGCTGCCAGCCGCTCGACATCTCCCAGAAACGCGACACCCCAAGCGTGGTGGAGTCGGCCTGGGTGTCATTAAGATCGGTGCGCTTAAAGCCGCCCTGCATCAGATAGTACTGCTCCAGCGGGCTCTTCAGCAGCGGGACTTTGTAGGTAAAGTCGAACTGCTGCTCCGGGGCAGAGAGACTGATGCTGGAGGTCAGGCTGTGGCCATACGAGTTCATCCACGGTTTTTTCCACGTGGCTTTCACGCGCGGCCCGACATCGGTTGAAAAGCCAACCCCGGTTTCCACGGTGTTCTCTTTGCGTGGCGAAACAACGCCCTGCAGAGGCAGCACCTTGGTTTTCCGTGATTTCGCAAAATCAGGCGCCACCACCACCGAACTGAACCAGCCGGTCGCCGCCAGGCGGCGGTTTAACTCAGCCAGGTCCTGCGAGGTGTAGTAGTCACCCTCTTTAAACGGCACGAGGTTTTGCAGGTATTCATCGCGAATTTGCGATCCGGAGAAGGTGACGTGACCAAAGCGATAGCGCTCGCCGCTGTCGTAATCGATATCCCAGAACGCCTGGTGGCGGTCAAGGGAGACCCCGAGCTGGCTTTTGTTGAACTCGCTGTCAAAGTAGCCTTTGCGCAGGGCGACGCGGGTCAACGAGCTCTTGAAACCGTCGTAATCGCCATGGTTCAGCACCGTCCCGATGGCCGGACGCGTTTTTAGCAGCGCCAGATAGTCGCTATCGGTACGGGCGCCGCCGCGCAGAATCACCTCGGTTCCGCCAATGCGCACCGGTTCACCCGGGGTCACTTTGGCGATCAGCACCTGACGCCCCCTTTGCGGCGGCGGACGTAAATCAAATTCAATCGTCGGCTCGTAATAACCCAGCGCTTTCAAACCTTCGCGAATGGCGTCATCGACGCGCGCGCGAAAGCGACGATCCGGCGTGACTTCATCACTCTGGATGGTGGAAAGCTGGGCGCGAACGTTTCTCTCCAGCTCCCCGGATAATCCCTCAACCTGCAAACGCACATTCGCTGCGCTGGCGATCCCGCTGACCAGCAAAAGGCTGGTGACACATAACTGGCGGATTTTTAGCACATTTTCTCCTGAATATCCCTGTTTCCCCCCACAGGAAACACTGGCGCCGCTCCACGGCTTAACAAAACCCTAACAACCAGGGTTGAAAAAGTGGCAATAACCCAAATAATTCTTATGTATTAATCTAGACGTATTACGCGTGTTTATTGTGTTAAAAGACACGCTTCGTTACAACCTTAACGACGATTTCTGTATTGAGAGGCCAACCGTGAGTCTATTTGATAAAACGCATCTTGTCGCCCAGGCGGATGCGCTGCCTGGACGCAATACCCCCATGCCAGTGGCGACGCTCCACGCAGTTAACGGCCACTCGATGACCAACGTCCCGGCGGGGATGGAAGTGGCGCTGTTCGCCATGGGCTGCTTCTGGGGAGTTGAACGCCTGTTCTGGCAATTGCCGGGGGTTTACAGCACCGCCGCAGGCTACACCGGTGGCTATACGCCGAATCCGACCTATCGCGAAGTGTGCAGCGGCCAGACCGGCCACGCGGAAGCGGTGCGCGTGGTTTACGATCCGCAGGTGATTAGCTATGAGCAGTTATTGCAGGTGTTCTGGGAAAATCACGATCCGGCGCAAGGCATGCGACAGGGGAACGACCACGGTACCCAGTACCGTTCGGCGATTTACCCGCTGACGCCGGAACAAACGGCAGCGGCAAAGGCCAGTCTCGCCCGCTTCCAGGCGGCGATGAATGATGCGCACGATACCCGCCACATCACTACCGAGATCGCTACCGCCAAACCGTTCTACTATGCCGAGGACGATCATCAGCAGTATCTGTATAAAAACCCGCACGGCTATTGCGGCATCGGCGGCATCGGCGTGTGCCTGCCGCCTCAGGCGTAATTCTGATTTCTGCCTCTACAGCGAGGCGGTTAATGAACGCTCTGGCGGCTTTACATTCCCTTACGCTATACTACCCAGTGTGACAGCCGGTCCAGCGCCTTCGGACCGGTTTTTTATGTATTCCACATTTAAGTTATCAACTTCCCTTCCGAGGATCTGACCTCTACGGTCAGAAAAGATATGTTAAACAGTATTTTAGTAATACTCTGTCTGATAGCCGTCAGTGCCTTTTTTTCGATATCGGAAATCTCACTGGCCGCCTCACGTAAAATCAAACTGAAACTGCTGGCCGATGAAGGCAACATCAACGCACAGCGCGTGCTGAAGATGCAGGAGAACCCAGGTACCTTCTTTACCGTCGTGCAGATTGGCCTCAACGCCGTTGCTATTCTTGGTGGTATCGTGGGCGACGCAGCCTTCTCCCCGGCTTTTTATAGCCTGCTCAGCGGGTATATGTCGCCGGAGCTCTCCGAGCAGCTGAGCTTCATCATCTCTTTTACCCTGGTCACCAGCTTGTTCATCCTGTTTGCTGACCTGACTCCGAAACGCATCGGTATGATTGCGCCCGAAACCGTGGCCCTGCGCATCATCAACCCGATGCGCTTCTGCCTGTTAGTCTTCCGCCCGCTGGTGTGGTTGTTTAACGGCATGGCCAACATGATCTTCCGCATCTTCAAACTGCCGATGGTGCGTAAAGACGATATTACTTCCGACGATATCTATGCCGTCGTCGAAGCCGGCGCGCTGGCCGGGGTGCTGCGCAAGCAGGAGCACGAGCTGATTGAGAACGTGTTCGAGCTGGAGTCCCGTACCGTTCCTTCCTCCATGACCCCGCGCGAAAACGTCATTTGGTTTGATTTACACGAAGACGAGCAGAGCCTGAAGAATAAAGTGGCCGAACATCCGCACTCGAAATTCCTCGTCTGTAATGAAGATATCGACCACATTATCGGTTACGTCGATTCAAAAGATCTGCTCAACCGCGTGCTGGCAAACCAGAGCCTGGTGCTGACCGGCGGCGTGCAGATCCGTAACACGCTGATCGTGCCGGACACCCTGACCCTGTCGGAAGCGCTGGAAAGCTTCAAAGCCGCCGGGGAAGACTTCGCGGTGATCATGAATGAATATGCGCTGGTCGTCGGCATTATCACGCTGAACGACGTGATGACCACCCTGATGGGCGACCTCGTCGGCCAGGGGCTGGAAGAGCAGATTGTCGCCCGCGATGAAAACTCGTGGCTGATCGATGGCGGTACGCCGATTGATGACGTGATGCGTGTGCTGGATATCGACGAGTTCCCGCAGTCCGGGAATTACGAGACCATCGGCGGCTTTATGATGTTTATGCTGCGTAAAATCCCCAAACGTACCGACGCGGTGAAGTTCTCCGGGTATAAGTTTGAGGTCGTGGATATCGATAACTACCGTATCGACCAGCTGCTGGTGACCCGCATCGATAACAAGCCAACGGTGCTGGTGCCGAAGCAGGCGGAAGCGGCGGAAAGCCAGAACGCCTGAGCGTAACCCTTCCTCTATTTTCAGGGCGGATAACCATCCGCCCTTTTTTTATGTCCCGAATGTGAAGCGGCTCACGACCCTCTGCCGATAGCAGATTACTCCTGCTCGATAGCGGAACGTTCATGACTCCTCGTCGCGCAAAAAGGTAACGTTGCTCGCGTCTACACGATCATATTCCTGAATAAAGGAAGCGAGGGTTACCATGATAATGTCAAATAAAAATTACTTTATCAGCTGTCTGTTTTTCCTGTTCTTCTTTATAGGCTGGGGATGCTGCTACCCCTATTTATCACTGTGGTTAACGGAGACCATCGGCATCAATTATACGGACGTCGGTCTGGTCTATTCCTTTACCGCTATTGTCGCCGTCTGCGTTCAGCCGTTATTCGGCTTCATCTCCGATAAACTGGTATATCGTAAAAATCTGATGTGGATGCTGGCGATTATAATCACGTTATTCGCCCCTTACTGGATCTATGTCTTTGCTCCCCTGTTAAAAATAAATGTGTTCCTCGGCGCGCTGGCTGGCGGCCTTTATATTGGCATGGCCTACGGCGCAGGCTGCGGGGTTTGCGAAGCCTACATTGATAAAGTCAGCCGCGCCTCCGGTTTCGAATTTGGCCGGGCGCGGATGTTCGGCGGCATCGGCGCCGCGATCGGCACCTTTGCGGCAGGAAAACTCTACGGCATTGATCAGAATATGATTTTCTGGTTGGCCAGCGGCGCAGGCGTCTGCCTGCTGGTCATTGTCTGGAAAATGCAGATCAGCGCCCACCCGCAGCAGGGGTTGCTGTCTGGCAAAGCCTCGCCGGTTACCCTCCGCGATGCCGTCTCGCTGTTAAAAATTAAAAAATTCTGGTTCTTCGCCCTCTATGTCATTGGCGTCGGGGCGGTCTATGAAACCTATGACCAGCAGTTCGCTATCTATTACAGCCATTTCTTTGAGAGTAAAGCCCGGGGTGCAGAAGTCTTCGGTTATTTAACCACGGGTCAGATTTTCCTTGATGCCATCGTGATGTTCTTTGCGCCATGGTTTGTGAATAAAATCGGCCCGAAAAATGCGCTGTTATACTGCGGGCTGATTATGAGCTTGCGCATTATCGGCTCCGCATGGGCTATTGGCCCGGTATCCATCAGCCTGATTAAACTCCTCCACGGCTTTGAAAGCTCGGTGCTCCTCGTCGCGGCGCTAAAATATATTACCGCTAACTTTAACCCTCTGCTGTCAGCGACCGTTTACTTAATTGGCTTCCAGTTTTCGAAAAGCTTTAGCTCTATTTTTCTCTCGACCGGTATCGGCCATATGTACCAGAGCATGGGCTTTACCAGCAGTTATATCGTACTCGGCGGTATCGCTCTGTGCTTCACGCTCATTTCTTTTATTACGCTGGATAAAGCGCGTGTCTTCGCTTCACAACCGGTGCCCGCGAATTAATGTCAGGAGGTAGTGTGTATGTCTCATTTATTTTATGGCGTGGCGTATTATGATGAATATATGCCGGAAGATCGGCTGGCTAAGGATATCGCCTTAATGCGCGAAACCGGCATTAACGTGGTGCGTATTGCCGAGTCCACCTGGAGTACGCTGGAGCCTGAAGAGGGCCAGTACAATTTCTACCATATCGACCGGGTGCTGGAGGCGATGCATGAGGCCGGCATTGCGGTCATCGTCGGGACGCCGACCTATGCGGTACCGGCCTGGCTGGCGGCGAAACATCCCGATATTCTGGTCACCACCGTCGCGGGGCAGCAAAAATATGGCCCGCGGCAGATCATGGATATCGTCAATCCGACCTTTCGCCGCTATGCCGAAAAAATTATCCGCACGCTGATGGCCCATGTGCAGCACCATCCGGCGATTATCGGCTGGCAACTGGATAACGAAACCAAGCATTACGACAATATTGGCCGCTATATGCAGGAGGGCTTCGTGCGCAGCCTGCAGGAGAAATATCCTGACCTCCGGCAGCTGAATCGCGATTTCGGCCTGGATTACTGGAGCAACCGCATTGACCGCTGGCAGGATTTTCCGCCGGTGGAAAACACCATCAACGCCAGCCTCGCCTGCGCCTTCTCCCGCTATCAGCGTCAGCAGGTCACCGAGTATCTGGCCTGGCAGGCGGCCATCGTTCGGGAATACGCCCAGCCGCACCAGTTCGTCACCCACAACTTCGATTTCGAATGGCGCGGTTACTCTTACGGCGTGCAGCCGCGGGTCGACCATTTTGCGACGGCGCAGGCGCTGGATATCGCCGGTGTCGATATCTATCACCCGAGTCAGGCGCACCTGACCGGGCGGGAAATCGCCTTTGGCGGCGCCATCACCCGCTCGCTTAAGCCGGGCCAGAACTACTTCGTGCTGGAAACCCAGGCACAGGGCTTCGCCCAGTGGACCCCCTTCCCGGGCCAGCTGCGCCTGCAGGCATTCAGCCATATCGCCTCCGGCGCCGCCATGGTCTCCTACTGGCACTGGCATTCGATTCATAACGCCTTCGAAACCTACTGGAAGGGGCTGCTCAGTCACGACTTCTCGCGCAACCCAACCTGGCAGGAAGCCACCACCATCGGCGCCGATTTCGCCCGCCTGTCGCCGCAGCTGGCGGAGCTGAAGGCCGAAAATGACGTCGCGTTGCTAATAAGCAATGAGGCGATGGACGCCCTCAATCACTTCCGTCCCGGCGATGCCGAGGGCAACATTTATAACGATATCTTCCGCCGCTTCCACGATGCGCTGTATGACCACAATATCAGCCTCGACATCATCCACGATGTGAACGAGGAAACCTCGCGCTACCGGGTGCTGCTCGTTCCCGGTCTGTACGCCGCCGATGATGGCCTGCTAACGCGGATTAACGACTATATCGCCCGGGGCGGCAGAGCGCTGATCGGCTTTAAATCAGGCTTTAGCGATGAAAATGTCAAGGTGCGCAACAGCGCGCAGCCGGGGATTTTGCGCCAGAGCTGCGGCGTCAGCTACAGCCAGTTCACCCTGCCGGAAGCGGCGACGGTAAGCTCTTGCTGCGCAGAGATTGATTGCCGCAATGATAATCAGGCTGAGCTGTGGATGGAGTTGCTGACGCCCGATGGCGGAACCCGCACACTGTTGCGCTATCAGCATCCGGCATGGGGCGAATACGCCGCCGCAACGGCGGCAGATTACGGTCAGGGACGCGCCCTGTACGTTGGCTTCCTGCCGCAGAAACGCCTGATTAGCCAGCTGTTTGATGTCCTGACGGCGGATCTCACGCTGAACTCGCGAACTTCCGCCTATCGCTATCCGTTAGTGGTTAAAAAGATGCGTAACCGAGCCGGAAATACTATCCACTTCCTGTTCAATTACTCCGGCGAGGCGCTGGATGTTGTCAGCGAGACCGCGGGTACCGCGCTGCTGAGCGGGGAGGCTGTAGACGTCGGCCAGCCGTTGCGCCTCAGGGCCTGGGAATTTACTATCATCGAAAGCTAACGACGCGGCGGCGCTCAGGTGGGAGAGAGAATGGAACTGGATATCAATGAGCTACTCAATTTCTCGCCATTGATGAAAACCTTTACCTTCAATGCCTGGGTCGTCGCAGGCTTCACGCCGATTACCCGCGGCTCCACGCTGGACTACTACATTAATCGCCCGCAGGGGATGAAAGGTTACATCATTAATCTGACCCTGCGCGGCCAGGCGCGGGCGAAAGCGGGCGATGGCTTCCTGCTGTGCCGGGAAAACGATCTGTTGCTGTTTCCTCCCGGCGTGCCCCATCATTACGGCAGGGACGAACACAGCGAGTACTGGGACCATCTGTGGATCTACTTTATCCCCCGCCCCTACTGGATAGACTGGCTAAAGTGGGACCAAACCACCCACGGTATCGGCAAAACAACCATTAACGATCCTGACCAGCTCCAGCAGCTGCGCGATCTTTTCTACGAAGTAATACGCCACCACTCTGCGTCCGTACCGCTGTCAGAAGCGCTGGCAATGAACGCGCTGGAGAGATTAATTCTCCGCTGTTTTCAGCAGCAGCCCATTAGCAACCGCCATGCCCACGACCCACGGATTAACGCCATCTGCGACTATCTTAACGCCCATATTGCGCAGGAGGTAAAAATCGAGACCCTGGCGGCGATGGTGTTTATCTCCCCTTCACGTCTGGCGCACCTTTTCAAAAATGAACTGGGGCAAACGGTCTATGCGTGGCGGGAAACGCAGCGCATCAACCGCGCCAGGTGGCTTATTCAGAGCACCTCGCTCCCACTTAACAAAATTGCTTTATCGGTGGGTTACAGCGATCCGGTCTATTTCACCCGCCTTTTTCGTAAACATAACGGCATCCCACCGGGCGAATATCGCAAACGCTATGCGGAAATGAAGGGCTAAAAACATCAACGGCTCCCATCGGGAGCCGTCTTTTACCTACTACGTACTGCTACGTTTCAGGTTATGCCATCTCAGTTTGCAGACGCAACACCTGACGATTGACTTCGGACATCACTGACAGATGCAGCTTGTCCTTTACCTTCGGGATAAGGATTTTGCCCTTATCAAATTCAAATGCGCCAACGTCCTTGATGTACAACCGTCCACGAAACAGGATCTTCACGTACTTCGCCACTTGCAGCGGATTGTAGCGTTGGAAAATTTTCATTCTTCTCTCCTGCCAGGGTTACGCTCCTGTGGTGCCACAGTTAGCCCACGTATCGGGAGCGCAAATTTTAATGCCCTAAAACTATAGTCCAGAATCTCAGAGGGACCCAGTGTGTATAAGTTTATTTACCGTTTGATGACAATAATTCAGAATTTTCGTTTCGGACATACGATGAAGTAAGTATAAGTCGCCGTTTTTCTACTGATTTGTGCGTCAACACACAAACTGGCATCCTCATTGCGGGTAATCGCCGCCAATCGCACTTATGATTAAACGAGACCAAGTGGTCGGATCACCTGCATAAAAATGATTAAGGATTGCGCATGACCCTACGTAGCATACTGGCCGCCTCGTTACTCCTTCTCCCGCTGCTGGCCACAGCGCATAACTTCGTCGACGGCCAGCGTGTGGCGCCGGTCGGCGTTGCGGATCGGGGAGAACTCATTCTGGATAATGATCAGTTTAGCTATAAAAACTGGAATAGCTCGCAGCTGGTGGGCAAAGTGCGAGTCATCCAGCACATCGCCGGACGCTCGTCAGCAAAAGAGAAAAATGCCAACCTGATCGAAGCGATTAAAGCGGCAGGCTTCCCGCACGATCGCTACCAGACCACCACT
Source organism: Klebsiella sp. K-Nf6 (assembly GCF_002806655.1). Taxonomy (NCBI): domain Bacteria; kingdom Pseudomonadati; phylum Pseudomonadota; class Gammaproteobacteria; order Enterobacterales; family Enterobacteriaceae; genus Klebsiella; species Klebsiella sp. K-Nf6. Next base: position 222,681 of record NZ_PIBN01000005.1, on the reverse strand, counting down.
ATCGTCAACACCGACGATGCCATTCCGGGCACCGGCATGTTCGTGCGCAGCAGCATTGAGAGTAATAAAAAGCTCTTCCCGTGGTCGCAGTTTATTGTCGACAGCAATGGGCTGGCGCGTAAAGCCTGGCAGCTGGACGAGAAGAGCTCGGCGATCGTGGTGCTGGATAAGGATGGGCGCGTGCAGTGGGCCAAAGACGGTGCGCTGACCCAGCAGGAGGTGCAGCAGGTGATCGACCTGCTGCATAAGCTGCTTAATAAATAGAGACCCGGAAGCCGGGGTTGAGGAAGGATTCACGCGGCGTGTAATCGAGGGTTTTGCCCTGCCAGTCGTGAACATGCGCCCCGGCGGCCACCGCGACCGCGTGGCCGGCGGCGGTGTCCCAGGTGCTGGTCGGCCCGAAGCGCGGATAGAGCTGGGCCTGGCCTTCCGCCACCAGGCAGAACTTCAGCGAAGATCCGATAGAAGTGGTTTGATGCTCGCCCAGTTGCTCAAGGTACTCCTGCAGCTCCGGATCGTTACCGTGAGAGCGGCTGATTACCACCAGCGGCGGACGGGCATCGCGGACCTGGATCTGCTTGCGCACGCCGCACTCTTCTTTCCATGCTTTACCTTTTTCCGCGCTGTACATCACCTTCATCACCGGCGCATAGACGACGCCCAGCGTCGGCTTGCCGTTTTCAATCAGCGCGATATTGACGGTGAATTCGCCGTTACGCTTAATAAATTCTTTGGTGCCGTCCAGCGGATCGACCAGCCAGTAGCGCTGCCAGTGCTGGCGTACCTCCCACGCTGGCGGGTCCTCTTCGGAGAGAACCGGGGTGTCAGGATCCAGCGCTTGCAGACCGCTGATGATGACGTTGTGCGCTGCGATATCCGCCGCCGTGACCGGAGAATCATCTTTCTTGCTGGCCACGTTAATCGGCTGGTTTCCATCGTAGACTTCCATGATGGCATCGCCCGCGTTCCGTGCAAGCTGACATACTTGTTCTAACATTCTCCACCTCGTCTGGTTACAGTGGCGTTAACTCGTTGTTTTATTTATATCGCATCACCGCGAGTTCCGCTATCTGTGATAACGATGGCGGTTTCTCTGCCCGCTTTTCTGGCAAGATTCACATTTCTGTAAGCAACAGAATATAAATACATTTTCTTCTGTGCTATCGCTCATAAAAAAGGACGCCTCTGATGATTAAGTTTAGCGCAACGCTCCTGGCCACGCTGATCGCCGCCAGCGTCAACGCCGCGACGGTCGACCTGCGGATCATGGAAACCACCGATCTGCACAGCAATATGATGGACTTTGACTATTACAAAGATGCCGCCACGGAGAAATTCGGTCTGGTGCGCACCGCCAGCCTGATCGAACAGGCGCGGGCAGAAGCGAAAAATAGCGTGCTGGTGGATAACGGCGATGTTATTCAGGGTAGTCCACTGGGCGACTATATGGCGGCAAAAGGACTCAAAGAGGGTGATGTGCATCCGGTGTATAAGGCGATGAACACCCTGAATTACGCCGTCGGCAACCTGGGCAACCATGAATTCAACTACGGTCTCGACTTCCTGCACAAGGCGCTGGCCGGGGCGAAATTCCCCTACGTGAACGCCAATATCATCGATGCCAAAACCGGCAAACCGATGTTCACCCCGTACCTGATTCAGGATACCCGGGTCGTGGACAGCGACGGTCAATCCCACACCCTGCGCATCGGCTATATCGGCTTTGTGCCACCGCAGATCATGACCTGGGATAAAGCCAATCTTAGCGGCAAGGTGAAGGTCAACGATATTACCGAAACCGCGCGCAAATACATCCCGGAGATGCGGTCGAAAGGCGCTGACGTGGTGGTGGTGGTCGCGCACTCCGGCCTCTCCGCCGACCCGTATCAGGCGATGGCCGAGAACTCGGTCTACTACTTAAGCCAGGTGCCCGGCGTTGACGCCATTATGTTCGGCCACGCCCACGCGGTGTTCCCAGGCAAAGACTTCGCCACGATTAAAGGCGCGGATATCGCCAAAGGGACGCTGAACGGCATACCGGCAGTGATGCCAGGGATGTGGGGCGACCATCTCGGGGTCGTCGATCTGGTGCTGAACAACGACAGCGGCAAATGGCAGGTCACTCAGAGTAAAGCGGAAGCGCGGCCAATCTATGACGCGGTGGCGAAGAAATCGCTGGCGGCGGAAGATGGCAAGCTGGCGGCGGTGCTGAAAGCCGATCATGACGCCACCCGCGAATTCGTCAGTAAGCCTATCGGCAAGTCCGCCGACAACATGTACAGCTACCTGGCGCTGGTGCAGGACGACCCAACGGTGCAGGTGGTCAACATGGCGCAAAAGGCCTACGTCGAACACGACATTCAGGGCGATCCGGACCTGGCGAATCTGCCGGTGCTCTCTGCCGCCGCGCCGTTTAAAGTCGGCGGGCGTAAAAACGATCCGGCGAGCTTTGTCGAAGTGGAGAAAGGCCAGCTCACCTTCCGCAATGCCGCCGACCTCTATCTCTACCCCAACACCCTGGTGGTGATGAAGGTCAGCGGGAAAGAGGTCAAGGAGTGGCTGGAATGCTCCGCCGGACAGTTTAACCAGATCGATCCCGCCAGCAGCAAACCGCAGTCGCTGATCAACTGGGACGGCTTCCGCACCTATAACTTCGACGTGATTGACGGGGTGGACTACCAGATTGACGTCACCCAGCCGGCCCGCTACGACGGCGAATGTCAGATGATTCACCCGCAGTCAGAGCGTATTAAGCACCTGACCTTCAACGGTAAATCCATCGATCCGCAGGCCACTTTCCTGGTCGCGACCAATAACTATCGCGCTTACGGCGGCAAATTCGCCGGCACCGGTGAGAGTCATATCGCCTTTGCCTCACCGGATGAAAACCGTTCAGTGCTGGCGGCGTGGATAGGCGCGCAATCGAAAAAGGATGGCGCGATCCATCCGGCGGCGGATAACAACTGGCGTCTGGCGCCGATCCACAGCAACACGCCGCTGGATATTCGTTTTGAGACCTCGCCAGGCGACAAAGCCGCGGCGTTTATCAAAGAGAAAGCACAGTATCCAATGCGCCAGGTGGCCACCGATGATATCGGCTTCGCCATTTATCAGCTGGATTTGAGCAAGTAATGCCTGTTCCCCGGTGGCGCTGCGCTTACCGGGGCTACAAACCGGAGCTGACGGGTAGCCCGGATAAGGCGCCAGCCGCTATCCGGGAATATCCCCCCGGTGGCGCTGCGCTTACCGGGGCTACAAACCGGAGCTGACGGGTGGCCCGGATAAGGCGCCAGCCGCTATCCGGGAATATCCACCGGTGGCGCTGCGCTTACCGGGGCTACAAACCGGAACTGACGGGTGGCCCGGATAAGGCGCCAGCCGCTATCCGGGTACATCTCCCCGGTGGCGCTGCGCTTACCGGGGCTACAAACCGGAGCCGACGGGTAGCCCGGATAAGGCGCCAGCCGCTATCCGGATACATCTCCCCGGTGGCGCTGCGCTTACCGGGGCTACAAACCGGAGCTGACGGGTAGCCCGGATAAGGCGCCAGCCGCTATCCGGGAATATCCCCCCAGTGGCGGGGCTACAGGGAGTGATACTTTTTCACTCCCCGTGGTTAGCCAGCACCGCAGGCAGATTGCTCTCGATCCAGTCCGCCAGCGCCGCCACTTTCTCGCTCACCTGCAGGCCGAGCGGCGTCAGGCTATATTCAACGTGTGGCGGTACCACCGGATAAGAGACGCGGTCGATAAAACCATCCTGTTCCAGCGACTGCAGCGACTGCGCCAGCATCTTTTCGCTGACCCCACCCATTTTGCGGCGCAGATCGCTGAAGCGATGGGTCCCCTCGCGCAGCGCCACCAGAATCAACACGCCCCAGCGACTGGTGACATGTTTAAGCACATCGCGCGACGGGCACTGTTCCGCAAACAGGTTGCCGTTGCGCAGTTTCTCGCTCAGCGTCGGTTCGGCCATTTTCACACTTACCTTTTTGTACGTACTTACTAAAAGTTAGTTAAGGTGTTAGGTTACCACAACTGCCAATAAACACGAAGGAGAAGACCCATGATCGCCCTTACCGGTGCCACCGGCCAGCTTGGCCACTACGTTCTGCAAGACCTGTTAAAAACCGTTCCTGCCAGCCAGATTGTGGCGATTGTCCGCAACCCGGCAAAAGCCCAGGCGCTCAGCCAGCAGGGCGTTGTCGTCCGCCAGGCCGAGTACGGCGATGAAGCGGCGCTAACTGCCGCGCTGCAGGGCGTGGATAAACTGCTGTTAATCTCCTCCAGCGAAGTCGGTCAGCGCGCCGTTCAGCATCGCAACGTCATCAACGCCGCCAAAGCCGCTGGGGTGAAATTTATCGCCTACACCAGCCTGCTGCACGCCGACACCTCGCCGCTGGGCCTGGCCGGTGAACACATTGAAACCGAGCAGATGCTGGCCGACTCTGGTATCGCTTACGCCCTGCTGCGCAATGGCTGGTATACCGAAAACTATTTGGCCAGCGCGCCGCCGGCGCTGGAGCATGGCGTGTTTATCGGCGCCGCTGGCGAGGGTAAAATTGCCTCCGCCACCCGCGCGGATTATGCCGCCGCTGCCGCCCGCGTCATCGCCGGTGAAGGCCATGAAGGGAAAATTTACGAACTGGCGGGTGATAACGCCTGGACGCTGAGCGAGCTGGCTACCGAGCTGAGCAAGCAAAGCGGGAAAAACGTGGTCTACCAGAACCTCAGCGAAGCTGATTTCGCCGCCGCGCTGAAAAGCGTTGGTCTGCCGGCGGGTCTGGCGGATATGCTGGCGGATTCCGACGTCGGCGCGTCGAAAGGCGGGCTGTTTGACGACAGCCGCACCCTGAGTACGCTGATCGGCCGTCCGACCACCTCCCTTGCCGAAAGCGTGAAAGGCATTCTGTAACCGCCCCTGTCAGCTTTTGCGGTTGCGTCCCGGCGGTTCCTCTCTCATATTGAAGGGATAACCGTCGGGAGGCAGGCATGCAGGGCGTACCACCCCAATTTAGTGATGAAAAAGATCGCGCGCGCTTTCGCCATCTCGAACAGCTGCCCGGGGTGGAGCTCTACCACGCCCATATCTCCCGCTACGCCTTTGAACCCCATACCCACGAAGCCTTCGGCATCGGCGTGATTGAGCAAGGCGCTGAGCGCTTTCGCTACCGCGGCAGCCAGCATATCGCCGCTGCAAACGCCATTGTCACCATGAATCCCGACGAGCTGCACACCGGCGAAGCGGAAACCGCCGATGGCTGGCGCTACCGGATGATTTATCTGGAGCCGGACCGTCTGGAAGCCATCACCGGGGTGCGCGACTGGTGGTTCAGCGAGGTGGTCCGCGAGGATCCTCTACGTTCCCGACAGATTGGCCAGCTGATTTATGGCCTGTGGCATAGCGACGATCCGCTGGCCCAGCAGGGACTGCTGCTCGACCTCATCGACGCCTTCCGCCCTCTGGCCCACCATGCCTCAGCGCAGGGTGAGGCCGGGCATCGCTTCGACCGCGTGCGCGACTACCTGCACGATAACTATATGCGCGCCATCACCCTCGACGAGCTGGCGCAGGTGGCGGCGCTTAGCCCGTACCACTTTCAGCGCCAGTTTAAAGCCCACTATCACGTGACGCCCCATCAGATGCTGATGGCCATCCGTCTGTGGCGCGCCAAGGCATTTCTCACCCACGGTATGCCCGCCGCCGAAGTGGCGATAGCCGTCGGCCTCACCGACCAGTCCCACCTGACCCGCGCCTTCACCCTGCGTTACGGTATTACGCCGGTGCGCTATCAGAAGCAGGTCGCCAGGCGCTAATGCGCAATCTCATACAATATTCCTGCCCGGCCCCCTTCTACACTGCAGACAACGGTGATGACAACGGATGCAATGATGATTAGTGGTGTGTTGTACGCCCTGCTGGCGGGGCTGATGTGGGGATTAATCTTTGTCGGGCCTTTGCTGGTGCCAGAATATCCGGCGACGCTGCAGTCGATGGGACGCTATCTGGCGCTGGGCCTGATCGCCCTGCCGCTGGCGTGGCTCGGGCGCGCGCGTTTGCGCCAGCTGAGCCGGAACGACTGGTGGACCGCGCTGGGCCTGACGATGATGGGGAATCTTATCTATTACGTCTGCCTGGCCAGTGCTATTCAGCGCACCGGGGCACCGGTCTCCACCATGATTATCGGCACGCTGCCGGTGGTACTGCCGGTGCTCGCTAATCTGCTCTACAGCCAGCGTGACGGTAAGCTACCGTGGCGGCGTCTGTTTCCGGCGCTGGTCTGCATCGCCGTGGGCCTGATCTGCGTTAACGTCGCAGAACTGCGCCAGGGGCTGCCTGATTTTAGCCCGTGGCGCTACGGATCCGGCATCGCGCTGGCGCTGGGATCGGTGGTCTGCTGGGCTTGGTATGCGCTGCGCAACGCTCGCTGGCTGCGGGAAAACCCGCATCAACCGCCGATGATGTGGGCTACCGCTCAGGCACTGGTCACGCTTCCGGTTTCGCTGGTCGGCTATCTCGCCGCCTGCGCCTGGCTGCACGGTCAGCAGGCCGGGTTTCCCCTGCCCTTCGGCCCGCGCCCGACGGTGTTTATTACGTTGATGCTGGCTATCGCGGTGCTCTGCTCATGGGTCGGCGCGCTGTGCTGGAATATTGCCAGCCAGCGGCTGCCGACGGTGATCCTCGGGCCGCTGATCGTCTTCGAAACCCTGGCAGGGCTCCTGTATACCTTTCTGCTGCGGCAAAGTTTACCGCCGCTGTTAACCCTGAGTGGGATCCTGCTACTGGTGCTCGGCGTGGTCTCCGCCGTACGCGCCAGACCGGAAAAACCGATGTTGCAGCCGCTGACGGACGAAAAAAAGTAGCCAGGCCTCCTTAAGGGGTATTCCCTCGCCACAAAGATGCATTTAAAATACATCTTATATTCCTGATGACGAGGTAACTGCTATGGCTTTCCGTGACCAACCTTTAGGCGAGCTGGCGCTGACCATCCCGCGCGCCTCCGCCCTGTTCCGTCAATACGATATGGATTACTGCTGCGGTGGCAAACAGACGCTGGCGCGCGCTGCATCGCGCAAAGCGCTGGATGTCGCGGTGATTGAAGCCGAGCTGGCGAAACTGGCCGAGCAGCCTCTCTCCCGCGACTGGCGCGCAGCACCTCTCGCGGAGATCATCGACCATATCATCGTTCGCTATCACGACCGGCACCGCGAACAGCTGCCGGAGCTGATTCTGCAGGCGACGAAGGTTGAACGTGTGCATGCCGATAAACCAAACGTGCCGAAAGGACTGACCAAATACCTGACCATGCTGCATCAGGAACTCTCCAGCCACATGATGAAAGAGGAGCAGATCCTGTTCCCGATGATCAAACAGGGGATGGGCGCCCAGGCCGGGGGGCCGATCAGCGTAATGGAAAGTGAGCACGATGAAGCGGGTGAACTGCTGGAAGTCATTAAGCACATCACCCATAACGTGACGCCGCCGCCGGAAGCGTGCACCACCTGGAAGGCGATGTATAACGGTATCAACGAGATGATTGACGATTTGATGGAGCACATCAGTCTGGAAAATAACGTGCTGTTCCCGCGCGCCCTCGCCGGAAAATAAAGAAAAAGGCGCCCGCAGGCGCCCTCGACATTGTCCGTCTTACTTTGGCCACTCCGGGTGGCCTTTTTTATGACGGGCCGTTGCAAGCAACGTTAACATTTTCTTTTATTTCGCCAGACGTTTTTTGCCGGCAAACAGCCAGCCCGCGCCCAGCAGAACAAACCACAGCGGGGTGACCATCAGCGCTTCACGGGTATCATCTTCCAGGGTCAACAGCACCAGTACGAAGACGAAGAAGGCCATACACACCCAGCACATGAATTTGCCCAGCGGCATCTTATATTTGGACTTCTCGTGCAGCTGCGGGCGCTGTTTACGGTAGACCAGATAAGAGCAGAGGATAATCGTCCAGACGAACATAAACAGGATCGCCGACACCGTGGTGATCATGGTGAATGCAGCAATCACGCTCGGGTTGACCATCAGCATGACCACACCGCCCAGCAGGCACATGCAGGAGAAGGTTAAACCCTTCGCCGGCACCGCACGCTTCGACAGCTTGGCGAACATCTTCGGCGCCTGACCATCCTGCGCCAGACCGAACAACATACGGCTGGTAGAGAACACGCCGCTGTTGGCCGAGGAGGCTGCGGAAGTCAGCACCACGAAGTTAATCAGGCTCGCCGCCGCCGGCAGGCCGACCAGCACGAACAGCTCGACGAACGGGCTCTTGCTCGGCACCACGGAGCTCCACGGCGTCACCGACATAATCACAATCAGCGCGAAGACGTAGAACATAATGATACGCAGCGGAATAGAATTAATTGCCCGCGGCAGGGATTTCTCCGGGTCTTTGGTTTCGGCGGCGGTGGTACCGACCAGCTCAATCCCCACGAAGGCGAACACCGCTATCTGGAAGCCAGCAAAGAAGCCGCTCAGCCCTTTCGGGAACCAACCGCCGTCATTCCACAGATGGGCGAAAGAGGCTTCGACGCCGGTCGGCGATTTGAAATGCATCATGACCATCACCAGGCCGACGACGATCAGCGCCACGATGGCGACGATTTTGATCATCGCGAACCAGAACTCCATTTCGCCAAACATTTTGACGGTAGCAAGGTTCAGGCCCAGCAGCAGCAGGATCACCGCCAGCGACGCAACCCAGTCGGAGAGTCCGGGAAACCAGAACTGCGCGTAGGCGGTGATCGCCACTACGTCCGCCATTCCGGTGACGACCCAACAGAACCAATAGGTCCAGCCGGTAAAGTAGCCCGCCCACGGCCCCAGCAGATCGGCCGCAAAATCGCTGAAGGATTTATATTCGAGGTTCGACAGCAGTAATTCGCCCATGGCTCGCATAACGAAAAACAGCATAAAACCGATAATCATATAAACAAAAATAATAGATGGACCTGCAAGACTGATAGTTTTGCCAGAACCCATAAATAACCCAGTGCCGATCGCCCCGCCAATCGCAATCAGCTGAATATGTCGGTTTGTGAGATTTCGCCGTAGCGATTGTTCAGTCGGCTCCTGCTCAATAGCAGCGACTTTAACCTGATCTACCATGTGATTTCTTCCTGTTGTACCTGTCTGTGTTGTTCAGGCTCTGATGGCCCGTCGTCTGTCATTAACCCCAGCAAGGGCTAGTCGATATTAGGTAAGAATCGGAGGGATGAATACTATGATTTAGATATAATGTTAATTTTATGTTTAAAGTGAGTGTTATATCACTCATCTACCGCGAAATAGCTCACAAAAATACACCCATATGCGATGAATGCAAAACATAATTCTAATTAATTTTTAACTTAAGGATTTTACGCTATTTTTGCGGCTTCCCCCACCTCAGGGGAAGAGGAAGCCTCTGCTGTTTAGATAATATCCAGCAGTTCAACTTCGAAGATCAGGGTGCTGAACGGAGGAATCGACGCGCCAGCGCCGCGTTCGCCGTAGGCCAGGTTGTGCGGGATCGTCAGTTCCCATTTAGAACCGACCGGCATCAGGGTCAGCGCTTCAATCCAGCCGCCAATTACGCCGGTCACCGGGAATTCAGCTGGCTCACCACGGGCGACGGAGCTGTCGAAGACGGTACCGTCGATCAGTTTGCCGGTGTAGTGCACGCGTACGCGGTCGGTACGTGCCGGGATCGGGCCTTCGCCCTGGGTCAGTACGCGGAACTGCAGACCAGATTCGGTGCTGTTCACACCCTCTTTCTCGCGGTTTTCATCGAGGTATTTCTGGCCGTCGGCGGCCATAGCCTGGAAACGTTCGCGGCGTACGGCGTCAGCACGCTCGTGGATTTCACGCAGCGCGCGGTGAACGGCTTCTACCGGCACCTGCGGCTGGTTACCTTCCAGCGCATCAGCGATACCCGCCACCAGCGCTTCCGGCAGCAGCCCCTGCAGGCCGGATTCGCTCAGCTGTTGTCCAACCTGCAAGCCGATACCGTAACTTGCCTGCGCTTCGATAGTGTCAAAAGTTGGGGTTGCCATCTTTGTTCCTTTTTGGGTGATAAACATCAAGAGAAAAGCGTGCGAAAGCATAACAGCCATAGCGAAATGGGTAAAACTTTGTCGGCGGATGATGACAAATCTCAGCGAAACAGAAACAATAGGTGGCAGCAGGTTAACTTTACTTTGTTCCGGTCATCAGGACGTTAGCCATCTATACTCATATGCAGGATAAAAATATGCGGAGCAGGAGGAAAGCCATGCCCGGGCGCTTTGAACTGACATCTACCCTGGCGAAGATCTGGCACGCCCCGGATCATTTTCGCCTCCTGGACCCGCTTCCCCCGATGCACCGCCGGGGTATCATCGCAGGCTTCCTGTTGGTCATTATCGGTATCCTTCTTCCTTCCGACGATAGCCAAAGCCCGGCGACAAACAGCCGCGAAGCGAACCTGAATCTTCAGTCGCAGTCCCAGCCGCAAGCTGGCGGCAATCAGGCCGTTCCGCTCCCGCCGATCACCAATACGCCGACCGTGAGCGATGCCGATCAGATGGCGCCCGTCGCCCCGGAGCCGATTCAGGACGAGCAGCCAGATCAGGCGCAGACGCAGCAGCCTGCTTCCCAACCGTATCAATCCTCGCAGCAGCAGTCCGCACCGGGCATTGAGCAGCAGTGGCGGACCTATCGCATCGAGTCAGGCAAAACCCTGGCCCAGCTGTTCCGCGATCATGGGCTGCCGGCCACCGACGTCTACGCGATGGCGCAGGTTGAAGGCGCTGGCAAACCATTAAGCACGTTGCAGAGTGGACAGACGGTGCAAATTCGGCAGAACGCCAACGGCGTAGTCACCGGCCTCACTATCGATACCGGCAACGGCCAGCAGGTGTTGTTTACCCGCCAGTCGAACGGCAGCTTTGTGCGTGCGCGATAGCGGAGAAGACGACAACAAGCGTTACGCCGCCGCAACAAAATGAAAGGCGTTAAAAAGCAAAACGCCGGCACAAGGCCGGCGATTTGTTGTTACCAGAACGTCAGAGGCCGATTACTCAGCAACCACGTTGATGATAACTTTAGCGAATACTTCGCTGTGAACCTGGAAGTCCACTTCGTGCTCGCCAACGTTACGCAGAACGCCGTTCGGCAGGCGAACTTCGCTCTTAGCAACTTTAACGCCTGCTGCAGTAACAGCGTCAGCGATGTCGCGAGTACCGATGGAACCGAACAGTTTACCTTCGTCGCCAGCTTTAGACGCGATGGTTACGGATTCCAGGGCGTTGATCTGCGCAGCACGAGCTTCAGCAGCTGACAGAACGTCAGCCAGTTTGGCTTCCAGTTCAGCGCGACGTGCTTCGAAGAATTCAACGTTTTTCTTGGTAGCAGGAACAGCTTTACCCTGCGGGACCAGGAAGTTACGAGCATAGCCCGCTTTAACGTTAACCTGATCACCCAGGCTACCCAGGTTTGCTACTTTATCAAGCAGAATAACTTGCATTACCTTATCCTCTCAAAGTCGTATTAATGGACCGTGACCGATTACTGATGACGATCAGTGTACGGCAGCAGGGACAGGTAGCGAGCGCGTTTGATAGCGCGAGCCAGCTGACGCTGGTATTTTGCACGGGTACCGGTGATACGGCTCGGGACAATCTTACCGCTTTCGGTGATGTAGTTTTTCAGCGTAGCGATATCTTTATAGTCGATCTCTTGAACGCCTTCCGCGGTGAAACGGCAGAACTTGCGACGACGGAAATAACGTGCCATATGGCTAGTCTCCAGAATCTATCAATTCAATCTGCTCGGCATGCAGAACCATTTTGCTCAAGCCGTTCTTTGCCTTATGGCAAGAGATGAACCCTCGAACGGTTACTGCGCTACCGACCGTTATACTGTGAGTAATGGCCTGGTTTTCGTGACCGCTAATAATAACGGGCATTTGACACCATGCCTGCCGGTGAAAACCGGCTTCCTCCTGCACTGAACGATGCTCAAGCACGAACTGGCAGTGAGGAATTCCTGACGGGCTGACCTTACGAAGTGGAGTCCTGCAAATAATGCCGGACAGCTCCAGACGGTTGGTCATCAGGATTACTCTTCAGAATCCCCAGCTTCAGAATCATCTGCGGTTTCGTTGGCGAAATCTTCGCGACGCTCACGGCGCTCGTCTTTCGCTTTAACCATCGGAGATGCTTCGGTAACAGCGTGCTTAGTACGCATTACCATGCTGCGGATAACGGCGTCGTTGAAGCGGAAGTTAGTTTCCAGCTCATCGATCGCTTCCTGCGGTGCTTCAACGTTCAGCAGAACGTAGTGAGCTTTGTGCAGTTTGTTGATCGGATAAGCCAGCTGACGGCGGCCCCAGTCTTCCAGACGGTGGATCGTACCTGCTGCTGCAGTGATTGCACCAGTGTAACGTTCGATCATGCCCGGAACCTGTTCGCTCTGGTCAGGATGGACCATAAAAACGATTTCGTAATGACGCATCGAATTGCTCCTTACGGATTATTCAGCCTCCTGTCTGGGTCAGCCGCGGCCCATGGAGGCAAGGAACGTGTTAAAGGGCGGCTGAAAAATTGACGCGTCATTCTAATGGCGCCCCCCCAGGAACACAAGCGCATTTGCACAAATAATTCGCACTAAGCGCCAAGTTGCGCTAAGTGGGTGATTTAAAATCAACCAATAACGGAAGCGGCATTTTTTTGAACAACTGCATCAGAAAAGGTCGCCATGCGCCGGACACGCAGCGATTACACTTAAATCAGAAACCCAATGCCCACAGGAGATCCCCCGAGTCAGCGTCAGGACTGTCAGTCAGGAGCGTAGTATATGAAACTGAAAATCATCGTCATGATGGCCGCGCTTTTCTTCAGCGCCAACGCGCTGGCAGCTATCCAAATCACCGAACGACAGGCCCGCAACATGGACGACGTGCAGAGCCTCGGCGTTATCTATATCAATCATAATATGGCCACTGAGCACGAGGCCGAGCAGGCCCTTAGCCAGATGAGCGATGCGCAGGGGGCGAAATACTTTCAGCCCATCCTGATGCACGAACCAGAAACCAATGGCCCGCTTCGCGCCAGCGCGGTGATTTACCGCTAACGCCTGCCCGATTCTTCGCCTCTCCTCGCGAGGGGCGAAGCAAGGCCTGCGCCTAAACGCAATTGAGAATTATTTTACAAACCGACTTATCAGCGTCATCGCAACCTGATTTAATCAGCCACTCGCCTTTCGATAATCAGGAGTGATTGATGGTTCCGCGTTTCGCCACCTTAGGCCGTATCCCCAAAGGCGTTTGGGTACTCGGCGGCGTCAGCCTGCTGATGGATGTCTCCTCCGAGATGATCCACAGCCTCTTACCGCTGTTTATGGCCACCACCCTCGGCGCCAGCGTGATAATTATCGGTCTTATTGAGGGGCTGGCAGAAGCCACCGCCCTGATCCTGAAAGTCTTCTCCGGCGTGATCAGCGACTATGTCGGCAAGCGCAAAGGACTGGCGCTGCTGGGATACGGCCTGGGCGCGCTCAGCAAACCGCTGTTTGCCATCGCCCCCACCGCCGGAGTGGTGTTTAGCGCCCGTATGATTGACCGCGTGGGGAAAGGTATTCGCGGCGCGCCGCGCGATGCGCTGGTTGCTGACGTCACGCCGCCGGAGATCCGCGGCGCCGCCTTCGGGCTACGTCAGGCGCTGGATACCGTCGGCGCGTTTCTCGGTCCGCTGCTGGCGGTGCTACTGATGTTTATCTGGGCCAACGATTTCCACGCCATTTTCTGGGTGGCGGTCATTCCCGCCGTGCTCTCCATTCTCCTGCTGGGTTTTGGCCTGCAGGCGCCAAAATCCGCCATCGCCCATAAACGCAGCAATCCGCTGAAGCGCGAAAATCTGCAAAAGCTCTCCGCCGCCTACTGGTGGGTGGTCGCCATCGGCAGCATCTTCACCCTCGCCCGCTTCAGCGAAGCCTTTCTGGTGCTGCGCGCCCAGCAGATGGAGATCCCGCTGTTTACCATTCCGCTGGTGATGGTGGCGATGAACCTGGTCTACAGCCTCACGGCCTACCCGTTCGGTAAACTCTCAGACAGCATGAGTCACAGCAAACTGCTGCAGTGGGGACTGCTGGTGCTGATCCTCGCCGATATTGTGCTGGCGCTCAGCGGCCACTGGAGTACGCTGCTGCTCGGCGTTGCGCTGTGGGGGATTCATATGGGAATGACCCAGGGCCTGCTGGCAGCGATGGTTGCGCATACCGCGCCGCCGGAACTACGCGGTACGGCATTCGGCATGTTCAACCTGATGAGCGGCCTGGCGCTGCTGCTGGCCAGTACCGGCGCCGGGGTACTGTGGGAAACCTTCGGCGCCGCCTCGACGTTTTACGCCGGAGCGATAATTTGTATGGTCACGCTCATCGGCATGCGCGTGATGCCATCGGCCTATCGTCAGGATTAAAAACGGCTCCGGGGCCAGACCAGTTGCTTCACCGTGACGGTGAAAGCCCCGGAGCGCGCTGTTTACTTCTGCCCGTAGTAGGCGTTTGGCCCGTGTTTACGCAGAAAATGTTTTTTCATCAGCCAGCTGTCGATTGGCTGCAGCTGCGGATTAATGCCGCGGGCAATCCACGCCATGCGCGCCACTTCTTCCATCACCACCGCGTTGTGTACCGCCTCGTGGGCGTCTTTGCCCCAGGCAAACGGCCCGTGCTGATAGACGACGATCCCTGGCGTATGCAGCGGATTCGACGCACCCAGCGTTTCGATAATCACCTGCCCGGTGTTCAGCTCGTAAGCCTCGTCCACCTCCTGTGCGCTAAGCGCCCGGGTGCAGGGGATATCACCGAAGAAATAATCCGCATGAGTGGTGCCGAGCGCCGGGATCGCCAGCCCCGCCTGCGCCCAGGCGGTGGCATGCGTCGAGTGGGTATGCACCACCCCGCCAAGGTCGGGATAACGACGATAGAGCGCCAGATGGGTGGCGGTATCGGAAGAGGGGCGATACAGCCCTTCCACCACGTTGCCCTCAAGATCCACGACAACCATATCGTCCGCCTTCATGGTCTCATAGGCGACGCCGCTGGGCTTGATCGCCACCAGCCCGCGCTGCCGGTCAATGGCGCTGACATTGCCCCAGGTGAAGGTCACCAGGCCGTAGCGCGGCAGATCCATATTGGCCTCGAACACCTGCTGTTTCAGTTGTTGCATTACGCCGCCTCCATCAGGCCCGCGCGGGCCATCCGCGCCTTCACCCAGTCACGTGCCTTCGCCACCTCCGCCAGCGGGTCAGTGCTGGTTTCGCTCCACATCTCAATCAGGTACGGGCCACAGTAGCCGGTTTGCTTGAGCGTTTCGAAGCAGCGTTCAAAATCAACCACCCCTTCGCCGAACGGCACGTTTTTAAAGACGCCAGGTTTCGTGTCTTTGACGTGTACCGCCACGATATGCCCGATCCCCGCCTTCAGTTCCATCTGGACGTCGTTATCCCACGCTGACAGATTGCCGATATCAGGGTAAAGCTGGAACCACGGATTATTCAGGTAATGGGCGTAGCCTAAGGCCTTACTGATCGAGTTCATCAGCGGGTAATCCATGATCTCCATCGCCAGCGTGACTTGGGCACGGCTGGCCATCTCGACGCTCTGTTTCAGGCCGTCGCGAAAGCGGCGGCGCGTCTCATCGTTCGCCTGCTGGTAATAGACGTCGTAGCCTGCCAGCTGGATCACCCGGATCCCCACATCCTGCGCCAGCTGGATGGCTTTACGCATAATTTCCAGCCCCTGATGACGCACCGCGTCGTCTTCACTACCCAGCGGAAAACGGCGATGGGCGCTAAGGCACATCGATGGTACCCGGACGCCGGTGTCAGCCACCGCCTTGACCAGCGCCAGACGCTGCTCGGGGCTCCAGTCCAGTCGCGCAAGGCGAACGTCCGTTTCATCGAGAGACATTTCCACAAAATCAAAACCCAGCGCCTTCGCCAGCTGCAGCCGCTCCAGCCAGCACTCCCCGGCGGGGAGCGCTTTTTCATAGATGCCGAGCGGAATGGATTTCGCCAACATAACCGCTCCTTAACCCCACAGCTGGGCGATTGAGCGTTTAAACTGGCGCGCCGCTTCCACCGGCGAGGCGGCATCGCGGATGCTGCGCCCGGCAATAAAGACGTGGATAGGGATCCCGGCGAACAGCGGCAGGTCTTCCAGCGCCAGGCCGCCGGTGACAGTCACTTTGAAGCCCATATCGGACAAACGTTTAATCGCGCTGATATCCGCCTCGCTCCACGCCACGCCTGCCGCCTGTGCGTCGCGGCTGCGGTGATAGACCACCTGCTGAATACCCGCCTCGCGCCATGCCTGCGCCTGCTCCCAGGTCCAGAAGCCGGTCAGCTCAATTTGCACATCGCCGTTATATTCTTTGGCGACGTCCAGCGCCCCTTTGGCGGTATTGATATCGGCACAGCAGATCACCGTGACCCAGTCGGCGTTGGCTTCAAAGCACATCCGCGACAGGATCTTGCCGGCGTCGGCAATTTTGGCGTCCGCCAGCACGATTTTATGCGGATACAGCGCTTTCAGATCGCGCACCGCACGCACCCCTTCGCCGACGCAAAGAATAGTGCCGACTTCAATGATATCCACCTCTTCGGCGATCAGGCGGGTCGTTTCATAGGCGCTGGCCAGCGTTTGGTTGTCCAGAGCGACCTGTAACATAGGTAATGACATGATGGTGTTCCTTTTAAACAGCCGCCGCGGTGGCGTTTTTGATTAAATCCAGCACTTCCTGCTCGCTACGGCAGGCGCGTAAACGGTCGAAATTGGCTTCATCGTCAAACAGGTTAACGATCTGCATGATGCCCACCTCCTGGTGGGTGGTGGCGTCAACCGCCGCCATAGTGATCAGGATGTCGACCGGGTCGTTATCTTCGTGATTGAAAATCAACGGTTTTTTTAGCGTCACCAGCGCAAAGCCGGTTTTTTTGACGCCCTCTTCCGGCCGCCCGTGCGGCATCGCCAGCCCCGGCGCGATAACAAAATAGGGGCCATGCTGCGCGACGCCGTCGAGGATCGCCTGGTAGTAGCGCGGTTCCACTACGTCGGCGGCCACCAGCAAATCGACGCCGATCTTCACCGCCTCCTGCCAGGTTTCCGCTTCCGCCTGCAGGCGAATGGAGTGGTTCTGCGCCAGTGAGTCATGGAGTTTCATGGCCGCTCCTTATTTCACGTCCTGCGGGAAGTGAGCTTTGATCACCTCCAGCAGTTTTGGGCCGAAATCCGCCGGCGACAGCATATTGCGTACGCCCACCACGTGTTTATTGCCGGAGACGGTAATCTCCCCCGCGATATGGGTTGAAGCGATGATGATATCCGCGCCGTTCAGCTCGCTTTTGTATTCACCTACCGCGCAGCTGTTTACCGTGTGGTCGATGTTGGATTGCGTCAGGAACTGATCCACCTTCATTTTCATGATCATGGAACTGCCTTGCCCGTTGCCACACACAGCCAGAATACGTACGGTCATAATCAGAACTCCTTATTGGGCAGAGGCCTCTGCCAGTTGTTTTTCCGCGTCTTCCTCGGCGCGCAGTGCGCGGCCGGCGAAGAACATATAAGCCAGTGCAATCAGGATGATGACGGCCATAAACGCCAGCCCGATGGAGGCGAAGCCCTGCATCATCGGCGGCGCCAGAATCGACCAGTCCGCCATCCCCATCCAGGCGCTCATACCGGTGAGCTTCACCGCCCATACGCAGCCGAAGATTTCAATCATGCCCATCACCAGGCAGATCTTGAGCGCCGCGCGCCAGCCGCCGAAGTGGTTGGCAAAAACGCCAATCGTCGCGTTGGAGAAGAACATCGGGATAAAGCCTGGAATAATCAGAATTGAAGAGCCGATGCCGACCAGAATGCCGACGGCAATCAGCTGGCCGATGGTGCCCCACATAAAGCCCCACACCACCGCATTCGGCGCAAAGCTGTAGATCGCGGCGCAGTCAATCGCCAGCACCGCGCCGGGGATCAGGCGTTGCGAGATACCGTTGAAGGCTTCGGACAGTTCGGCGACGAACATCCGCACGCCCTGGGTAATGATGAAAATTGCCACCGCGAAGGAGAAACCGGTCTGCAGGATATAGACCGTCCAGTGGGTTTTACCCGCCATCGCCTGCACTACATCAATACCGAAGGAAAGCAGGATCGCGCCAAAGAAAATGGTCATCACAATCGCGGTAGAAACGATGTTGTCGTGGAAGATATTCAGCCAGCCGGGCAGCTTGAGCTCTTCGACGCTCTCCTCTTTTTTCCCCAGATACGGCGCCACTTTGTAGGCAATCCACGAGGCAAACTGCTGCTGGTGACCGATGGAAAAACCGCAGCCGTCGGTGACCAGCTGAGTCGGCTTGAACATCATGTTGGAGGTGATCCCCCAGTACAGGGAGACCAGTACCGCAGTGCAGATAATAGTCGTCCACATCCCGTAACCAAAGATGAAGAACGAGACCGCAATCAGCCCCGCCTGCTGAAACATGATATGGCCAGTCAGCATGATGGTGCGGATACCGGTAATGCGCCGCAGCAGGACATAACAGATGTTGAGCGCCAGTGCCAGGAGCACCGCATACCCCACCCAGCTGTAGGCCTCGCCCATCCGGTCGATGGTCGCCATCATCGAGGCGTAAGTGTCGGAAATCGCGCCATTGATGCCATAGACCTCTGACATTTTCGCCACCACCGGCTTAAAGGTGCTGGTGAGGATGCCGGAACCGGCTTGTAACAGCATGAAACCAATGATGGTTTTGATCGTACCTTTGATAATCACGCTGACGCTTTTACGCAACAGGATATAGCCAAGACAGGTCACGATACCCAGCAGCAGCGGGGCATTGGTCATGACCTGATTAAAGAAGACGGTAAAGATGTTGTAGAGGATCTCCATAACACACTCCAGAAGAGGAAGGCTTTGAACGCGCATGTCGCTCAGCAGTTGTCGTCGCCATCACTCTAATAATCAAAAATAATCACAACAAGATTGAATTTGATTAAATGTGACGTACACCGCAATAATCCTTACTTTACCTCAGGTCATTACCAATTACGTACATAGAGACATAAATAAACATCTTTAAATCATATAGATAAAACAACATCTAACGTCAATTTGAGCGGATAGAGCCCGGAAATTATGCGCGATGCCTCGCAAAAATGCAGGAAAACAAGATTGCAATCTTGAAAACACAGTGACAACATAAATCAAAACCAATCAAATAATGATTACTTTTGAAAATGCATGAGGAAGACCGCGATGAGTAAAGTCCAAACCATCACCCGAGAATCATGGATCCTGAACACCTTTCCGGAATGGGGTAGCTGGCTGAATGAAGAGATTGAACAAGAGCAGGTTGCGCCAGGCACCTTCGCCATGTGGTGGCTGGGCTGTACCGGCATCTGGTTAAAATCCGAGGGTGGAGCTAACGTCTGCGTCGATTTCTGGTGCGGCACCGGCAAACAGAGCCACGGCAATCCGCTGATGAAAACCGGCCATCAAATGCAGCGGA
This sequence comes from Klebsiella sp. K-Nf6, assembly GCF_002806655.1. Classification (NCBI taxonomy): domain Bacteria; kingdom Pseudomonadati; phylum Pseudomonadota; class Gammaproteobacteria; order Enterobacterales; family Enterobacteriaceae; genus Klebsiella; species Klebsiella sp. K-Nf6. Next base: position 203,146 of record NZ_PIBN01000005.1, on the reverse strand, counting down.
TGGCGGGTGTGAAGAAACTGCAGCCGAACCTGCGCACCACGCCGTTCGTGCTCGATCCGTTCGCCATTCGCCAAATTGACGCCGTACTGGCGACCCATGATCATAACGATCATATTGACGTCAACGTCGCCGCCGCCGTGATGCAGAACTGCCCTGCCGATGTGCCCTTTATTGGGCCGAAAACCTGCGTCGATCTGTGGATAGGCTGGGGCGTACCGAAAGCGCGGTGTATCGTCATGAAGCCCGGCGATGTAGTGAAGATCAAAGACATTGAGATCCACGCGCTCGACGCGTTCGATCGCACGGCGCTGATCACCCTCCCGGCGGATCAAAAAGCCGCCGGCGTGCTGCCGGACGGCATGGACCAGCGCGCAGTCAACTATCTGTTTAAAACACCGGGTGGCAATCTCTACCACAGCGGCGATTCCCACTACTCCAACTACTACGCGAAACACGGCAACGAGCATCAAATTGACGTCGCCCTCGGCTCGTATGGCGAGAACCCGCGCGGCATCACCGACAAAATGACCAGCGCCGATATCCTGCGTATGGCGGAGTCGCTCAACGCCAAAGTGGTGATCCCGTTCCACCATGATATCTGGTCAAACTTTCAGGCCGATCCGCAGGAGATCCGCGTCCTGTGGGAGATGAAAAAGGATCGTCTGAAGTACGGCTTCAAGCCGTTTATCTGGCAGGTCGGCGGCAAATTTACCTGGCCGCTGGATAAAGACAATTTCGAATATCACTACCCGCGCGGCTTCGATGACTGCTTCACCATTGAGCCGGACCTGCCGTTCAAATCCTTCCTGTAAGCCGCCTCCGGCAGGCACTGCCTGCCGGAAATACCCCGCCGCAGGGTTAGTATTTTCACATGATTTCAAATATCATCTTTGCCGTTCACTTTTAATCGGATTCGCTCATGACGGAAGCGCAAAGGCACCAAATTCTGCTGGATCTGCTCGCCCAAACGGGGTTTGTTACCGTAGAGCAGGTGATGTCGCGGCTCGGGATCTCACCCGCAACCGCCCGACGTGATATCAACAAGCTGGATGAAAGCGGCAAACTGAAAAAGGTTCGCAATGGCGCGGAAGCCATTAGTGAGCAGCGCCCCCGCTGGACGCCAATGAACATCCACCAGGCGCAAAATCTGGATGAAAAAGTGCGTATTGCACGCGCCGCTTCGCAGTTGATCGCGCCAGGGGAAAGTATCGTCATTAACTGCGGCTCCACCGCCTTTCTGCTGGGACGGGAACTGTGCGGTAAACCGGTGCAGATCATCACCAACTATCTGCCGCTGGCTAATTATCTGATCGATCAGGAGCACGACAGCGTGATTATCATGGGCGGGCAGTATAACCGCAGCCACGCCATCACACTCAGCCCCCACGGTAGCGAAAACAGCCTGTATGCCGGGCACTGGATGTTCACCAGCGGCAAAGGGCTCACCGCCGAAGGGCTCTACAAAACCGATATGTTGACCGCCATGGCCGAGCAGAAAATGCTCAGCGTGGTCGGCAAACTGGCGGTGCTGGTCGACAGCAGCAAGATCGGCGAGCGCGCCGGGATGTTATTCAGCCAGGCCAGGCAAATTGACGTGGTGATCACCGGGAAACAGGCTGATGCCGCAATCCTCAAACAGCTTGAGGATCAGGGCGTCAGCGTGATCCGCGTTTAAAGATGCTGGCGGAAAAAGGCGACCGTCGCGGCCAGCGCCTCTGGCGTAATGCGATGGCGGACGCCCTTTTGCCAGACGCAGGTCAGCCTGGCGGCAAGATCGCCTTGCCGCAGCGCCTGCTCAAGACGAAAGGTCTCTTCCGGCGGCACCACATCGTCAGCGTCCCCATGCCAGAGCAACAGCGGCCGCCGGGCAAGGGACGCCAGCTGATGGCTGACATCCCACTCGCGGAGACTGTCAGCATCAAAGCCAGGCGAGGGAAACAGGGTTTGCGACAGCGAACGAAAATAGCCCGACCCCATCAGACAAGCGACGCTGTTCAGTTCGGGATGGTGCGTCATGATACCCAGCGCCGTCATCCCTCCCATCGAGGCGCCAGCCACCGCCAGCCGCTCTCCCTCCAGCCATCCCTCGGCGATAATCGCCTCGCGCAGCGCGGGAAACTCCCTGAAATTCTGCTGCAGGATCGGCCAGAAGCGCTGCATCCGCCCGGCCTCGTCGCCCTGATAACGCGCCCCATGCTCCGGGGCGTCCGGCATGATCACCCGGAAGCCCGCCTCGGCCAACGCCACCGCAAAGTAGCTGTAGACCAGCTTCGAGGAGGTAAAGCCATGATAAAAGACGATACAGGGCAAAGGTTTATCCAGACTCTCCTGTGGGCAGGCATGCAAAATTTCACCGCCGCCGAGGTTGCGCATTTCTAGTGCAATCATTTATCGTCTCCCTTCTCTATCGTGGTTAGGCGTCATGGGAAAATTCATTCACCAGGCAACCCGGTTTGCTACGATTCATAATGTTGAGAACCTGGTTACGCTTTCACAACATTTTCATTCGAAAATCGCGTCAGAGATAACAGTTCGGGAACATTCCCCGGAAATCCTGTTAAGGCTACCACTACACTATCACTATCAGGAAACGAGATATGGTTATGCGCAGGTTTTCACCGTGGCTACTGGCTATCGTGCTCAGCGGGTGTAGTGCCCTGCAGGGGACGCCGGAAGCCCCTCCGCCCGCCACCGACCATCCGCAGGAGATCCAGCGTAATCAGACGGCTGGCCTGCAGAAAATGGCCACGGTGAGTGTGCTGATGTACGGTTCGCCGATGGATGTCGAAGCAGCGCTGAAGGCCAAAGCAGAAGCGGCCAAAGCCGATTACTACGTCATCATCATGATCGATGACACCATGGTACCCGGCCAGTGGTATTCGCAGGCGATCCTCTATCGTCGATGACGAGGCGGCGTCTTTAAATCTGCTTTACACAGCTTTGCGTCCATTCACGTTCTCCTGTGCATAATAACGTTCGGCCAGCCACCTGGCAGGACGTTAGCAACGGACTGCCCTTGGGACTACGTGAAATGGAGCTGACGATGAAACGATCTTTTACCCTACCCAGCCTGCTGTTTACCGCTGCGACGGCCAATACGTCCGCGCAGTCAGCCGAATTCGCCAGCGCGGATTGCGTCACTGGCCTGAATGAAATCGGTCTGATCTCCGTCACTAATCTTTCCGGCAGCCAACAGGATGTGGAGCACGCCATTGCCCGCAAAGCGGACGAGCAAGGCGCCTCCTGGTATCGCATTATTCAGATGTACGAAGAACAACAGCCGGACAGCTGGCGCGTACAGGCCATTCTCTACGCCTGAGGCGCCTGGCGCCCGCGCCCCATGGCCCGCAGCAGCAGGTCGTCGAGGGTCGGCGCATCAAGACGCATGTCGCCGCGGGTGTCGAGCATCATCCGACACCAGGCTTCAGCCAGCGGCGGCGAAGCGTGGCGCAGCATCTGCGCCCCCGCGCCAAGACGATAGACCAGCCGGGCAATCTCTCTCCCCTGCTCTTCGGCGGGCCGTTTCAGCAGTTGCTGCAGTTGACGCCACGCGCGGTCGAGATGGCGATTCTGTCCTTTCACCTCCGCGCACTCTGCCGCCAGCAGCTCCATCGCCGCCGGCTGCTTGCTGAGCACCCGCATGACATCGAGACACATAATGTTGCCGGAACCTTCCCAGATGCTGTTGACCGGCATCTCACGGTAGAGGCGCGGGAGTTCGCTCTCCTCGCAATAGCCGATGCCGCCGAGCACTTCCATCGCCTCGGCGACAAACGGGATACCGGCCTTGCAGATGGCAAACTTGGCCGCAGGCGTAAACAGGCGCGCCCATGCGCTTTCCCGGGCATCATCCCGACGGTCCCAGGCGCGAGCCAGACGAAACAGAAACGCGGTTTGCCCCTCCAGACGCAGCGCCATTTGCCCCAGCAGCTGGCGCATCATCGGCTGATCGACCAGGTTTTTGCCAAACGCCTGACGCTGTAGCGCGTGATACAGCGCCACCGAGAAGGCGCGACGCATCAGGGCATGGCTGCCCAGCGCGCAGTCAAAGCGGGTCAGGCCGCCCATCCTGAGGATCTGCCGCACACCGTCGCCCTCTTCGCCCACCAGCCAGCCGCAGGCATCATAAAACTCCACTTCACTGCTGGCGTTGGAGCGGTTGCCGAGCTTCTCTTTTAAGCGTTCAAGACGCACGCCGTTGCGCTGCCCGTCGGGCAGCAGACGCGGCACAAAGAAGCACGACAGTCCCGCGGGGGCCTGGGCCAGCACCAGGTGGGCATCGCTCTGCGGCACCGAGAAGAACCACTTGTGTCCCACCAGCCGGTAAAACCCTTCCGCCGTTTTCTCCGCGCGGGTGGTATTGCTCAGCACATCAGAGCCCCCTTGCTTCTCGGTCATCCCCATGCCAATCAGCAGGCCGCGCTTCTGACCGCCCGGCGCAAGATGGGGATCGTAACGGTCGCTAAGCAGCGGCGACAGCCAGTCGCGAAAGGGCGCGGGCAGGGCGTGCTGCAGCAGCGGCGTCGCGGCGAAGGTCATGGTAATCGGGCACAATGTCCCAGCCTCCACCTGGGCATGGAGCAGAAAGCGAGCGGCGCGGGCGACAAAAGCGCCTTCACGGGCATCCTCCTGCCAGGCGAGGTTATGCACCCGGTTTGCACACAGCCCCTGCATCAGCAGGTGCCAGGCGGGATGGAAGCGCACGTCGTCCAGCCGGGCGCCGGTGGCGTCATAACGCAGCAGCTCCGGTGGGTTACTGTTGGCCAGGCGTCCCAGCTCCAGTGATTCGGCGGTCCCCAGCTGCTGGCCAATGCTGGCGAGCAGATCGCCATCCCAGCCGGCGCCTTCGCGGACCACCGCTTCACGCAGGGCGGTATCGGACAGGAAAAGATTGCTGTTATTCAGCGGAGTCGGTTGATTAAAAACGGTGTGCGTTTGCCAGTGCATCGTGTCTCCCTCCATCAATGGCGATAGCCATAAGTATGGTTTTCCTGGGGGATTCTCGCCCGCGAATGCGGTCACAAAAAAGCCATCCCGAAGGATGGCTTTTTTTGATTCGTCGACGGTTCAGCTTAGCTGCGCTGGCGGACCGCTTCAAACAGGCAGATGCCGGTAGCCACCGAGACGTTCAGCGAGGAGACGCTGCCCGCCATCGGGATGCTGATCAGCTCATCGCAGTGCTCGCGGGTCAGACGACGCATACCTTCGCCTTCAGCGCCCATCACCAGTGCCATCGGGCCGGTCATTTTGCTCTGGAACAGCGTATGGTCGGCTTCGCCAGCGGTCCCGACGATCCAGACGTTTTCTTCCTGCAGCAGACGCATGGTGCGCGCCAGGTTGGTCACGCGGATCAGCGGGACGTTCTCCGCCGCGCCGCAGGCCACTTTCTTCGCCGTCGCATTCAGCTGAGCGGAACGATCTCGCGGCACGATCACCGCATGCACGCCGGCGGCGTCGGCGCTACGCAGGCAGGCGCCGAGGTTGTGCGGATCGGTTACGCCGTCGAGGATCAGCAGGAACGGCTGATCGTGCTGCGCCAGCAGATCCGGCAGATCGTTCTCCTGATACTGACGTCCTGGCTTCACGCGGGCAATGATCCCCTGATGCACCGCGCCTTCGCTCTTCTCATCGAGGAACTGGCGGTTGGCCACCTGAATCACCACGCCCTGCGCTTCCAGGGCATGGATCAGCGGCAGCAGGCGTTTATCCTCACGGCCTTTCAGAATATAAACTTCCTGAAAACGCTCAGGTGCGCGTTCCAGCAGTGCCTGCACCGCATGGATGCCGTAAATCATTTCACTCATTGATGTACTCGTTTTAGGTTCTGTTATCCGTCCCCTTCACCCCGTTCTGCGCCAGCAGACTTCTGGAGTGAAGGGACGTCAATCACTCGGCGATTTTCTTCTTTGCCGCGCGCTTGGCTTTGGTCGCGGCGGCGATTTTCTGTGTTTTCGCCGACGGTTTTTTCGCTTTCTTCTCGCCTTTGGGCTTCGCTTTAGCCTGCTCTTTTTCTTTGCGGAACGCGCTATCCGGCTCGAAGTTCACCTGTTTACCCACCTGGCGGCGACGGCCACCCGGTTTGCCAGAGGTGCTCTTTTTCGCTTTCTCACGGGCAGTTTTGCCAACATTACGCGGCGCACGCTCGCTGGAAATCAGGCTGAAATCAATCTTACGCTCGTCCATGTTGACGGCTTCCACGCGGACTTCCACACGGTCGCCCAGACGATAAGTCTGGCCGCCGGACTCGCCGATCAGCCGCTGGCCAACCTGGTCAAAACGGTAATAGTCGTTATCCAGGGAGGAGACATGCACCAGACCGTCAATAAACAGATCGTTCAGGCGGACAAAGAAGCCAAAGCCGGTCACGCTGGCGATGACACCGGAGAAGGTGTTGCCCACCTGATCCTGCATGAAGTCGCACTTCAGCCAGTCGGATACTTCACGCGTCGCTTCGTCGGCGCGGCGCTCGGTCATCGAACAGTGCTGGCCCAGCTGCAGCATCTCTTCCATGCTGTAGTGCCAGCCGCCGGTCTCAGTGCTATTCCCTTTATGTCCCTGCTCTTTTGCCAGCAGATACTTGATGGCGCGGTGCAGCGACAGATCCGGGTAGCGGCGAATCGGCGAGGTGAAGTGGGCGTATGACTGCAGCGCCAGGCCAAAGTGGCCACGGTTTTCCGGATCGTAAACTGCCTGCTTCATGGAGCGCAGGAGCATCGTTTGCAGCATTTCTGCATCCGGGCGATCGGCAATGGAGGTCAACAGTTCGGCGTAATCGCGCGGCTCCGGCTTGTTGCCGCCCGGCAGCTCCAGTCCCAGCTCAGCCAGCACGGTACGGAAGGAGGTAATCGCTTCGGTGCTTGGCTTATCGTGGATACGGAACAGTGCCGGCTCCTGCGCTTTCTCAACGAAACGCGCGGCGGAGATGTTCGCCAGGATCATACACTCTTCAATCAGCTTATGCGCATCGTTACGCTGAGTCTGTTCGATACGCTCAATACGGCGTTCGGCATTGAAGATGAATTTAGCTTCTTCACTTTCAAATGAGATACCGCCGCGCTCTTCGCGGGCGCTATCCAGCACTTTGTAGAGGTTATGCAGCTCTTCAATATGCTTCACCAGCGGCGCGTAGTGTTCGCGCAGCTCCTGATCGCCCTGCAGCATATGCCACACTTTGGTGTAGGTCAGGCGAGCATGTGAACTCATCACCGCTTCATAGAACTTAAAGCCGGTCAGGCGGCCTTTTGACGAAATCGTCATCTCGCACACCATACACAGGCGATCGACCTGCGGGTTCAGCGAGCACAGGCCGTTCGACAGCACTTCCGGCAGCATCGGTACCACCTGCGACGGGAAGTAGACCGACGTCCCGCGGCTACGCGCTTCGCCGTCCAGCGGCGTACCAGGGCGCACATAGTAGCTCACGTCGGCGATAGCCACCCACAGACGCCAGCCGCCGCCACGTTTCTTCTCGCAGTACACCGCGTCATCGAAGTCGCGGGCATCTTCGCCATCAATAGTGACCAGCGGCAGAGAGCGCAGATCGACGCGTCCGGCTTTCGCCTCTTCCGGCACCTGCTCTTTGAGGCCGGAAACCTGTTTTTCCACCGCTGGCGGCCAGACGTAAGGAATTTCATGGGTACGCAGCGCCATATCGACGGCCATGCCGGTGCCCATGTTGTCGCCCAGCACTTCGACGATTTTCCCGACCGCTTTAGTGCGGCGGGTTGGGCGCTGGGTCAGTTCGACCACCACCACGTAGCCCATCCGCGCGCCCATGATTTCTTCAGGCGGGATCAGGATATCGAAACTCAGGCGGCTGTCGTCCGGGACGACGAAGCCGACGCCAGCGTCGGTGAAGTAGCGGCCAACAATCTGGCTGGTTTTCGGTACCAGCACGCGAACGATGCGCGCCTCGCGGCGACCCTTACGGTCCGCACCCAGTGGCTGGGCCAGCACCTGGTCACCGTGAATACAGGTTTTCATCTGCTCTGACGACAGATACAGATCGTCCTTGCGCCCTTCAACGCGCAGGAACCCAAAGCCATCACGGTGGCCAATAACGGTACCTTTGAGGAGATCAAGGCGCTCCGGCAGCGCATAGCACTGGCGGCGTGTGAAGACCAGCTGACCGTCGCGCTCCATCGCGCGCAGGCGGCGGCGCAGCGCTTCTATTTGTTCTTCGCCCTCAATATTTAACTCGATGGCCAGCTCATCGCGGCTGGCAGGCTTTTCCCGTTTGGTTAAATGTTCGAGGATAAATTCCCGGCTCGGGATGGGATTCGCGTACTTCTCAGCTTCGCGTTCCTGGAATGGATCTTGTGACATATCGGTTCCTCCGTTGTCATCTCCGGCAGAGTGGTTCACTCCACCAGTAATAATTTATAAAGCGGTTGATTCTTCTCAACCAAATCAGCCAGCGTATAGTTATCCAGCTCCTTGAGAAAACTCTGCGCGGCTTCAGCTAGCGCCTGTTTCAGACGACAGGCTGGTGTGATGTGGCAAAATTCGCTGCTGCAGTTGACCAGCGATAAGGGTTCAAGATCGCGCACCACGTCACCCACGCGGATCTGCCCTGCTGGTTTACCGAGGCGAATACCCCCATTCTTCCCCCGCACGGCAGTCACGTAGCCCATACGGCTTAACTGATTGATTATTTTAACCATATGATTACGGGAGACGCCATAGACCTCGGTCACTTCCGAGATGCTGGTCATGCGTCCTTCCGGCAGCGACGCCATATAAATCAGCGCGCGTAATCCGTAATCGGTGAAACTCGTTAACTGCACATAAACCTCAGGGAAAAGAAAACAGGGTATGTCGAGCGACATCATTATTATTGATGATAAACCAGCCAGCGCTCAGGCCGCTAATTTATTTGAAATGGGGCGGGCGAACAGCAAAAACAAGGGCGCCCGAACGGCGCCCCTTGAGAGTGATTACGCGTCGAACGGGTCGCGCAGAATCATGGTCTCGGTACGGTCTGGACCAGTAGAGATGATATCCACCGGCACGCCGGTCAGCTCTTCAATACGCTGGATATAGTTCAGCGCTGCCTGCGGCAGACCGCGGCGCTCTTTCACGCCGAAGGTGGTTTCGGACCAGCCCGGCATGGTTTCGTAGATAGGCTCGATACCTTCCCAGTTGTCGGCAGCCAGCGGAGTGGTGGTCACTTCGCGGCCATCCGGCATACGGTAGCCGACGCAGATTTTCACTTCTTTCAGGCCGTCGAGGACGTCCAGTTTAGTCAGGCAGAAGCCGGACAGGGAGTTAATCTGCACCGCGCGGCGTACTGCAACCGCGTCCAGCCAGCCGGTACGACGACGACGGCCGGTGGTGGCGCCGAATTCGTTACCCTGCTTGCAGAGGAACTCGCCAGTTTCATCAAACAGCTCGGTCGGGAACGGACCCGCGCCTACGCGAGTTGAGTAAGCTTTGATGATGCCCAGGACGTAATCCACATAACGCGGACCCAGGCCGGAGCCGGTTGCCACGCCACCCGCAGTGGTGTTAGAGGAAGTCACGTACGGATAGGTACCGTGGTCGATATCCAGCAGGGTACCCTGCGCGCCTTCGAACATCACGAAGTCGCCGCGCTTACGCGCCTGATCCAGCAGATCGGATACGTCAACCACCATGCCGGTCAGGATGTCGGCAATCGCCATGACATCGTCCAGCACTTTCTGGTAGTCAACCGCTTCTGCTTTGTAGAAGTTCACCAGCTGAAAGTTGTGATATTCCATCACTTCTTTCAGTTTGTCAGCGAAGGTGGCTTTATCAAATAGGTCGCCAACGCGCAGGCCGCGACGAGCAACTTTATCTTCGTAAGCCGGGCCGATACCGCGACCGGTCGTACCGATAGCTTTCGCACCGCGTGCTTTCTCACGTGCGACGTCCAGCGCCACGTGATAGTCGAGGATAAGCGGGCAGGCTTCGGACAGCAGCAGACGCTCACGAACAGGGATACCACGGTCTTCCAGACCTTTCATCTCTTTCATCAGCGCAGCCGGAGACAGCACAACACCGTTACCGATGATGCTGATTACATTCTCACGGAGAATACCTGATGGAATAAGATGGAGGACGGTTTTTTCACCGTTGATTACGAGAGTATGGCCTGCGTTATGGCCACCCTGGTAGCGCACAACATATTTAGCCCGTTCTGTCAGGAGATCGACGATCTTCCCTTTACCTTCGTCACCCCATTGGGTGCCCAGTACGACGACGTTGTTACCCATTTTTCAAAATCACCGTTTGCTTAAAAATGGATTCTACCATCGCTTTTTCAGAGTTACAGCACTTTTTGCATCCAAAATAAGGCAAATCCGACCACTTTTTGATCAGCCAATCGATTTCCTCAACATGTAGTAGATCACAATCCCTGCAACCACAAGTCCGCCGCCAAAGCGACGTAATAAATTATCCGGTAACTGGCTCAGACTGGCGACCATTTTACGCCAGGCGCGTGGATAGAGCAGCGGGCCGAGCCCTTCGAGTACTAAAACCAGCGCCAGCGCCAGCCAAATGGTGGAGTTCATTATCAACCCTAATTGAAAAGTATTATTGCCGCCCGCGCGGGCGTCATCGGCCAGCATAGTGAATTCATTCACTCATTTCACATTGTCCCGTATTTCATCTTCATTATGAACCGGTAAGGTGAAACAAAATTCACAACTAATTGTATTGCTGGATATTTTTTAAATTGTAACTATGCCATCGCGTACTACAACCCGGTACGTCTACATAATCAGGAAGATTATCATGAGAGAATTAACCGCATTTGAAATTGAAAATGTGAGCGGCGCAGGCTGGTTACAGGATGGCCTGGCTTCCTTAGGCAGCAAGGTCGGCGCCGCCGTATGGACGATGGGTACTGATGCCCTGAGCATCAATCTGCCGCTGATTGGCACCATCAATCTGGCCGACCTTTCGCCGGACCTGGGCAAAACGCTGGGCGAAAGCGTTGGGTCGACCATTGGTGGCACCATCGAAAGTACGCTGGCAAGTCTGCCGGTGATCGGTGGCCTGCTGAACAAACTGCTCGGCAACTAATTAGCCTTTGCAGCATGAAAAAAGGCGCCTGTTTCAGGCGCCTTTTCGCGTTAGCACTTCAGGTTTACACCCTCTACGGCTTATTTACGCGCCGAATCCGGTGAACGCATATAGCGGAAGAAATCGCTGTCCGGGCTCAGGACCATCACATCCTGGTTGCTCTGGAAGCTCTTCTCATAAGCGCGCAGGCTACGGATAAAGGAGTAGAAGCCTGGATCCTGGCTGAACGCATCGGCAAACAGTTTTGCCGATTCCGCATCACCTTCACCACGCAGGATACGACCCTGGCGCTCGGCTTCCGCCAGCGTCTTGGTGACTTCGTAGTCTGCAGTCGCGCGCAGTTTCTCAGCTTCTTCCTGACCCTGTGAACGGTGGCGACGAGCAACCGCTTCACGCTCCGCGCGCATACGATTATAAATCGCTTCCGACACTTCTGCCGGCAGGTTGATCTGTTTGATACGCACGTCGACAACTTCGATACCCAGCGCCGCCATACTGTTCGGGTTGATCACCTGCACTTTGCCGTTGGTTTCTGCTTCCACACGCTCAGCGGCTTTGGCGATAGCGTCATCAGCCGCCGGGGTGCTGACCTCATCTTCAGTGCCAGCAGAACCCGAGTTCAGCGCATCGCGCACTTCCAGCGTCAGGCGACCACGGGAGTCGGTAACGATGTCTCTCACATCCAGACGACCAATTTCAGAACGCAGACGGTCAGAGAATTTACGCTTCAGCAGGACCTCGGCCTGGGAGACGTCGCCGCCGCCGGTTGCCAGGTAGTAACGGCTGAAGTCGCTGATGCGCCATTTGATATAGGAGTCGACGATCAGGTCTTTCTTCTCTTTGGTCACAAAACGGTCAGCCTGGTTATCCATAGTCTGGATACGCGCATCCAGCATCTTCACTGATTCGATAAACGGGATCTTGAAGTGCAGACCTGGCGCATACACCAGCGGCTTGTTCTCATCGTCGCGCAGGACTTTGCCGAAGCGCAGCGTAATCCCGCGCTCGCCTTCCTTCACCACAAAGACTGACATGTAGAGCACTACCAGCACGACGACAATGATCGCGATAACAGATTTACGCATCGTTATTCCCCCTGACGCTGGTAGTCGTTACGCTGCGCGTTAGCGCGGCGTTGGTCCATAATGCTACCCCCGGTTGAGCTCGAGGTTGATGAGGTGCTGGCGCTGCCGGTGCTGGATGCAGGTGGCAGACGCAGCAGATCGCTGGCGTCACTGCTATCGCTCTTTGCTGCCGGCGCGGCGGCGCCTTTCAGCATCTGGTCAAGCGGCAGAACCATCAGATTGCCGTTTTTGCTGTCGTTCACCAGCACTTTACGGGTGTGGCTCAGCACTTTTTCCATGGTTTCGATATACAGACGCTCACGGGTAATTTCCGGTGCGGCTTTGTATTCCGGCAGGAGCTTAGCAAAGCGAGCCACTTCACCCTGGGCTTCCAGGACGGTCTGGGTCTTGTAGGCACGCGCCTCTTCAAGGATACGCTGCGCCTGGCCATTCGCCCGCGGCTGTACTTCGTTGGTATAAGCTTCCGCTTCACGGATGTACTGCTGCTCGTTCTCACGCGCGGCAATGGCATCGTCAAACGCCGCCTTCACCTCTTCCGGCGGACGTGCCGTCTGGAAGTTGACGTCCAGCAGGGTGATCCCCATGTTGTACGGGCGGATAGTCTCTTCCAGCTCGCGCTGGGTATCGCTACGGATCACGGTACGACCTTCGGTCAGAATGCGATCCATGGTGTATTTGCCGATCACGCCGCGCAGCGCACTGTCAGTCGCCTGACGCAGACTGTCATCCGCGCTGGTGACGCTAAACAGATAGCGTTCCGGATCGGTGACGCGGTACTGCACGTTCATCTCAACGCGCACGACGTTTTCGTCAGAGGTCAGCATGACGCCGGAAGCGGCCAGTTCACGTACCGACTCCACGTTCACCGCCTGAACGTTATCGATAAAGGTCGGTTTCCAGTTCAGGCCTGGCTCAACCAGATGGCTGAACTTACCAAAACGGGTCACGACGCCGCGTTCGGCTTCTTTAATGGTATAAAAACCGCTGGCCGCCCAGATAATCACTGCCGCCGCGGCAACGATGCCGACAATACGCCCGCCCATCGGTCCGCGAGGCGTCTGCGCGCTATTACCACCGCCCAGTCCGCCCTTGCCGCCGCCGAGCCCGCCAAGTTTTTTACTTAACTTGCGGAAGATATCATCCAGATCCGGCGGCCCCTGCTCGCGACCACCTTTGTTGCCATTTCCCTCAGAGTTGCCGCCAGGTTTGCTGCTCCCCCACGGGTCGCGGTCCTGTCCGTTATTACCGGGCTGATTCCACGCCATGTATATGCTCCATATTTGTTTTTGATATCCCCACAGGGGTCAATATCTTCAGGCAAGCTGCAAGGTTAAACCACATAGTCAACAAGCGTTGGCTCTTGCTTACAGAGGCGCCGCCAGTCAACGATCGGCATGCGCACCTGCAGACTCACGCTGCCGTCATCCTCCATCCACTCTTTTTCTATCGCCTGAAGCTGATAGAAACGGCTTCTCAGTCGCCCTTCTTTCGGCGGTAAGCGCAGCGTATGCTGGGCCACTTCACCGGAAAGACGTTCCGTTAATGCCTGAAAAAGCAGTGGTACGCCAACCCCGGTCTGCGCTGAAAGCCAGACCCGAATCGGTTTATTTTCATCGTCGCGATCGATGCGCGGTTCAAAATCGTCAAGCATGTCGATTTTGTTCATCACCAGCAGCGCTGGGATCTCATCGGCCTCAATCTCAGCGAGAACCGTATTTACCGCATCAATGTTTTCCTGCACGCGGACATCCGCCGCGTCAATCACATGCAGCAGCAGCGTCGCCTGACGCGTCTCCTGCAACGTCGCTTTAAACGCGGCTACCAGATCGTGCGGCAGATGGCGAATAAAGCCGACGGTATCGGCCAGCACCGTTTCGCCGACGTCAGGGACGTCAATGCGGCGCAGCGTCGGGTCCAGGGTGGCGAACAGCTGGTTCGCGGCATAGACCTCGGCGGCGGTGATCTGGTTAAAGAGCGTTGATTTTCCGGCGTTGGTGTAGCCCACCAGCGACACGGTTGGAATATCGGCTTTCGCGCGCGACCGCCGCCCCTGCTCACGCTGTTTCTCAACTTTTTCCAGTCGCGACAGGATCTGCATGATGCGGTTACGCAATAAACGACGGTCGGTTTCGAGCTGGGTTTCACCCGGGCCACGCAAACCAATCCCGCCCTTCTGTCTTTCAAGGTGGGTCCAGCCGCGGACGAGGCGGGTCGCCATATGGCGCAACTGCGCCAGCTCAACCTGCAGTTTCCCTTCATGGGTGCGCGCGCGCTGGGCGAAAATATCTAAAATAAGACCGGTACGATCGATAACCCGGCATTCGCACAGGCGTTCCAGGTTGCGTTCTTGTGCCGGACTCAGGGCATGATCGAAGAGCACGACCGACGCGCCGGTCGCTTTAACGGCTTCCGCAATTTCGACTGCCTTACCTTCACCAACAAAATACTTCGGGTGCGGTGCTTTACGGCTACCGGTAATCACCTGCATTGCTTCGACACCGGCGGAAGAGGCCAGAGTTTCAAACTCCTGGAGATCTTCCATATCTTTGTCTTGCGAAAAATAGATGTGTACCAGTACCGCCTGCTCACCGGCGTCATAACGGTCAAACAAGCGTAAACCCCTTATAAAATACCAGCGGGGAACGCAGAAAACCTGGCTCCCCGGCGTGGAAAAACAGCACTGGCCTTATTCGGCGTCGTCGCTGTCTTGTTGCGGCGCAGAAGAGCCCTGCGCGCTACCACCGTGGTGATAGTTACTGGAACCGCCGCCAGCATTATTGCTGTGGTGAGACACCGGGCGAGACGGGACAACAGTAGAAATTGCGTGCTTATAGACCATCTGGCTGACCGTGTTCTTCAACAGGATCACGAACTGATCGAAAGACTCAATTTGCCCTTGCAGCTTGATACCATTCACCAAATAAATAGAAACCGGAACACGTTCCCGACGCAAAGCGTTCAGGAACGGATCTTGTAAAGATTGCCCCTTAGCCATTCTCTCTTTTCCTTATATGTATGCTTGTTTTGTACTCAGAACCTTACGATTCTTAAAAAAAATTACGCACGATACCGTTTAATTGTACACGTTCAGTTCTGGCTCGCACCAACAACCTGTAATACTTTGTTGAGCGCTTGTTCAGGTTGTTCACTGTCTAACCAGTGCACACCTTCCCAACCGCGCAGCCAGGTGACCTGACGTTTGGCTAACTGTCTCGTGGCGCAAACACCTCGATAAACCATCTCATCATACGGGATCTCGCCATTGAGGTATGACCACATCTGGCGGTATCCAACACAACGGATGGAAGGCATATCCGTATGCAAATCTCCGCGGGCAAAAAGCGCCCGTACTTCTGCTTCAAAACCTGAAGCTAACATCTGATGAAAACGCTGTTCTATGCGTTGATGGAGCAGTTCACGGCTCGCCGGGGCGATGGCGAACTGATGCACCTGATATGGCAGAGCGTCTCCTGACGTTTGCGTCAGTTCCGTTAAAGTTTTACCCGAAATGAAAAAAACTTCCAGTGCCCGGGAAAGCCTTTGCGGATCATTTGGATGAATACGCGCAGCAGCTACGGGATCGATCGCCTGTAATTGCTGATGTAACGCGTTCCATCCCTGCTCTGCGGCCTGCTGCTCAATCCGCGCTCTGACCTCTGGGTCAGCCGACGGTAAGGGCGACAATCCTTCCAGCAACGCTTTGAAATACAACATCGTTCCGCCGACTAACAGCGGAATACGCCCGGCGGCGACAATATCGGCCATCGCCGCCAGCGCGTCGCGGCGAAAATCAGCCGCGGAATAGGCTTCTGCGGGATCCAAAATATCCAGCAGCCGGTGCGGCGCAGCGCTAAGCTCCGCAGCATCCGGTTTGGCAGTGCCAATATCCATTCCCCGATAAATGAGGGCGGAATCAACACTAATCAACTCTACTGGCAAAACTTTACGTAAGGCTATCGCCAGCGCGGTTTTACCTGAGGCCGTCGGGCCCATTAAAAAAATTGCCTTGGGCAGGCTCGCCTCGGTTACATCATTCATCTTTCAGGGCATTCATCGCCGAATGGAGATCTACAGGTTGTAACAGGCCGCCCGGCGGCGTTTTCACCAGCTGCGGGCAAAGACGTTCGACGTCCGCCAGCAGCGCAATCGCCTGCGCCATATTCCATGACGCCTGTTCGCTCGTCAGATTACGCGCCATCCATTGGGCGATGTTGCCGACGTCGAATGCGTTTTGCTGCGCCAGGTAGCCTATCAGTTCAGGAATCAAGATTTGTAAATTTTGTTGTCTTAAGGGTAAAGGGACCGCGCGCACCGTCACGTGCAGGGCATCGGTATGAAGCTCGATCCCCAACTGCGTCAGCGCCGACTGCGCAGCGGCCAGCGCCCGCTTCTCCCCTTCCGTGACTTTTAACCGCAACGGGATCAGCAGCGGCTGGGCACATACCGCTTCCGTACCCGGCGTCAACTGCGCCTGGCGCAGCCAGCGCTCGGCAACGGTCAACGACAGCAGCGCCAGACTGCCCTCGCGCTCCAGCAGCGCGCAATCGCCGCCGACAATCGTCAGCACTCTGCCAAAACTCTGACTGTGACCAGCCAGTTCCGCCGGGGCGGCGGACGGCTGCGCGGGTCGCGGAGCGGCGGGCGTGTCGAGCAACTGACGATAAAGCGCGCCCTGCTGCTTCTGGTAACCGGGCTGCGCATGCGGCCAGCTCGCGCCGCCAGAACTGCCGCCGGAGGCAGCCGGCTCACGCGACGATGTCATGCTGAATCGGGTTGCCGGTTCACGCGCTTCCGACGGCCGAGCAAACTGGTTGCCGCCTGCGGCGATGCGATTCTCCGGCATCTGGCGCGGCGTCGGCGGGTCGTCTTTTTCCGCCAGCGGCGCATCAAGCTGTTGCTGCAGCACGCTCAGTACGCCCTGGTAGATAAAGTCATGCACCAGGCGAGACTGATGGAAACGCACCTCATGCTTGGCCGGATGGACGTTCACATCCACCTGATGGGGATCGATCTCCAGATACAGCACAAACGCCGGCTGCTGATCGGCCCCCAGCTTGTCTTCGCAGGCCTGGCGGATAGCATGGTTGATCAGCCGGTCGCGCATCATCCGCCCGTTGACGTAACAGTACTGAATTTCCGCCAGCGCCGGGGTGGTATGGAGCGGATCGGCAACCCAGCCGCGCAGGGTCAGATCGCCATGCTGCCACTCGATCTCCAGCGCATGTTCGAGAAAAGCGGTGCCGCAAATGGTTCCCAGCCGCCGCTCCCGCTGGCCATCCTGCGCCACTGCCCGATACTGGCGCATCACCTTGCCGTTATGGCTGAGGTTAATGGTGACGTCGAAGCGCGCCAGCGCAATGCGGCGCACCACTTCGTCAATATGGCCGAACTCGGTTTTTTCGGTGCGCATAAATTTGCGCCGCGCCGGCGTGTTGTAGAACAGATCGAGGACTTCCAGGGTGGTGCCGACCGGGTGCGCCGCCGGCTTCACCGTTACCGCCTGATCGCGGCCTTCGGCATAAGCCTGCCAGGCTTCCTGCTGCTCCGCCGTCCGCGAAGTCAGCGTTAAGCGCGCCACCGAACTGATACTGGCCAGCGCTTCGCCGCGAAAGCCGAGGCTGATAATCGCCTCCAGATCGTCAAGCGAGGCGATCTTGCTGGTCGCATGACGAGCCAGGGCCAGCGCCAGCTCGTCTTTTTTGATGCCGCTGCCGTTATCGCGGATACGAATGAGCTTCGCGCCGCCGCGTTCGATATCAATGTCAATCCGCGTAGCGCCAGCATCAAGGCTGTTCTCAACCAGCTCTTTCACCACCGACGCGGGCCGCTCCACCACTTCGCCGGCGGCAATCTGGTTGGCGAGCTGCGGCGGCAGAACCTGAATCGGCATCCCCTGCTCCTTAGTTAATCAACATCCCGCCTGGCGCTGCGGCGCTGGCGGTCTGCGCCGCCTCCCCTCGAGGCGCCGACTGCAGCGGATGCTGCATAAAGTAGTTACGCAGGCCGTTGTAAATCGCCTGTGCGATCTGCTCCTGGTAATCCTCACTCCCCAGCAGCCGCTCTTCACCGTTGTTACTGATAAAGCCCGTTTCCACGAGGATCGACGGGATATCCGGCGAGCGCAATACACCGAGGCTGGCATGCTCCGGGCGGCGTTTGTGCAGGTTGCCAATGCGCTGCAGCTGGCTCAGCACGTTGGTCGCCACATCGTAGCCGACGCGCTGGGAATGACCGAACTGCAGATCCAGCACCGCCTGGCTCAGATAGGGGTCGGCCTGGCTGTTCGCCAGCACGTCGCCTGCCCCGCCGAGCAGTTCAGACTGCTTCTCATGCTGCTCGAGCCAACCGGCCATTTCGCTGTTGGCGCGACGGTTCGAGAGCACCCACACCGAGGCGCCGGTCGCATCGCGGTTTGGCGCGGCATCAGCATGGATAGAGACGAGGAAGTTGGCGTTTTGCTTACGCGCCACGTCAGAGCGCCCCATCACCGAAATAAAGTAATCTCCGTCGCGGGTCAGCACCGGCTTAAACTGCGGATCGGCGTTCAGTAACGCCCGCAGCTTGCGCGCGATGGCGATAGTCACGTTCTTCTCTTTGGTGCCGTTCGGGCCAATCGCGCCTGGATCCTGGCCGCCGTGTCCGGCATCGATGGCGATAATCACCTTATCATCCGCCGACACCGTACGGGCCGCCGGGCGAGTCACGGTCTGATTGTTGGTCATCGCCGGCTGAGAGGAGGTCATCGCCGTCTGCCGTTCATGGCCCGACGAGCTGAATGGGTTACGCCCTGCCGTCGCCGTCCGGGAAGGCATCACCGGCGGCGGGTCGGCCCGTTTCACCACCACAGGCGGCGGTGGCGGTGGTGCGTCGGCGTTGATGGTAAAGACCACCGTGTAATTCGCCCCGTTCTGCTGCTTCACCGCCCGCGTTTTGCCATCTTCCGTCAGATCCACCAGCAGACGCAGCGTCTGCGTATCCTGCGGCGTACCGGCGCGAATACTTTTCACCAGGTTGCTACCGCTAAACTGCAGCGGTAGTCCCTGCAATACGCCGGTCTGCTTGATATCCAGTGCCACCAGACGTTTGCCCTGTGGGGAAAAGGAGTACTCCGGCTCACCGACAAAGCTCAGGGTAATACGGGCCTGCTGGTCTCCGTTGGAGACCTGGATATCGGATAAACTCGCCGCAGTGGCGTGAAGACTCGACAGCATTAGCGCAGCGGCAAGCCAGGTGGTTATGCGATACTTCATCCCGTCATCCTTCAGGCTAAATGGCTAAACGCGCCAGTAAAGATTCACCCCGTGAGGAGATCGCGGTAATACGCGCCTCACGCCCTTGTGCCTGGTAATCAAGGTGAATTTCAACGTCCGGGTCAGGCAGAACACCTGCGCCTTGCTGCGGCCATTCCACCAGGCAGATGGCATCGTCGGCAAAATAATCACGGATCCCCATAAATTCGAGCTCCTCAGGATCCGCCAGTCGGTAGAGATCGAAGTGATATACCATCAGATTCTCGAGGGTATACGGCTCCACCAGGGTATAGGTTGGGCTTTTGACATTGCCGCGGTGACCGAGCGCCTGCAAAAAGCCGCGGCTGAAGGTCGTTTTCCCCGCGCCTAAATCACCATACAGATAAATCACGGTGGCGCCGGTACAGACCTGCGCGATGCGGTCGCCAAGGGCCAGCGTGGCCTGCTCATCGGGTAAAGGAATCACTCGGTTAATCATGGTCTACGTCAATCACATCCGGGTTAACAACACGCCTGAGCGTGGAAAAGAGATCGGTCGCCAGCATGCCGCGGGTGCCCTCGCGGGCGGCCAGCCGGTCGGCGGCGTCGCCATGAGCGACGCACCCGGCACAGGCTGCATCATACGGCGTCAGGTGCTGTCCTAACAATGCGGCAATAATGCCGGTAAGCACATCGCCCATCCCGCCGCTGGCCATCCCGGCATTGCCGGCATCGATAATGCCCATCGCCCCGCTTTCACGGGCCACCACCGTGCCCGCGCCTTTCAGCACAACCACGCCACCATACCGTTTTACCAGACGCTGCGCAGAAAGTAAGCGATCGCTTTCAATTTCTGCCACGCTGACATTCAGCAGACGGGCCGCTTCGCCGGGGTGCGGCGTTAGCACGCGATTGTGACGTTTATCGGGATTGAATGCCAGCAGGTTCAGCGCGTCGGCGTCCCAGACCATCGGTTTGTTAAAACTTTCCACCGTGCGCAGTGCGCTGCGCCCCCATTCGCGCTGCCCCAGGCCCGGGCCAATCGCCACCACATCAGCCCACTCCAGCGCGGCTTTCAGAGTCTGCGGCGTCAGTTCATCCACCATTAATTCCGGCCGCACGGTGACAATGGGCGCGATGTTCTCAGAGTGAGTAAGCACTCGCACCAGCCCGGCACCGCTGCGTAGGGCCGCTTCACCGCACATACGGATAGCGCCTGCCGTGCCGCGATCGCCGCCGACAATCACCAGCTTGCCGTGATCACCCTTATGGGAGGTGGCCCGCCGCGGCGGCAGCCAGTCGGCGAGGTGGGCGGCGCAAAACCGCGTCAGGGGAGTACTTTGCCCGGCGAGCCAGCGCTCGAGCCCAAGGGCATGATGATGGAGATGCCCGACGACATCCCGCGCCTTGCCGGTCAGCAGCCCGGGTTTGAGGGCGATAAAGGTCAGGGTGTGGTCAGCCTGAACCACTGCACCTGGCGTCGCGCCGGTCTGCGCATTCAGGCCGGAAGGGATATCCAGCGCCACCACCGGCGCCGGGTGGTGGTTCGCCTGGTGGATGAGCGCCGCGACGGGATCGCGCGGCGCACTGCGCAGACCGGTGCCGAGCAGGCCATCAATAATCAGTGAGATATCGTCGGGCCATGGGATAGTCGCCGCATGGATCACACCGCCGGCGTTAAGCCACGCCTCCCGCGCCGCCTGCGCCTCTTCCGGCAGCGGGCTGTCACTCTCTACCGCCAGCAACGTCACCCGCCGCCCCGCGGCCTGTGCCAGACGCGCGACGACATATCCGTCGCCGCCGTTGTTGCCATGTCCGCAGAGGATCAGCCAGTGCGCGCTGGCGGGATAAGCGCGGCTGGCCAGCTGAAAGGCCGCCTCGCCCGCGCGCTGCATCAGTTCGAACAGCGTCAGCCCCAGGCTGTCCGCCGCCTCTCGTTCGGCCAGGCGCAGCGCCTCCGCAGGCCAAATGTTGTATGGTATACTGTCAGGGTTTTTCGTCATTGTATGGTCCATCATGTCACAGCCCCTCGATCTCGTTCAGTTAGCGCAACAAATCAAACAATGGGGCACAGAGCTCGGGTTCCAGCAGGTGGGTATCGCCGATACCGACCTCAGCGCCAGTGAACCCAAACTGCAGGCATGGCTGGATAAACAATACCATGGCGAAATGGAGTGGATGGCCCGTCACGGAATGATGCGCGCCCGCCCCCACGAACTGCTGCCCGGTACGTTACGCGTCATCAGCGTGCGGATGAACTATCTGCCCGCCAACGCCGCCTTTGCCCGCACCCTGAAAGATCCCGCGCTGGGTTACGTCAGCCGTTATGCCCTCGGGCGTGATTATCATAAACTGCTACGTAATCGCCTGAAAAAACTGGGGGAGAAGATTCAGGAACAGTGTGCTTCGCTCAATTTTAGACCTTTTGTCGATTCCGCGCCTATCCTGGAACGGCCAATCGCAGAAAAAGCGGGCCTTGGCTGGACAGGTAAGCACTCACTTATCTTAAGCCGCGACGCGGGGTCATTCTTCTTCCTCGGCGAACTGCTGATCGACCTCCCCCTGCCGGTCGACAGCCCGGTTGCGGAGGAGTGCGGACGCTGCGTCGCCTGCATGACCATCTGCCCCACCGGCGCCATCGTTGAGCCCTACACCGTCGACGCCCGGCGCTGCATCTCCTATCTCACCATCGAACTGGAAGGCGCTATCCCGGAGGAGTTCCGTCCGCTTATCGGCAACCGTATTTACGGTTGTGATGATTGCCAGCTCATCTGCCCGTGGAACCGTTTCTCACAGCTCACCGATGAAGAGGATTTCAGCCCACGCAAAGCGCTGCATGCGCCACCGCTGGTGGAGCTGTTCGCCTGGAGCGAAGCGTGGTTTCTGAAGGTAACCGAAGGGTCGGCGATTCGTCGCATTGGCCACCTGCGCTGGCTGCGCAATATCGCCGTCGCGCTGGGCAATGCGCCCTGGGATGAAGCTCATCTTCGCGCGCTGGAGAGTCGCCGGGGTGAGCACCCGCTTCTCGACGAGCACATCGAATGGGCTATCACTAAGCAAATAAACAAGCGGAACGCCGACGCCGTCGAAGTACAGCTGCCGAAAAAATTACGTCTGGTCAGGGTGGTAGAGAAAGGCTTGCCGCGCGACGCCTGATTCATTCACAGGCTGTGAATAAAATCTAAAACACATTGCGTTTCAAGGCACCGAACAAGGTCAAGTGATCGGATTAACATTTTGAAATGAAATTTAAATGTTAAATTTCAAACAGATAGAAAGATACTATTTACAAAGCGAAGCATTCCCGCCGTCATGGATGAAACCATAACCTGTGGATAACTCTGTTCACAGTATTTCTGAAGATCAAACGAAAATCATCCCCGGCGCTGGATTGCACTGTGGATAAATAAGAGATGGAAGAAAATTTGGAGCGGGAAACGAGACTCGAACTCGCGACCCCGACCTTGGCAAGGTCGTGCTCTACCAACTGAGCTATTCCCGCTTAATCATCGTCATTCAAGCTACCGTGTAGCAACCTGAATACTGCGACTGGTGTGGTATGTCTTTCAAATTTTGGAGCGGGAAACGAGACTCGAACTCGCGACCCCGACCTTGGCAAGGTCGTGCTCTACCAACTGAGCTATTCCCGCGTTACTGCTTTTTTTGCCATATTTTGATGGCGTCGTAATTTGCATTTCTGCGTCGTTACGGGAGGCGCATTATACGAGAATTCGATGCCCCTGCAACCCCCTGACGATCACTTTTTTGCGTTTTTTGTTTAAATGGACATTTTCTCGCCACCTACGCCGCTGAATTGTATAAATAAGCGTCATAACGGGCAAAATTGCTTTTTCCGTCCGGCTGAATGACGCAAAATCGCTCGCATCATATTGCGGTGGCGCGACGTATAACGTGGCCACCACGACGCCAAACAGGGAATTAGCATGAGAAAAGTCCTCACCATCCTGCTGCTGAGCACGCTGGCCATTGGAACCGCGTCAGCCGAGACGCTCCATTTTGGCACCACCACAGCCAATCCACCATTTGTCACCACCAACGGCAAAAATCAGCCCATCGGCTTTGATATCGATCTTGCTCACGCCCTGTGCCAGCAGATGCAGGCGCAGTGCCAGTTTACGGCGCAGCGTTTCGATACCCTGATCCCGGCATTGCGCTTTAAGAAGTTTGATGCGGTGATTGCCGGTATGGAAGTGATCCCAATGCGCGAGAAGCAGGTCGCCTTTAGCCGCCCCTATCGCCAGGCGCTCTCCGGGGTGGTGATCGTCAATAAAGATGTCGCCCATACCTTTGCCGATCTGAAAGCCAAAAAAATCGGCGTGGTGAAAGGCACGCTGCATCAGCACTATCTGCGCGATAAGCAGAAGGCCGTGCAGGCGATCCCTTACGACGACGTCGCCAGCGCTTTAGCCGCGCTGAAAGCCGGCGAAATAACCGGCGTCATGAGCGACTTCGCCACCCTTGACGCCTGGCAACAAGAGAACCCTGACTACGCCATCATGGATGAGCGGGCCACCGACCCGGCTTATTACGGTAAGCAGTATGCGATTGCGGTGCGCAAAGACGATCCGGAGTTGCTGAATGCCATCAACGATGCCCTGACCGCGGTCATGGCGACGCCTGACTTCCAGCAGATGCAGCAAAAGTGGTTTAAATAGCGCGGGAAAGCATACCGGGCCGCACCAGGCCCGGTTTTCACAGCCAGTCGTGGTTTACAGCTTAATGAAATGCTCGCGATAGTAGGCCAGCTCGGCGACCGACTCGCGGATATCGTCCATCGCCTGATGGGTGCCCTGCTTTTTAAAGCCGTCAAGAATTTCCGGCTTCCAGCGGCGAGCCAGCTCTTTCAGCGTGCTGACGTCCAGATAGCGGTAGTGGAAATAGGCTTCCAGTTGCGGCATGTACTTAAACAGGAAGCGACGATCCTGGCCGATGCTGTTGCCGCAGATCGGCGACTTGCCCGCCGGCACCCACTGCTTAAGAAACTCAATAGTCGCCAGTTCGGCATCGTGCTCGCCGACGGTGCTGGCCTTCACGCGATCCACCAGTCCGCTGCCGGTATGCGTCCGTACATTCCACTCGTCCATTAATGCCAGTTGAGCGTCTGACTGATGCACGGCGATGGTCGGCCCTTCAGCTAAAATGTTCAGGTTGGCATCGGTCACCAGGGTGGCGATTTCGATAATGCGATCGCGCTCCGGATCCAGCCCTGTCATCTCAAGATCGATCCAAATGAGGTTGTTTTCATTTGCACTCATGCTATTTTCCACCCTTCTTGCGTGACTATATTCATCTAAAATAGCGTGTATCATAGAGGTTTTGCCCCATCAGGGCGACCAGGAGCCAGTTCGATTGAGTAAAAATAAACTCTCCAAAGGCCAGCAGCGCCGCGTCAACGCCAACCACCAGCGCCGCCTGAAAACCACTGCGGAGAAGGCCGACTACGATGACAACCTGTTTGGCGAAACGTCGGAAGGCATTGTCATCAGTCGCTTTGGCATGCATGCCGACGTTGAATCCGCTGACGGCAGTGTCCATCGCTGCAACATTCGCCGGACAATCCGTTCGCTGGTCACTGGCGACCGCGTGGTCTGGCGGCCGGGTAAAGATGCCGCCGACGGCGTAAACGTCAAAGGGATCGTCGAAGCGGTGCATGAGCGCGCCTCCGTCCTGACGCGTCCGGATTTTTACGACGGCGTGAAGCCTATCGCTGCCAATATCGATCAGATCGTGGTGGTTTCCGCGATCCTGCCTGAGCTGTCATTGAATATTATCGATCGTTATCTGGTGGCCTGCGAGGCGCAGGATATCGAGCCGTTAATCGTTCTGAATAAAATCGATCTGCTGGATGACGATGGCCTGCGCTTCGTCAATGAGCAAATGGACATCTACCGCAATATCGGCTACCGCGTACTCATGGTCTCCAGCCGGACTCAGGACGGCCTCAAGCCGCTGGAAGCGGCCCTGACCGACCGCATCAGCATTTTCGCCGGGCAGTCCGGGGTCGGTAAATCGAGCCTGCTGAACGCCCTGCTGGGGCTGAATGAGGATCAGATCCTCACCAATGATGTCTCGGACGTTTCCGGCTTAGGCCAGCACACCACCACCGCGGCGCGCCTCTACCACTTCCCGCACGGCGGCGATGTAATTGATTCACCGGGCGTTCGTGAATTCGGCCTCTGGCATCTGGAAGCGGAACAAATCACCAATGGCTTTGTCGAATTCCATGATTATTTAGGCCATTGCAAATACCGCGACTGTAAACACGATAACGATCCTGGCTGTGCGCTTCGCGAAGCGGTAGAGAACGGCAAGATCGCCGAAAGCCGTTTTGAGAACTACCACCGCATCCTCGAAAGCATGGAGCAGGTACAGGTAAAAACGCGTAAAAACTTTTCCTCGTCCGATGACTGATCATTAAGCTGAGCGTCACGTCAGGCTCTGCCAGGACGCGGTCAAACTGCGACTAACGCGGATGCCATTTGGCGAGGTTTACGTATAGAATCGTCCCCTTTTTTCAGGTCCCCGCCCGCGGGCGGGGTCAGGAACGACATATCATGGCCTGGAGGCTACTTTGTTAAACGATCTTAAACTTTCACTGCAATACATTCTGCCTAAACTGTGGCTCACCCGCCTCGCAGGCTGGGGTGCGAGCAAACGCGCAGGTTGGTTGACGAAACTGGTCATCGATCTGTTCGTGAAATACTACAAGGTCGATATGAAAGAGGCGCAGAAGCCGGATACCGCGGCTTATCGCACCTTCAACGATTTCTTTGTGCGTCCGCTGCGCGACGACGTTCGCCCGCTGAATACCGATCCCAACGTGCTGGTGATGCCGGCAGACGGCGTGATCAGCCAGCTTGGCGCCATTGAAGACGATAAAATCCTGCAGGCCAAAGGTCATGACTACAGCCTGGAAGCCCTGCTGGCCGGCAACTATCAAATGGCCGACCTGTTCCGTAACGGCAGCTTCGCCACCACCTATCTGTCGCCGCGCGACTATCACCGCGTGCACATGCCGTGCAACGGCATCCTGCGCGAAATGATCTACGTCCCTGGCGACCTGTTCTCGGTTAACCATCTGACGGCGCAGAATGTGCCTAACCTGTTCGCCCGTAACGAGCGCGTCATCTGCCTGTTTGATACTGAGTTTGGCCCGATGGCGCAAATTCTGGTGGGCGCGACTATCGTCGGCAGCATCGAGACCGTGTGGTCCGGCACCGTGACCCCGCCGCGCGAAGGCATTATTAAACGCTGGACCTGGCCCGCTGGCGACAGCGAAGGCTCCGTCGCCCTGCTGAAAGGCCAGGAGATGGGCCGCTTCAAACTGGGTTCCACCGTGATCAACCTGTTTGCCCCGGGCCAGGTGAAGCTGGTCGACTCGCTGCAAAGCCTGTCCGTGACTAAAATCGGCCAACCGCTGGCGACCGCCGTGGAAGCCAGCACCGCTGCTGAACCCGCGCCGTTACCGGAAGAAGAGATCCGCGCCGAACACCGCGCCAGCCCGCTGGTTGACGATACACAAGACCAAGGTTAATTCTTCAGCAAAAAGGGTTATGCCGTGCGCCTGATATACACTTTCCTGTTGGCCTTGAGCCTCAGTTTCGGGGCGTACGCTGCGACAGCCCCGGATGCTAAACAGATAACCCAGGAACTGGAACAGGCGAAGGCGGCAAAGCCCGCCCAGCCTGAAACCGTTGAAGTTCTGCAGTCCGCGCTGAACGCGCTTGAGGAGCAAAAATCGTCCCTCGAGCGCGCCCGTCAGTATCAGGACGTTATCGATAATTTCCCCAAACTGTTTCAAAGCCTGCGCTCCCAGCTCAACAATCTGAGCGAAGAACCGCGCCAGGTGCCATCCGGCCTGACCGCCGATGCGCTGAACCAGGAGATCCTGCAGGTCAGCAGCCAGCTGCTGGAATCGAGCCGCCAGGCGCAGCAGGAGCAGGATCGCGCGCGTGAAATCGCCGACTCCCTGAACCAGCTGCCGCAACAGCAAACCGATGCCCGTCGTCAGCTCAATGAGGTTGAGCGCCGCATCGGCACGCAAACCGGCAACAATGCTCTCGCCCAGGCGCAAAATCTTGCCCTGCAGGCGGAATCG
Organism: Klebsiella sp. K-Nf6; assembly: GCF_002806655.1. Lineage (NCBI taxonomy): Bacteria > Pseudomonadati > Pseudomonadota > Gammaproteobacteria > Enterobacterales > Enterobacteriaceae > Klebsiella > Klebsiella sp. K-Nf6. The sequence continues at coordinate 175,664 of NZ_PIBN01000005.1, read as the reverse complement.
GCGCGCCTGAAGGCGCTGGTGGATGAACTCGACCTCGCCCAGCTTTCCGCCAACAACCGCCAGGAGCTGTCACGCGCCCGTTCCGAGCTGGCGCAAAAGCAGAGCGAACAACTGGATGCCTATCTGCAGGCGCTGCGCAATTTACAGAACAGCCAGCGCCAGCGGGAAGCGGAAAAGGCGCTGGAGAGCACCGAACTGCTGGCGGAGAACAGTGAAAACCTGCCGCCGGACATCAACGCGCAGTTCAAGGTCAACCGGGAGCTCTCCCAGGCGCTGAACCAGCAGGCGCAGCGCATGGATCTGGTGGCGTCCCAGCAGCGGCAGGCAACGAATCAAACGCTGCAGGTGCGCCAGGCGTTAAACACCCTGCGCGAGCAATCGCAGTGGCTGGGCTCTTCCAACCTGCTGGGTGAAGCCTTACGCGCCCAGGTAGCGCGGCTGCCGGAGCGCCCTCGCCCACAGCAGCTGGATACGGAAATGGCACAGCTACGCGTGCAGCGTCTGCGCTTTGAAGATTTGCTGAGTAAGCAGCCGCAGCTGCGGCAGATCCGTCAGGCCGACGGCGAACCGCTGACCAGCGAGCAGAACAAAATCCTGCAGGCGCAGCTGCGCACGCAGAACGAGCTGCTGAACTCGCTGCTGCGCGGCGGCGATACCCTGATGCTGGAGCTCACCAAGCTGAAGGTCGCCAACGGCCAGCTGGAAGACGCGCTGAAAGAGATCAACGAAGCGACTCACCGCTATCTGTTCTGGACTTCGGACGTTAGCCCTATCGGCTTCTCCTGGCCGCTGGAGATTGTCCAGGATCTGCGGCGCCTGATCTCCCTGGATACCATCAGCGAACTGGGCAAAGCCAGCGCGATGATGCTCACCAGCAAAGAGACTCTGCTGCCGCTGTTTGCCGCCCTGCTGCTGGTCGGCTTTAGCATCAGCTCGCGGCGCCATTTCACCCGCTTCCTTGAGCGCTCCAGCGCCCGAGTGGGGAAAGTCACCCAGGATCACTTCTGGCTGACGCTGCGCACGGTCTTCTGGTCGATACTGGTGGCCTCGCCGCTGCCGGTGCTGTGGATGACGCTCGGCTATGGCCTGCAGTCCGCCTGGCCCTTCCCGCTGGCGGTGGCGATAGGCGATGGGGTCACGGCGACCGTGCCTTTGCTGTGGGTGGTGATGATCTGCGCCACCTTCGCCCGGCCAAACGGGCTGTTTATCGCCCACTTTGGCTGGCCGCGTAACCGCGTGGCGAAAGCGATGCGCTACTACCTGATGAGCATCGGGCTGATTGTGCCGCTGATTATGGCGCTGATCATGTTCGATAATCTTAACGACCGCGAGTTCTCCGCTTCGCTGGGCCGCCTGTGCTTCCTGTTGATCTGCGGCGCGCTGGCGGTGGTCACGCTGAGCCTTAAGCACGCCGGTATCCCGCTCTATCTGGATAAAGAGGGGAATGGCGACAATATGGTGAACCGCCTGCTGTGGAACCTGATGCTTGGCGCCCCGCTGGTGGCCATGCTGGCGGCCGCCGTCGGCTACCTCGCCACCGCCCAGGCGCTGCTTGCACGTCTGGAAACCTCGGTCGCCATCTGGTTCCTGCTGCTGGTGGTCTATCACATCATCCGCCGCTGGATGCTGATCCAGCGCCGCCGGCTGGCCTTCGACCGGGCCCGCCACCGTCGCGCGGAAATTCTCGCTCAGCGTGCCCGCGGCGAAGATGAGCCCGTTCACGTCAGCAGCCCGGAGGGGTCGGTGGAAACGGAGATCAGCGAGGTCGACCTCGATGCCATCAGTACTCAGTCGCTGCGGCTTGTGCGCTCCCTGCTGATGCTGATTGCGCTGCTGTCGGTCATCGTGCTGTGGTCGGAAATTCACTCGGCGTTTGGCTTCCTTGAGAATATCTCGCTGTGGGACGTGACCTCGACGGTACAAGGGGTGGAAAGTCTTGAGCCGATCACGCTTGGCGCGGTGTTGATTGCCATTCTGGTGCTGATCATCACCACTCAGCTGGTACGCAACCTGCCCGCGCTGCTGGAGCTGGCGATCCTCCAGCATCTCGATTTAACGCCCGGCACCGGCTACGCCATCACCACCATCACCAAGTATCTGCTGATGCTCGTCGGCGGGCTGGTGGGCTTCTCGATGATCGGTATTGAGTGGTCGAAGCTGCAGTGGCTGGTCGCCGCGCTGGGTGTGGGTCTCGGCTTTGGCCTGCAGGAGATCTTCGCCAACTTTATCTCCGGCCTGATTATCCTGTTTGAGAAGCCGATCCGTATCGGCGATACGGTCACCATTCGCGACCTGACGGGCAGCGTCACCCGCATTAATACCCGTGCGACCACCATCAGCGACTGGGACCGGAAAGAGATTATCGTGCCGAACAAGGCGTTCATTACCGAACAGTTTATCAACTGGTCGCTGTCGGACTCGGTCACCCGCGTGGTGCTGACGGTGCCGGCCCCCGTGGACGCCGATACCGATGAGGTAACGAAAATTCTCATCGCCGCGGCGCATCGTTGCTCGCTGGTCATCGATACCCCAGCACCAGAGGCGTTTCTCGTCGACCTGCAGCAGGGGATCCAGATTTTCGAGCTGCGTATTTTTGCCGCCGAGATGGGGCACCGCATGCCGCTGCGCCATGAGATGCATCAGTTGATCCTGGCGGGCTTCCGCGAACATGGCATTGATATGCCGTTCCCTCCGTTCCAGATGCGTCTGGAAAGTATCGACGGCAGGCAAAGCAGTAAAACCATGACCTCGGCCGGAAAAACCAGCCGCCGTACGGCTGGCGGACTGTAAGTCATCACCTGCCCGGCAGCAACGCCGGGCAGGCTCTCTAACTCTCCATCACCAGCGCGCCGGACGCCATGCGCCGACGGTAGCTTTCGTAGATCCCCAGCGCCAGCAGTGAGAAGAAGATCGGCCCACCGACCATCCACAGGGTGCTGTTCCAGTCCCCGCTGTCGATGACGGGTTGGATAATGGTGAAGATATTGGCGAAGGTCACCACCAGCAACACCACGCCGGTCGCCAGCAGCGTCGACGGTCGGTTTTTGAAAATCACGAACGGCCGGTCGAGATGCGTTTTCGCCTTGAAGAACGGGAAGGCGATGGTCAGGAACAGGTAGGGCAAGGTCATGGAGACATTGGCCATCAGCGTCAGCTTGTTATAAAACGCCGAAGCACTATCCCCGCCGAACGACACCAGCACAATAAACACCCCGACCAGCAGGCACTGCAGCCACATCGCCGCGGCGGGCATGCCGTTGACGTTAAGACGGGTCATCACCGACGGCCAGAGCGCTTTTGGCGTGCCCTGAATAATCGCTTTCAGGGGCGAATAGCTGAGGGTGAAGAATGCACCGGTATAGGCGAGAAACATCGACAGGCCGGTAATACGGGCGAACCAGACTCCGGTCAGGGCCGCCGACTCTGGCGTCAGGTGCAGAGCCTGGCCGAGCGTCGTCCCGAGGCTGGTCATCAGCACATAGGTGATGTTGCCGAGGTTGGTCGAACGCGCGCCAAGCACCTGCTGCCAGTTGGCGCTCACGCCCCACAACACAATCGCCAGCGAGTAACCGACCGAGATAACGATCGCCGCGATGATAATGCCTTTGGCAAAGTTCTTTTCCGGCTTGTCGGTCTTATCCACTAAGCCGCCGACCGCCTCAATTCCGCCGTAGGCAAAGATGGCAAATACTACAAACGACAGCATCGCCATGCCCGACTGATACCCGGGATTAGGTGAAAGGGTGAAGTTTAACGGCTGGGCGAAATGGCCGCCGTTGAGCAGGAGGATCGCCCCACTCACCAGCAGTAGCACCAGGTTAAGCCCCATCACCGCGATACCGCCGACGGCGGTGATTTTGGCGATTTTATTGATCCCTTTGACGGCAATAAAGGTCACGATGCCCATCCAGCAGGCTGCCAGAATGCCCACCGTCTGCGTCGGGGTCAGGCTAGCCAGCGCCCAGGTCTGGGTTTTGTCCGCGCCAAACAAAAAGGTGGATAACGGCACCCAAATTTTAGCCGCCGTACTCACCATCCACACCACGTACGACGCAAACCACATAAAGGTGCCGATGAAAGCAAAGCGCGGCCCGACGCTGTGGTTCATCCAGGAATAGATCCCGCCCTCTTCGCGACGATAAGCCGAGCCCATCTCCGCCATCATCAGCGCGAACGGAATAAAGAAAAAGAGGGCGGAAAAAAGATAAAACGGCATCGCACTGTAGCCCATCAGATAAAACGCCGACGGGCTGTTGGCAAAGCCAAACACCGAAGTGAAGATCATCAGAATCAGCCCAATCAGGCTCATCTTCTTGAATTGTTGATGCATAAATCTATCCAAACGTGGGCATCGCCCAACAGGCAACGCCTGGCCTCAAAAAATGAGCGCGGATAGTAGCAAAAGCACGGAAGGAGATTGTGGGTATTCGGGCTAAAACCGGGACAGCGTGAGTGCGTTGTTTTCAGGGCGGGTCTGTCACCTCCCCCGCTCTCAGGCGGCAGGAGGTGACAGCGCCATCAGGCGCGGTCGACCGTAAAGGCGATCACCTCACCGATGCTTTCGGCACCCAGCGCCAGCATCACTACACGGTCAACGCCCAGCGCGACGCCGGAGCAGTCCGGCAGGCCCGCCTCCAGTGCCGCCAGCAGGTTGTTATCGATAGGCTGCTGCGGAAGGCCGCGCGCGGCGCGTTTGCGGTTGTCCTGCTCAAATCGCAGGCGCTGTTCGCGGGCATCGGTCAGCTCGTGGAAACCATTCGCCAGCTCAATACCTTTGTAGTAAACCTCGAAGCGCTCAGCGACCCGATGATCTTCCGGGCTGATCTGCGCTAAAGAGGCCTGGGTGGCCGGGAAATGATAGATAAACGTCGGCCGATCTTTGCCGATGTGCGGCTCCACGCCCATGGTGAACAACAGTTGCAGCAGCGTGTCGCGATCTTCTTCAGTATCGGCGATATTGCTTAAATCCAGCTTCGCCGCGACTTCACGCAGCTGCGTTTTATCAGCAGAGAGCGGATCAATATCCAGATGACGCTGGAACGCCTGCTGATAGGAGAGGCTTTCCGCTGGCTGACACTCCAGAACCTGCTGCAGCAGGTCGTCCACCTCGTTGATCAGGCGATACATGTCATAGCACGGACGATACCACTCCAGCATGGTGAACTCCGGATTGTGATGCCGGCCCATCTCTTCATTACGAAAGCTGCGACACAACTGGAAAACCGGACCGCAGCCCGCCGCCAGCAGGCGCTTCATGTGGTATTCCGGACTGGTCATCAAGTACAGATTGAGTCCCTGTGAATGGCCCGGGCCGACGAAACGGGTTTCGAACGGGAACAAATGAATATCCGTTACCGTCGCCTGACTCATGCAAGGCGTCTCCACCTCCAGCACGCCGCGATCGGTAAAGAAACGGCGGATTTCCGCCATCACCGCCGCGCGTTTCAACAGATTGGGAATGGGTGCGCTCGGCTGCCAGGTTGCCGTCTCGCTCATGGTACTTTCTCCGGTTACAAACAAGGGCACGAAGTCTACTCGCAACCGGCGAGTGAAACAAATTTTGTGCAATCCCCGGCAGATTACATGCCATTAATCTATCGTTAACCTGAATGCATAAATATCACTGATAAATAACCGCACATATCGATAAAAAAATCGAACACGTCAATTTTCCATACTGACCCTACGGCTATACTCCTGTACCTATAAAGGAGCAGTGATACTTTTTCGCCAGCCCGGCGGCGAAATACACTAAAACTGGAGGAATGTCGTGCAAACTTTTCAAGCCGATCTCGCCGTAATTGGTGCCGGCGGAGCAGGCCTTCGTGCCGCTATCGCTGCCGCACAGGCCAACCCCAATGCCAAAATCGCCCTGATTTCTAAAGTCTATCCGATGCGCAGCCATACGGTCGCTGCAGAAGGGGGATCCGCAGCCGTTGCCCAGGATCACGATAGCTTTGAGTACCATTTTCACGACACCGTCGCCGGAGGCGACTGGCTGTGCGAGCAGGATGTCGTCGACTATTTCGTTCATCACTGCCCGACGGAAATGACCCAACTGGAACAGTGGGGATGCCCGTGGAGCCGCCGCCCTGACGGCAGCGTCAACGTCCGGCGCTTCGGTGGTATGAAAATCGAACGCACCTGGTTTGCCGCCGATAAAACCGGCTTCCACATGCTGCATACCCTCTTCCAGACCTCCCTTCAGTTTCCCCAAATTCAACGCTTTGATGAGCATTTCGTCCTTGACCTGCTGGTCGATGACGGGCAGGCCCGCGGCCTGGTGGCGATGAATATGATGGAAGGCACCCTGGTGCAGATCCGCGCCAACGCGGTCGTGCTGGCCACCGGTGGTGCCGGGCGCGTCTATCGCTACAACACCAACGGCGGCATCGTTACTGGTGATGGTATGGGTATGGCGCTGGGCCATGGTGTGCCGCTGCGCGATATGGAATTTGTTCAGTATCACCCGACTGGTCTGCCGGGCTCCGGGATCCTGATGACCGAAGGCTGCCGCGGGGAAGGCGGGATTCTGGTCAACAAAAACGGCTATCGCTACCTGCAGGATTACGGCATGGGCCCGGAAACCCCGCTCGGCGAACCGAAGAACAAATATATGGAGCTGGGTCCACGCGACAAAGTTTCCCAGGCCTTCTGGCACGAATGGCGGAAAGGAAACACCATCCCGACGCCACGCGGTGACGTGGTCTACCTCGATCTCCGCCACCTCGGCGAGAAAAAACTGCTGGAGCGTCTGCCGTTTATCTGTGAGCTGGCGAAAGCCTACGTCGGCGTCGACCCGGTGAAAGAGCCGATTCCGGTACGACCGACCGCGCACTACACCATGGGTGGTATCGAAACCGATCAGCAATGCGAAACCCGGATTAAAGGGCTATTTGCCGTGGGCGAATGCTCGTCCGTCGGTCTGCACGGCGCCAACCGTCTAGGTTCCAACTCGCTGGCCGAGCTGGTGGTCTTCGGCCGTCTGGCCGGGGAACAGGCCATGCAGCGCGCCGCTCAGACGACCGAGGCGAATAGCGCCGCACTGGATGCGCAGGCTGCGGATGTGGAGCAACGTCTAAAAGCGCTCGTGAACCAGGAAGGTAACGAAAACTGGGCGAAAATCCGTGACGAAATGGGCCTGTCGATGGAGGAAGGCTGCGGCATCTACCGTACGCCGGAGCTGATGCAGAAAACTATCGATAAGCTGGCTGAGCTGCAGGAACGCTTTAAGCGCGTGCGCATTACCGACAACTCCAGCGTATTCAACACCGACCTGCTTTACACCATTGAGCTGGGCCACGGCCTGAACGTTGCCGAATGTATGGCGCACTCGGCCATCGCGCGTAAAGAATCGCGCGGTGCGCATCAGCGTCTGGATGAAGGCTGTACCGAGCGCGACGACGTCAACTTCCTCAAGCACACCCTCGCCTTCCGCGAGGCCGATGGCACCACCCGTCTGGAATATGGCGACGTGAAGATCACCACGCTGCCACCGGCAAAACGTGTTTATGGCGCCGAAGCGGAAGCGGCCGAGAAGAAGGAGACCACCCATGGCTGAGCTGAAAACCCTGAAAGTCGAAGTGGTGCGCTACAACCCGGAGGTCGACACCGCACCGCATAGCGCGTTCTATGACGTGCCCTATGATGAGCAAACCTCGCTGCTGGACGCGCTGGGTTACATTAAAGACAACCTGGCGCCGGACCTGAGCTACCGCTGGTCCTGTCGGATGGCGATCTGCGGCTCCTGCGGCATGATGGTCAACAAGGTGCCGAAGCTGGCCTGCAAAACATTCCTGCGTGATTACACCAAAGGTTTAAAGGTTGAGGCGCTGGCCAACTTCCCAATCGAGCGCGATCTGGTGGTGGATATGACCCACTTTATCGAAAGCCTGGAGGCCATTAAGCCGTATATCATCGGCAATAACCGCACGCCGGACCAGGGGCCAAACAAGCAGACCCCAGCCCAGATGGCCAAATACCATCAATTCTCCGGCTGCATCAACTGCGGGCTGTGCTATGCCGCCTGCCCGCAGTTCGGCCTGAACCCGGAGTTCATCGGCCCGGCGGCGATCACGCTCGCCCACCGCTACAACGAAGACAGCCGCGACCACGGCAAAAAGGAACGTATGGCGCAGCTTAACGGCCAGAACGGCGTCTGGACCTGCACTTTCGTGGGCTACTGCTCGGAAGTGTGTCCGAAGCACGTCGACCCGGCGGCCGCGATCCAGCAGGGCAAGGTGGAAAGCTCGAAAGACTTTCTTATCGCGACCCTGAAACCACGCTAAGGAGTGCATTATGACGACGAAACGCAAACCCTACGTGCGGCCGATGACCTCCACCTGGTGGAAAAAACTGCCGTTTTATCGCTTCTACATGGTGCGGGAAGGCACGGCGGTACCGACGGTATGGTTTAGCATTGTGCTGATTTACGGGCTGTTTGCCCTCAAGCACGGCGCCGAAAGCTGGGCGGGATATATCGGATTCCTGCAAAACCCGGTGGTGGTGATCCTCAATCTGATCACTCTGGCGGCGGCGCTGCTGCACACCAAAACCTGGTTTGAGCTGGCGCCGAAAGCCGCCAACGTCATCATCAAAGGCGAAAAAATGGGGCCAGAGCCGGTCATTAAAGGGCTCTGGGTGGTGACGGCAGTGGTCACCGTGGTAGTCCTGTTTGTCGCTCTGTTCTGGTAAGGAGGCTGAGATGATTAATCCCAATCCGAAACGTTCCGACGAACCCGTATTCTGGGGGCTGTTTGGCGCTGGCGGTATGTGGGGCGCGATTGTCGCGCCGGTGATGGTGCTGCTGGTCGGCATCTTGCTGCCGCTGGGGCTCGCCCCGGCCGACGCCTTCAGCTATGAACGCGTGCTGGCCTTTGCCCAAAGCTTTATCGGCCGCGCGTTCCTGTTTCTGATGATTGTCCTGCCGCTGTGGTGCGGTCTACACCGTATTCACCACGCCATGCACGACCTGAAAATCCATGTGCCCAACGGTAAGTGGGTCTTCTACGGCCTGGCGGCAATCCTCAGCGTCATCACCCTCGTTGGCGTACTGTTTATCTGATCCTGCAAGAGCCCGGCTGCATTTCTGCTACCGGGCTCGCTTCATAGAAAAATCTTGCCGCCTTTTCCCTGCTGGACTCTACACTTAGCTTAAAAGCCAGCAAGGAACATGCCATGCGTATCCTGCCGATAATGACCGCGATTGCCGTCTCGTTCCTGTCTGTCGCCTGCAGCACGCCCACCCCGCCGCCGGGCGTCACCGTAGTCAGCCCCTTCGATGTTCAGCGCTATCTGGGTACCTGGTATGAAATCGCCCGCTTTGACCACCCTTTTGAGAGTGGGCTGGAAAAGGTCACGATCGCCTGGCACCCACGTGATGACGGCGGTCTGGACGTGACCAATAAAGGCTATAACCCCGACCGCGGCATGTGGCAGAAAACGGACGGGGTGGCCTACTTTACCGGGGAGCCCAGCCGCGCCGCGCTGAAGATTTCCTTCTTCGGCCCTTTCTACGGCAGCTATAACGTCATTGCGCTGGATAAGGAGTATCGTTACGCGCTGGTCTGCGGCCCCGATCGCGATTATCTCTGGCTGCTGGCGCGGGCGCCCACCATCGCTCCGGAGGTCAGGCAGCAGATGCTGGATATTGCCACCCGGCAGGGCTTTGATGTCAGCAAACTGATCTGGGTCAATCAGCGCTACAACTAGTGCGCGCTAATCTTCAGTCCAATGATGCCGACCACGATGCAGGCGAGACTGGCGATACGCATAACGCTGGCGGATTCACCCAACAGCACAATACCGGTCACGGCGGCGCCCACGGCGCCGATCCCAGTCCAGACCGCGTAGGCGGTACCGACAGGCAGGGTTTTCATCGCCCACGAAAGCAGCGCCATGCTGACGACCATCGCCACGATGGTGATGACGCTGGGAACCAGCCGGCTAAAGCCATGGGTATATTTCAGGCCAACGGCCCATACCACTTCCAGCAGACCAGCGATAAACAAGACAATCCAGGACATAAGGCTCCTTTGCTGGGGCCGTCCCCTGATGAGAAACGCCTACGGGTCGTCCCGTAAGGTGGATGAAAAGTCGCAGTGAGTATAGCTAACAGGATAGGGGAAGTGAAGAACGGTACGGCGTAAAACCGTACCGTCGACGGCGTTTATTGCTGAGCTTTGGTTGCCGCGCCAGAGATTGCGCTACCGCCTTCTGAAATATCCTGACCCACTCCGCGCGTAGTGTTACAAGCAGTCAGTGCTGAAGAGAGGACCAAAACCGTAAAGAACGCTGCAATCGTTTTTTTCACCATAATGTCATCCTTAGTGTCAGTTTTGTTTTCATGCCCTATAAGCATAGACAAACCGTCCAAAGATGAAGGGATCTTTGCGTTTTTTAAGAGAAAAGGAGTATTAATGGAGGAGCCTGACATATCGGTAGGCAAGCGCCATTAACGAAACGGCAGGGAAATTTAGCTCACAGCGTGAGAGATAGCGTGGCCCAGGCCCTGAATATCTTCACCCACACCGCGGGCGGTATTGCAGCCAGCCAGCAGGACGCTGCTCAGAAAGAGTAACACCAGGAGTTTAACGCTGCGCTTCATGTGTCGTGCTCGTCGTACCTGTAAGGAGAGAGCGGCGCAGCACGGAGGCTGCGCCGGTCATCATGACGCGAAATTACTTCACGCGGGATACGTATTCGCCAGAGCGAGTATCCACTTTGATCACTTCGCCAATCTGAACGAACAGCGGAACCTTAACCACCGCGCCGGTGGACAGGGTCGCTGGTTTACCGCCGGTACCCGCGGTGTCGCCTTTCAGACCTGGATCGGTTTCCACGATTTCCAGCTCAACGAAGTTCGGCGGGGTGACCGCGATCGGCTGGCCGTTCCACAGGGTCACGATGCACTCAGCCTGATCCAGCAGCCACTTAGCGTTGTCACCGATTGCTTTCGCGTCAGCAGACAGCTGCTCGAAAGTTTCGTTGTTCATGAAGTGCCAGAACTCACCGTCGTTGTACAGATAAGTCAGGTTCATATCGACAACGTCCGCGCCTTCTGCGGAATCGGTAGATTTGAAGGTTTTCTCAACACGGGTACCGGTCAGCAGGCGGCGCAGCTTAACGCGTGCAAACGCCTGGCCTTTACCTGGTTTAACGAATTCGCTGGCTTCTACCGCATAAGGTTCGCCATCTAACATGATTTTAAGACCAGCACGAAAATCGTTGCTATAGTAAGTCGCCATAAGGCCCTCTGAAATTGTTTAACTGGTAGCTAAGCCACAAAATGGCGCATATTGTAACCCTAAATACCCCATCCAGAGAAGATTGGATAACGCAACTTGCCAATGTTGTGACCAGTCCTGATGAACTGCTGCGTCTTTTAAATGTAGACGCTGATGAAAAACTGCTGGCCGGACGCGAGGCCAGACGCCTGTTCCCGCTGCGCGTCCCGCGCGCGTTTATCGCCCGCATGGAGAAAGGCAACCCTAACGATCCGCTGCTTCGTCAGGTACTTACCGCCGAGGAAGAATTTATCGTTGCCCCCGGTTACTCCACCGATCCGCTGGAAGAACAGCACAGTGTAGTGCCCGGTCTGCTGCACAAATATCGCAACCGGGCCCTGTTGCTGGTGAAAGGCGGTTGTGCAGTCAATTGCCGTTATTGTTTCCGCCGCCACTTCCCTTATGCCGAAAATCAGGGCACCAGGCGCAACTGGCAGACGGCGATGAACTACATAGCTGAGCATCCGCAGCTCGATGAAATCATCTTCTCCGGCGGCGACCCGCTGATGGCGAAGGATCATGAACTCGACTGGCTAATGACCCAGCTGGAAGCCATTCCGCACGTTAAGCGCCTGCGTATTCACAGCCGCTTGCCGATTGTGATCCCGGCGCGCATTACTGAGACGCTGGCCAGCCGCTTCCAGCGTTCGTCGCTGCAGGTAATTCTGGTTAACCACGTCAATCACGCGAATGAAATTGACGATGAGTTTCGCGCGTCGATGGCCATGCTGCGTCAGGCGGGGGTCACGTTGCTCAACCAGAGCGTGCTGCTGCGCGGGGTGAACGACAACGCGCAAGCGCTGGCCGACCTCAGCAATGCGCTGTTCGACGCCGGGGTAATGCCCTACTACCTGCACGTGCTGGATCGGGTGCAAGGGGCGGCACACTTCATGGTTAGCGATGATGAAGCACGTGAAATCATGCGTGAACTATTGACCCTTATCTCCGGCTATATGGTGCCGAAGCTGGCGCGAGAGATCGGCGGCGAACCCAGCAAGACACCGCTGGATTTAGGGCTGAAGCAGCGATAAACGTCAGATTCATTTGTCTGCCAGGACGGTCTGGCAGACAAGCCATATGGAGCCATTTCTCGCCAGGGGGTTAGGTAACCGGCTATCCGCTATCACATTACATGATAAATCCCTTTGCGACGAGCTACCGGTGTAGCACCAGCAGCACCACAATATTAATCACAATCATCACTACAATCAGCGTGGTTAACCAGGTGGGCATTTTAAAAGTCACCTGTAATCGTTCCGATTCTTTTCCTGCTATTTCCACTTTATTTTCTATCAAATTATCATGCTGACTCGCGACGTTTCTCGTTAATGGGATAACTAAACGATCATCATAATTAACATTCCCATCAGGAAGAACCTCGACAGCCTTATTATTTTGATAATGCGTTAATGTTACCCGGTTCATGTTTTCACACTCTTCATCAGAGAGAGGGATGATCAGGGTATCAGGTGAGACGCTGAACCCTTTTTGCCTTACGGTGATAATGATATCCGCCGACAGCCCCGCTTTGAGTAATGATTTTCGCAGCAAAGAGATATTTTGATAGAACGTATTTTGCGAAACTACTACGCCCCGGTTTTCCCAAACGGCAGCCAAAAACTCATCCCGCGAAATCACTTTGCCGCTATTCTGCAGGAGCAATAGCAAGCATCTGGCGGTGGGGGCGTTAAGGCTAACACTCTCACCATCGCCGGAAAGCGGCCGTAATTCATTCATACTGGCATTAAAGATAACTTCATGATTAATCATACATCCATTAAATAACACAGTTTCATCCATATCCCTGCCCCACGAAAAACCATTATCTATAATAAAATTCAATTAATTCAGTCAACTCATTCAATGAACATTATCACTTCAAACAGAAGCGAGCTCGGTTCACATTGACCGTCTCTGGACAGAATACTGCAGATAAAAAGACAAGCGACAATTATCTTGTTTAGTCACCACATTTTCAGATTAAATTCATCACAGTTGGAAGCGCCCTCGCATCAAAAACAGTGAATGTTAAATTCACGAGCGCTTCATAAAGAATTCACAAGCATTTTTTGCACCAGACTTTTAAATTACTCCCGCTTTCCCATGGCTCGCTATGGCAAGCGATATCATAGAGCCGACAATTATATTGGTAAATATCGAGCCCATCTCATTTTATCAAAATTATCAATGAATGATATGTCATTCACATGATAATGACTAATTATCGGTATCTATGCAGGACTAAGTAACTTTATATTTATATGGACTTGTAAAATGAAAAAAAATGCTAAGCTTCTCGCTGCATTCGTAGCTGCGTCAATCATCTCCTGCAACGCACTGGCGGCTGACGGTACCGTTCAGTTCACTGGTACTATCACTGATGCATCCTGCGAAACGCATATCGGCAGCCTGACTGGCGGCAGCAACGAAACCGTTGATCTGGGCATTGTACCTGTGAGCAGCTTCACTGGTGTTGGCTCAACTGCAGCACAAGGCGCTGGCTCCACTAATGTGAAGATCTTCCTGACCGAATGCCCGGCGGGCACTCCTACCCAAGCCAGCCTGAAGTTTGATGGTGCATATTACAATGGCGACAACAGCTACCTGGCACTGGACAGCGGTTCTACCGCATCCGGCGTTGCGATCCTGCTGTCTAACCCAAGCGGCAATGCGCTGAAACTGGGTGAAGCTTCTGAGCAGTTCACCTTGAACGTAGGCACCGGTAGCTCTACCGAGCTGAACTTCAAAGCAGCTTATATCCAGCGCGAAGCCACAATCTCTGCTGGTACTGCGAACTCTAGCGCTACCTTTACCATTAACTACTAATAATAGTTAAGATGTAATTTGTGCTCCCATACATGGGGGCACATCATCTTTAAATAAGCAGAGAAAATTATGCGTACTATTTTATCATTTTTCCTGTCAATAATGATGGTTCTTTTTCATATTACGAATGCCCAAGCGGGAGTTGTGATTGGCGGTACTCGCCTTGTGTACCCGGAAGGAAAAAAAGAGATAAATATTACTGTCGAGAATAAAGAAAACTTCCCTTATTTGATAAAAACATTCCTCGAGAAAGGAAGCATTGAAGCATCTTCTGGCTATTTTATGATCACGCCTCCACTCTTTCGTCTTGATGCTCAGCAAAAGAGCGTTTTACGCGTCTTCAACGCAAGCAATGCAATGCCAGCAGATCGAGAGTCACTTTTTTACTTTAACGTAACATCCATCCCAGCGGCGACAGATGAAGATGCGAAACAAAATACACTGCAAATCGCAGTGCGCAATCGGATGAAATTATTTTATCGGCCAAAGGCGCTTGCTGATGACACACCAGAAAATGTCACTAACAAATTAACTTGGGCAGTATCCGGAGGAAAACTCAAAGTCACAAACCCTACGGGTTATTACATGAACTTCTCTACTGTGAAAGTTAATAATGGATTAATAAAGGATGCGCTATTACTTGCGCCATTCTCCAGCACTGAATATGTACTTCCCAATGGAGTATCAAGTGGGACCGTAATCTGGAAGATCATAAACGACCAAGGTGGTATTGGTCCGGAACATAAAACCACATTATAAAAGTGCATAGACGGAAAAAAACAATAAGGCGATATTTGCTAATATAAAGGATTATGCAATGGTTTTTAAATTTAGATACACCACCTATTCTCTTGCGTTGATGAGTGCCTGTCTTACTTGCTTGAGTTCAAATGCCATTGCTCGAGACTTTTTCAACCCGGCATTTTTGAACGGTATGAATGGTTCGGACCAAGTACCGGATCTTTCAGCATTTGAGCATGAAAACTCACAGTCTCCGGGTAAGTATCGTGTTGATATAATTGTTAACGATGTATTTATAGATACTAGAGATGTTGAGTTTATTGCTAAAAACTCAGCTAGTGGTAAGAACAGCAATGCCCTTCAGCCATGTTTAGGTGTGAAAGATTTTCGTGGATTCGGTATTAGAACTGATTCATTTGCAAACTTAATTGATAATACACAAGGGTGCGCAGATATTTCAGTTATTCCTGAAGCGTCTTATGAATTTACTTTTAGCACGCAAACGTTAAGGTTTAGTTTACCGCAGGCGGCTCTCAGCCCGGCCATTCGTGGTTATGTGTCCCCGGATCAATTTGATGATGGCATCACAGCTTTGCTGATGAATTATCAGTTCAACGCTTCTAACAGCTATGCACGCCAGTCCAATATCAGCGACACCGAGAACTATAATCTCAATATGCAACCAGGTCTCAATCTGGGCCCATGGCGCTTGAGGAACTACACCACATGGAACAAGTCTGACAGCGGTTCAAGCTCAGGGGACTGGGATACAGTCTATACCTATGTAGAACGAAATATTCCAACAATTAAAAGCGTTTTAACGATGGGCGAAAGTTCATCAACTGCAGATATTTTTGATAGCGTTCCTTATACAGGTGCTCAGTTAGCCACCGACGACCAAATGGATGCCGATAGCATTCAGGGATATGCTCCTGTTGTTCGCGGGATCGCAAGAACGAATGCTAAAGTCTTAATTAAGCAAAACGGATATTTGATCTATCAATCTTATGTTCGTCCCGGTGCATTTGAAATTTCAGATATGTATTCCACTGGCGGTAGCGGTGACCTCTATGTCACGGTAGAAGAGTCAGATGGTAGTAGACAAGAATTCGTTGTACCCTATGCCTCTCTGCCGGTTCTGCGTCGCGAAGGTAGCCTGAAGTACAGTATCACCTCTGGGCAATATCGCCCCTACGATGGTGCCGTTGACGAAACACCATTTACACAAGCCACAGCCAGCTATGGTTTACCATATGGTGCTACCACGTTTGGAGGTTTTCAGTCATCCTCAAAATACCAGTCTGTTGCACTCGGCATTGGACAAAATATGGGTGACTTTGGTGCAGTATCCGTCGATGTCACACAAGCATGGTCAACATTAAAGAATCAGGATAAAACATCAGGTCAATCCTGGCGTATACGATATAGTAAAAATTTAACCGATATCGGAACAAACTTATCTATTGCTGGTTATCGTTACTCAACGTCTGGTTATAATACTTTAGGTGATGTGTTAAATAGTTATCGCAATAGCGGAAGTTATTCATACGACCGTGTTCGTAATAGAACAGAAGCGACAATTAGTCAGAATATGGGTCGTTCATTGGGCTCCTTAACACTCAATGGTGTGGTTGAAGATTACTGGAATGAAGATCGCCGTAACACTTCTCTCAGTGTTGGCTATAATAACACCTGGAAATGGATTAATTATTCACTGAATTACTCATATAACAGGTCTTCACAAATCAATGGCGACTCGAATCGACACTATGATAGCGATAAGCTATTCTCACTCACATTAAGTCTACCATTTAGCAGTTTGTCACCAAACACGTGGGCAACGTATTCAATGAACACGGCGAACCCGGGCTCAACGTCTAACAGCGTTGGGTTGAATGGAACGGCCTTGGCTGATAATAATTTAAGCTGGAACGTTCAACAGTCTTATGATAACGACCAATATGCTAGCGGCAGTGCTGGCATGGATTATAGTGGCACTTATGGTGAAGTTTTTGGTAGCTATGACTACGATCACAATGCGCAACGTATCAACTATGGCGCGTCAGGCAGTCTTGTGCTTCATGAAAATGGTTTAACTCTTGGGCAACAATTGGGCGACACTGCAGCTCTGGTAAAAGCACCAGGAGTAGCTGATACCCGGATATTAAATGAAACCGGCGTAAAAACAGACTTCCGCGGATATGCCATTGTCCCGTATCTGACGCCTTATCGTTATAATGAAATTATGTTGGATAGCGAAACTTTTGCTGATGACGTCGATATGGACATTACAGCTCAAAAAGTTGTTCCAACCCGTGGTGCTATATCCAGAGCAAACTTTAGTGGTAATGTTGGATTTAGAGCAATCATTAGATTGGTTGATACTTTAAATAATCCTTTGCCTTTCGGTGCCACTGTATCTGACCCTGCCCAGGAAAATTATAGCAGCATTGTTAACGATAATGGCATGGTATACCTTACTGGCCTTCAAGAGACTGGCTCGTTGAAAGTGCAATGGGGTAAAAAATCGACTCAAATGTGTACTGCTGCATTCTCATTACAAACTGCTTCGCAGAACGCAGGGATAACACAGTCTCAAGCGGTTTGCCGCTAATCGGATGCGATAAAAGGATATTGAGCATGAGAGTTACTAGAACCAATATATTGCATATAAGCCTGTTGCTCGCGGCTACGTCTCTGACTATCGGCAAGGCGCAGGCGGCAGATTGCTCTGTCAGTGCTGGTCGAGCAAATGTCACCATTAATTCACTCAAAATCGACCCCAATGCACCGGTTGGTAGCGTATTAAAAGTACAGATTGTAAATACTCGAAATAATCCCGCCTCCTTTAACTGTGGAACGCAGGCGCTGTGGTATGGGTCAACGATGGGTTCTACTTTTAGTACAGAATCTGCTGTTTCGGGAGTCTATGAAACAGGACTAACTGGTATCGGTATCCGCGTTACGGATATTGTTTATCGCTCACAGTATGCCCCCTATACACAGAGTCCGGCTTTGGGAAAATGGGACGGCAACGATGCCACTGGTACGGTAAAGATAGAGATTATTAAAACAGGTGAAATCCCTGCTACCAATAAAGGAAAATTTAAAACAGGTACGCTGGTTACTGCCAAAGTTAACTCACGTGCAACTCCGGTTGGTGCCAAGCAATTTTATGAAATCTATATCTCCAATGGGCCCTCCGGCGGCTGGACGGCGAAAAGTTGTACTTTAAGTAACTCAAACCGTAACCAGACAGTACAGATGGGGACTATCAGCAAAAGTGATTTTAACAGTGGTGGCTACGGTCCTGTAAAAAATTTCAAGCTGGTGATTAACTGCCCCGATGGCATCCCTACCGATGCGCCGGTGAAAATTTCCTTCGAGCGAATGACATCTGGTGCAACTGATGGTTTTATGGATGTTGATTCAACAGTCGCCAATGCAGCCCAGAACGTAGGCGTTGAGGTGCGTGATAACAATAACACCTTGCTGAAATTTTCTTCGGATTACACCTACACGAGTTCCAGTGTTAGTAACAAAGAACTCACGCTTCCAATGACTGCCAGGTATAAGGCTGCAACCACCGTCGGTAACATTGGCCCAGGCACGGCAAATACCGGAATGACGGTTACCATCGATCAGGATTGATATACAACCCTAATAATAAAACCCTCATCTATTGCTGAGGGTTTTATTTTCGATGAATTTTGAGTGTGAAGTATTAATTCACATTGCATGATAATACAACATCCTTTAGTTTTATGCGGGTTTTTCCGAACCATGATACAAGTTGTCGCTATGATCTTACCAGTCGCGAATATTCGTATTATTGTTCAAATAATATTTATATTAGCTATAGCTGTAAGGAGCATTTCTCCAGCTCTCTAAAATGGAGATATCAATTTTAAATTTTAAAGGAAATAAAAATGAAAGAATTATCAATTATCGAAATGGATTACGTCTCCGGGGCTGCGGACACCCCGGGATGGGGCACCGGCTATCACTGGGATTTCAGCTCTGTTGAAAGCACCCTTGCCACTATCGCCAACAATGGATGGCAGGCTATTGCCGGTCTGATCGCTGGCGGCGTGGGTGGAACGCTCGGCGGCATAGCGGCCGGGGCTGCTATCGGTGGTAATACCGGCGGCAATCTCGGCTTCGGCCTGCTTGGTGCCCTGGGTGGTGCCATCGTCGGCGGCATTGCAGGCCTGATTGGCGGCCTGACCGCGGGCTTCTTTGGCGGTTTTGATACCGTTGCTCAGATTGCCGAAGACGTACTGTATGCGGCCTTCAACGGCACACTTGTATTCTGGTAAGTAAAGCATCACTTAAAGCTTCGCAACACTCTTAGTGCAAAGGAAATCGCAATGAAAGAATTATCAATTATCGAAATGGATTACGTCTCCGGGGCTGCGGACACCCCGGGATGGGGCACCGGCTATCACTGGGATTTCAGCTCTGTTGAAAGCACCCTTGCCACTATCGCCAACAATGGATGGCAGGCTATTGCCGGTCTGATCGTTGGCGGCGTGGGTGGAACGCTCGGCGGCATAGCGGCCGGGGCTGCTATCGGTGGTAATACCGGCGGCAATCTCGGCTTCGGCCTGCTTGGTGCCCTGGGTGGTGCCATCGTCGGCGGCATTGCAGGCCTGATTGGCGGCCTGACCGCGGGCTTCTTTGGCGGTTTTGATACCGTTGCTCAGATTGCTGAAGACGTGCTGTATGCGGGCTTCAACGGCACACTTGTGTTCTGGTAAGTCTGAACTAATAAACACTATTAAGGCCCGTTTGCGGGCCTTTTCTCTCCTCACTGAAAAAGTAGACGCACATGGCCCAAAATATTTATCGCAAGGAAGCGATCGAATATAAAAAATATCATTGGAAAGGCAAAGCACTCCTGTTGGCAGGGATGCCTGCCTGGCTTATTACCCTGCTAGGTTGCACATTTTTAATCGTTCTGGTTTTCATGCTGGTTTTTTTTAATTATACCCAGAGAATTAATGTTTATGGTGAAGTTGTCACATTACCACACTCCATCAACGTATTTGCTCCCCAGCAGGGTTTTGTTGTTAAACAATTTGTGAACATTGGTGATGTTGTCAAGAAAGGGACGCCATTGTATGAACTTGACGTCTCCAGGCATACCACGAGTGGAAATGTTAGCCTGGCTATGGTGGAAGTGATAGACGAAAAAATTAGTAATGCTAAAGAGATCATCCAAAAAATTACTGAGAATAAAAAAGAAACAGTAGATGCGCTTACTGAACAACTTGCTAGCGTCGAGTCCTCACTACATGAAACTGTACGCATGCTGGCAAATACTCAGTCTGGTCTGAAAAAAATGCGCACCAACCTTTCCAGTTATGATGATTATCTAAGTAAGGGATTAATTACCAAAGATCAATATAACTATCAGCATAACCTTTATTTCCAGCAGCAGAGTTCGTATCAATCTCTTACCAGCCAAAAGATGCAACTTGAGACGCAGTTAACACAGCTTAAAAGTGATATGGTAACTAAATCCGCTGATTTTGATAATCAGATTTCCAGTCAAAAAAACCAAATCAATGATTATAAAAACCAACGTGTCGAGTCTAGCGCAAACGACAATGCTATCATTAAAGCAACTGCCGACGGAAAAATAGAATCATTAGCAGTGACTCGCGGTCAAATGGTTGATCGTGGCAGCAGCCTGGCACAAATTAAGCCCATTGGGAATGTTGAGTATTATCTAATGCTTTGGTTACCTAACAATAGCATTCCCTATATCAAGGTTGGGGATACCATAAATATACGTTATGAAGCATTCCCTTCAGACAAATTTGGACAGTTTCCGGGTAAAGTGGCGACTATTTCAACGGTTCCTGCCTCGCGTCAAGAGTTGCAAGAATATACGAATGTTGTTAATTCAGCTAATCAGCAAGATATTACTTTATATAAAGCGCTGGTTTCTATAGAAGACAGCTCATTTGTTTACAATGATAAAGTATTAACTCTTTCTAATGGGCTTAAAGCTGAGGCAACAGTTTTTCTTGAGGAACGACCGCTTTATATGTGGATGTTTACTCCTTTCTATAAAATCTCTCACAGTGTTAATGGGCCGCTCAATGATTAACGAAATATTTAATAAAATAACTTCTCGCGTAAATTTTTCGTTACGTCGTAAGGTCCCGATTATATTGCAATCTGAAGGTTCAGAATGTGGCATAGCCTGTCTGGCGATGATATGTGGCTATCATGGCCTGGAAATTGATTTATTTAACTTCCGTCATCGCTTCGGTAGCGCCTCACAAGGTGCTACACTGCTATCCCTTAGCAAAACAGCTGAGCAAGCGCAACTCAAAAGTCGAGCATTGTCACTCGATCTTGATGAGATTCAACAACTAAAACTACCCTGTATTTTGCATTGGGATTTAAATCATTACGTAGTACTAATAAAACGCAAAAAAAACAGTTTTATTATTCACGATCCGGCGATGGGTAAACGTGTTATTGGCATGAAAGAAATGTCAAATCATTTTACCGGTGTTGCACTTGAATTATGGCCCGATAATAACTTTCAGCAGGAAAAAGCCAAAAGTCGTTTACGGCTTATTGACTTGATGAAAAATATCAGCGGGCTAAAAAATGCTTTACTGAAAATTTTTGCTTATTCAATAGTCGTTGAGGCTATCAACCTGCTATTACCTATTGGTACCCAGCTGGTGACTGACCATGTGATTATTGCTCACGATGAGAGCCTTTTGGCTGTCATCTGTATCGGTTTAGTCATGTTCACGCTATTTCGTACATTCATCAGTATGCTGCGTGCATGGACATCTTTAACACTAAATACCTTAACCAGTATCCAATGGAAAACGACGCTGTTTGATCATTTAATGAGTCTGCCACTCTCTTTCTTTGAAAAGCGGCACCTGGGTGATATTCAATCACGTTTTTCATCACTGGATACGATTCGCTCAACGTTTACTAATAGCATCATCTCTGGCTTGATAGACCTGATTATGACAATCGGCTTAATCATCATGCTGACGCTGTATGGCGGATGGTTGGTCTGGGTAGTGATCGGGTTTACTCTGTGTTACGCCATCATGCGTCTGGCGACTTATCAGTTCTATCGCCGAGTGGCGGAAGAGCAGGTTGTAAAAGGCGCGCGTTCCAGCTCGCATTTTATGGAATCATTATATGGCATATCAACGATCAAGGCTCTCGATCTAAAAGGTCGACGTTCGGAACATTGGCTCAATATAAATATTGAAGCCTGTAATGCGGGTATTAAACAAACACGCTTCGATATGCTATTCGGCGGGATAAACACCCTAATCACATCAATAGACCAGGTTGTTATCCTGTGGTTAGGAGCAGTTATGGTTATCGATAACGAAATGACGCTTGGGATGTTCATGGCATTTAATGCCTTCCGTGGCCAGTTTTCACAACGGGCTTCAAGCCTGGTGGACTTAAGTATGCAGTTACGCATGCTCTCTTTACATAATGAACGTCTTTCTGAAATCGTTTTTACCGAGCCTGAAAAAGAACTCCCGGCCCGCCGTATATTTGAGGAGAATCGAGGTGTCGCCCTCAACGTTCAAAACTTGAGCTATCAATATGATCCGTTTACGAAACCAATCTTCAGCGATCTTAATATAAATGTTCTCCCGGGCGAATCAATTGCGCTGGTCGGTCCCTCAGGTATTGGTAAAACGACGCTTTTGAAAGTGATGTGTGGTCTTCTGACCCCAACTCATGGGGAAGTCGTTGTTGAAGGTTTAGATATATCAAAAATTGGTTTAAATAACTATCGTATGAGTACAGCTTGTGTATTGCAGGAAGATCGCCTGTTTTCTGGCTCTATTGCGGATAACATTTGTAGTTTTGAAGATAACCCTGATATGGATTTTGTTATGCACTGTGCCAAACTCAGCAACATTCATGATGAGATTATGAAGATGCCAATGGGGTACGAAACACTTGTTGGGGAATTAGGTTTGGGGATATCTGGTGGACAGAAACAACGTCTGCTTATCGCCCGCGCACTTTATCGTAAGCCTAATATTTTATTTATGGATGAGGCCACAAGTCACTTAGATTTAGCTAACGAATCATATATTAACCAGTCAATATCATCATTAAGCATTACGCGTATTATTGTAGCACACAGGCCATCAACTATTGCTTCTGCAGATAGAATCATCGATCTCTCTAGCAAGAACATTAATAAATAATTGTTAATCTCAAGGAAGGAGAAAAATGAGTAATATAATTAGAGGTATTAATACCGGAACTATCATGCATGAAGAAAACTTGCTTGCAATTGTCATCAAGGTTCGCAATAGAGAGGGTATTGATGAAGCTTATACTATGCAGCATACTGTCATTCGTGATTTTTTATTAATCATACAGAATAGATTAATGGCGGTGATGGAGAAGTTACAAATAGACGGTGATAAATATAAAGCTGTGCTGATCGCTGAAAACCAAGAGCTTATTAGCAATATTCCAACTATGCAACTAGAAGATGTCGAATGCCCTGACCCTGCAAAACGCATCATGTCAATCGCTTTAAAAAAAGATAGCGAAACATTCACTATCATCTGTGCATTACAAAGTGAGCAAATTATTACTCTACGCTTTAGCAATGGTCAGTCTGAGTTTATCATGCGGGCAATACTCCAGGCGCTACAGAACTCCGGTGATAAAGAAGCGATACTTCATTTCAGTGGAACTCTGGATTTTATTATGCTATACGACTGCGAACTTGATGAAAGCGCAACCATGAATTATCAACACTATACTCATGATGAATGGCGTAAGGCTTTATTTCCCAATCATGTCGCCATTCTGTTCAGTTACCATACCGACGATGGCGAGAAGCTGCTGTGTGGATGTATCGTAAAAACGTATCTCACTGCCAAAGATCAGCAAATTCAAAATGTTGCATTACGTATAATGCATCTTATCCCTAAATTTCGAGGATATAACGACAAACACAAGATAAAGCGGACTTTTATGCATGACATCTCCGCCGAAGACTACCAGACGTTATCGGCTGAACAGGGCTTAAAGTTCCTGCAAAATTACTATCTGGAAACTAAAGCATCTTTAGGGATTGAATAATACTACGCCTCTCTCTGCGCTCGCAGAGAGAGGCGTCACGCATCAGTTCGGGCACTTATAAACCTGGCCGTTCATTTCGCTGTCGGTAGGCACAAAGCTCGACAGCAGGTTTTGCGTCGGGCTGCTGACGCCGTAAATCACGTTGCCACCCATTGCTGCTGCCTGGTTACGCAGAGCGTTCGCCGCACCGCGCATGGAACCACCCTCATCGCCATTCTGGCCGGAGAGCCAGTTGCTCTGTTTACCCGTCGCGGTCCCTAACAGCTGACACTCTGCGCCCGGTTTCTCCTGCACGAAACGCACATTCTGGCCGGCAGAGGTTAATTCATTGCTGGAACTGCAACCTGCCAACAGTAAGGCTGCGCCGACAATCCCTGCTAAATATTTTACCTGCATGTTATTCCCCATGATCGATGAGCTGGACGCACTGGCCCGGATGTAAACCTGTCATCCTTCAAACTGCGTCGGCATGAGCCGCGTTCATTCCCTCCCCGGTCGCGCTTGTCAGTTCACGCCCGAAACGGAGGTGCTTGCCGCTCTGATGCAGCTTAAATGATTTTTATGTATAAGCCTTATACTAAAAAGCGCGCCAAAAGAAAAACCCCCAGCCATTGCTGGCCAGGGGTTTCTGCTTTTTTAAGCCGTAGAGCGCACGATTACATCATGCCGCCCATACCGCCCATGCCGCCCATGCCGCCAGCAGCACCTAAGTCAGGCGCGTCGCCTTTCGGCAGGTCGGTCACCATGCACTCGGTGGTGATCATCAGACCAGCCACGGAAGCTGCGTACTGCAGAGCAGAACGGGTCACTTTGGTTGGGTCCAGGATACCGAAGTCGATCATGTTGCCGTATTCTTCAGTTGCCGCGTTGTAACCATAGTTACCGTCGCCTGCTTTCACTTTGTTAGCTACAACAGACGGCTCTTCACCGGCGTTGGACACGATCTGACGCAGCGGTGCTTCCATTGCGCGCAGCGCAACTTTGATACCGACGTTCTGATCTTCGTTCTGAGCAGTCAGGCCAGCCAGTTTAGCCGCAACGCGAACCAGCGCTACGCCACCACCAGCCACCACGCCTTCTTCAACCGCAGCACGGGTCGCGTGCAGGGCGTCGTCAACGCGTGCTTTTTTCTCTTTCATTTCAACTTCGGTAGCCGCACCGACTTTGATTACTGCCACGCCGCCAGCCAGTTTAGCTACGCGCTCCTGCAGTTTTTCACGGTCGTAATCGGAGGTTGCTTCTTCGATCTGCTTACGGATCTGAGCTACGCGGCCCTGAATTGCGGATTCTTCGCCAACGCCATCGATGATGGTGGTGGTGTCTTTGTTGATAACCACGCGTTTTGCCTGACCCAGGTCTTCCAGAGTCGCTTTTTCCAGCTCCATACCGATCTCTTCAGAGATAACGGTACCGCCAGTCAGCGTCGCGATGTCTTGCAGCATAGCTTTACGACGGTCGCCGAAGCCCGGTGCTTTCACCGCAGCCACTTTAACGATACCGCGCATGGTGTTAACCACCAGAGTCGCCAGCGCTTCACCTTCAACGTCTTCAGCGATGATAACCAGCGGTTTGCCAGCTTTCGCTACGGCTTCCAGAACCGGCAGCATTTCGCGGATGTTGGAGATTTTTTTGTCAGCCAGCAGGATGAACGGGCTTTCCAGCTCAACAGCACCGGTGTCCGGTTTGTTGATGAAGTACGGAGACAGGTAGCCGCGGTCGAACTGCATACCTTCAACCACGTCCAGTTCGTCTTCCAGACCGGTACCGTCTTCAACGGTGATAACGCCTTCTTTACCAACTTTATCCATCGCTTCAGCGATCAGTTTACCTACGGTTTCGTCGGAGTTAGCGGAGATGGTACCAACCTGAGCAATGGCTTTAGAGTCAGAGCACGGTACGGACAGCGCTTTCAGTTCTTCAACGGCGGCAACGACAGCTTTGTCGATACCACGTTTCAGATCCATCGGGTTCATGCCCGCCGCAACGGCTTTCAGGCCTTCTGCGATGATAGCCTGAGCCAGTACGGTCGCGGTGGTGGTACCGTCGCCTGCCGCGTCGTTCGCTTTAGAGGCAACTTCTTTCACCATCTGTGCGCCCATGTTTTCGAACTTGTCTTCCAGTTCGATTTCACGAGCAACGGAAACGCCATCTTTAGTGATGGTCGGCGCGCCGAAGGATTTGTCCAGAACCACGTTACGGCCTTTCGGGCCCAGGGTCACTTTAACTGCATCTGCCAGTACGTTTACGCCGCGCAGCATTTTTACACGAGCGTCGTTACCGAATTTTACGTCTTTTGCTGCCATTTCTTTTATTCCTCAAATTCGTTCAGGGTCGTGCGAATTACGCTTCAACAATTGCCAGGATGTCGCTTTCGGACATGATCAGCACTTCTTCGTTGTCGATCTTCTCAGACTTCACGCCGTAGCCATCGTTGAAAATCACGATGTCACCAACTTTAACGTCCAGCGGCTGCACAGTTCCGTTTTCCAGGATGCGGCCTTTACCGACAGCGATGATTTCGCCACGAGTTGATTTAGCTGCCGCAGAACCGGTCAGAACGATGCCGCCTGCAGATTTGGTTTCAACTTCTTTACGTTTGACGATCACACGATCATGTAACGGACGAATACTCATTGATAGCTCTCCTTCGAGAAAGTCATTATCAGTTATGGGTGACGCCGGGCCGAACGCGGTTTACCGGCTAGTGCTGAGAGAGATGGGGGTGGCCATTTCCCGCTTCAAGGGCAAAATCAAAAAAAATTTTTTCCTTTGCGCTAGCGCGCAAAAAGCGGCGCTATCGGCCAACGCGTCATAAGGAAAAGCGATTGTGATACTCTCTTTTTTTTCACTGGCGCAGGATGGAATCATGAGTGGTTTAAAACAGGAGTTGGGGCTGGGACAGGGAGTCGGGTTGCTTTCTACCTCATTGCTGGGCACCGGCGTCTTCGCCGTTCCGGCGCTGGCGGCGCTGGTCGCTGGCGATAACAGTCTGTGGGCATGGCCGCTCCTCATTCTCCTTGTTTTCCCGATTGCCATCGTCTTTGCCCTGCTGGGCCGTCATTTTCCCAGCGCGGGCGGCGTGGCCCATTTTGTCGATATGGCGTTTGGCCCACGTCTGGCCAGCGTGACCGGTTGGTTGTTTTTATCGGTTATCCCGGTCGGGCTCCCCGCCGCGCTACACATCGCCACCGGCTTTGGCCAGGCGCTGTTCGGCTGGCATGACGCCCAACTACTGCTGGCGGAGCTGGGCACCCTGGCCATTGTCTGGTGGGTTGGTTCGCGTGGCGCCAGCTCCAGCGCCAACCTGCAGACGCTGGTTGCCATACTGATAGTGGCGCTGATCGCCGCCGTCTGGTGGCGCGGTGGAATAAGTCCGGCGCAGATCCCCTTCCCCGCCCTGACGGAGATCGACCGCGGCCAGCTCTTCTCCGCGCTGTCGGTCATGTTCTGGTGCTTCGTCGGTCTGGAAGCTTTTGCCCACCTGGCCTCGGAATTCAAGCATCCCGAGCGCGATTTTCCCCGCGCGCTGATGATAGGCCTGCTGCTTGCCGGCTCGGTCTACTGGGCCTGTACCGTGCTGGTGTTGCACTTCCACGCCTTTGGCGAGGAGATGGCGGCGGCCGCGTCACTACCGAACATCGTTGTCCGTCTGTTCGGCGTCGAAGCACTGTGGGTGGCCTGCGTCATCGGCTATCTCGCCTGTTTCGCCAGCCTCAACATCTATATTCAAAGCTTCGCCCGCCTGGTCTGGTCGCAGGCGCAGCATAAGCCACAGAGCTACCTCGCACGGCTGTCGCCGCGGCAGATCCCGCGCAACGCCCTCAACGCCGTGCTGGGCTCCTGCGTAGTCAGCACCTTGTGTATCTATTTGCTCGATATCAATCTGGACGCGCTGATCGTCTATGCCAACGGCATTTTCATCATGATCTATCTGCTGTGCATGCTGGCGGGATGTCGTTTGCTGCGCGGGCGCTATCGGCTATTGGCGGTGGTGGGCAGCATTCTTTGTCTGCTGCTGCTGGCGATGGTCGGCTGGAAGAGTCTGTACGCGCTGGTGATGCTGGCGGGGCTGTGGCTGTTTTTACCCAGGCGCAAGCTGGCGACAGGCAGCGTGTAAGCCTGGAAAGAAAGCGGCCCGGTCGCATCTGCTGACCGGGCCGGGCGTGTATTAATCGCGGCGATCGTCCTTATGGTCCAGACGGTCGCGCTGTTCATCCTTGCGCTGGAATTCCCCTTCGAAGGTCTCTCCAGCGCCAGTTCCGGCGCTAAAGCCGCCGCCCGGCATCCGACTGAAGCGCAGATGCGGCATCAGCTTCATCGTCAGGTGCTTCTGCACTGGAGGCAGCAACAGCAGCAGGCCGAGGAAGTCGGTAAAGAATCCCGGGAGCAACAGCAGCAGACCGGCGATAATCAGTGAAACGCTCTTGATCATCTCCGCCGCCGGGCTCTCGCCCGCGGCCATCTTCTGCTGCATCAGCAGGAAGTTTTTGAAGCCCTGGTTACGCACCAGCGACATCCCCACCACCGAGCTAAAGATCACCAGGATCAGCGTCATAAAGACGCCCAGCACGTGCGCTACCTGGATAAAGATCGATATCTCAATGTAAACGTAAAGAAAAAAGGCAATAAACGGAATCCAACGCACCGGCGTCTCCTTCATCAACGGGCGCTGCGTTCAGCGCCCGTAGTCATCAATTTGCTGATCGCATCCCACTAAGATGGGGATGCTGCGCGGCTTTTCAATCAGCGGAAATGCTTATTTTTTCCAGGAATAGGAAAGCGGTGACCCATTTCACAGATTAATAAATCTTATCCCGCCCACGACGTAATAAGTGATCAAGCTTACTGATATTCGCTATCATCAGCATATGATCTTGGGCACCAGGCCGGTTAAGGAAATAATCGTCGGCCAGAAAATATACTGAATCCTGGATATTCTGTGTATTTGGTGAATTCATTGGCAGCTTGAAAAGAAGGTTCACATGTTAAACAACATTCGTATCGAAGAAGATCTGTTGGGCACCAGGGAAGTTCCCGCGGACGCTTACTACGGCGTTCATACTCTGCGAGCGATTGAAAACTTCTACATTAGCAACAGCAAAATCAGCGACATACCAGAATTCGTGCGCGGCATGGTGATGGTGAAGAAAGCCGCCGCGCTAGCGAACAAGGAGCTGCAGACCATTCCCAAAAGCGCGGCAAATGCGATTATCGCCGCCTGTGACGAAGTCCTGAATAACGGCAAATGCATGGACCAGTTCCCGGTCGATGTCTTCCAGGGCGGGGCCGGCACTTCCGTAAACATGAACACCAACGAAGTCCTGGCGAACATCGGCCTTGAGCTGATGGGCCATCAGAAAGGCGAATACCAGTACCTGAACCCAAACGATCACGTCAACAAATGCCAGTCCACCAACGATGCCTACCCGACCGGATTCCGCATCGCGGTGTATGCCTCCATCCTGAAGTTAATCGATGCGATTAAACAGCTGGGCGAAGGCTTCCAGGCGAAAGCCGTGGAGTTCCAGGACATTCTCAAAATGGGCCGCACCCAGCTGCAGGACGCGGTACCGATGACCCTCGGCCAGGAGTTCCATGCCTTCAATGTGCTGCTTAATGAAGAGACCAAAAGCATTCTGCGCACCGCGGAGCTGCTGCTGGAGGTGAACCTCGGCGCCACCGCCATCGGTACACGCCTCAACACCCCGGACGGCTATCAACAGCTGGCGGTGCAGAAGCTGGCGGAAGTGAGCAACTTACCGGTCGTCCCGGCGGAAGATCTGATTGAAGCCACCTCGGACTGCGGGGCGTACGTTATGGTCCACAGCTCGCTCAAGCGTCTGGCGGTGAAACTGTCCAAGATCTGTAACGATCTGCGCCTGCTCTCTTCCGGTCCACGCGCGGGCCTCAACGAAATCAACCTGCCGGAGCTGCAGGCGGGTTCCTCTATTATGCCGGCGAAGGTTAACCCGGTAGTGCCGGAGGTGGTCAACCAGGTCTGCTTTAAAGTGATCGGCAACGACACCACGGTGACCATGGCCTCCGAAGCCGGGCAGCTGCAGCTGAACGTGATGGAGCCGGTGATCGGCCAGGCGATGTTCGAATCCATACATATCCTGACCAACGCCTGCTACAACCTGCTGGAGAAATGCGTTAACGGCATCACCGCCAATAAAGCGGTATGTGAAGGCTACGTCTACAACTCCATCGGCATCGTCACCTACCTCAACCCGTTTATCGGCCACCACAATGGCGATATCGTCGGCAAGATCTGCGCCGAAACCGGCAAGAGCGTGCGGGAAGTGGTGCTGGAGCGCGGGCTGCTAACGGCGGCAGAGCTGGATGACATTTTCTCCGCACAAAACCTGATGCATCCTGCTTATAAAGCGAAGCGTTATACCGATGAAAGCGAACAGTAATCTTTCCGGTTAGTCATTGAAAGGCATGTCAGCGATGACATGCCTTTTTGCTTTTTAGTTTTACTAAAATACAACAATCCAATATCAACTTGTTAAAAAACAAGGAAGGCATATATGTTTGGTGCAGAACTGGTTATTGTCCTGCTGGCGATTTATCTCGGCGCCAGGCTCGGCGGCATTGGTATCGGCTTTGCCGGTGGCCTTGGCGTCCTTGTCCTGACGCTTATTTTTCAAATCAAACCGGGTGCGATACCCTTCGACGTTATTGAAATCATCATGGCGGTCATCGCCGCTATCGCCGCCATGCAGGTCGCAGGCGGGATGGATTACCTGGTCAGCCTCGCCGAACGGATGCTGCGCCGCCACCCGAAGTACATTACCTTCCTTGCCCCGCTGGTGACCTGGTTTATGACCGTACTCGCCGGCACCGGCCATACCGCTTTCTCCACGCTGCCGGTGATCACCGAAGTGGCCAAAGAGCAAGGCATTCGCCCATCTCGTCCGCTGTCGATTGCGGTCGTCGCCTCTCAGATAGCGATCACCGCCTCACCTATCTCCGCCGCGGTGGTGTTCTTTGCCGGGATCCTTGAGCCGCTGGGCGTTAGCTACCTGACGCTGCTGGCCATCTGTATTCCGGTTACCCTGCTGGCGGTGATGCTTACTGCTATCGTTTGCAACTTCCTCGGCTGTGAACTAAAAGACGACCCCATTTATCAGGAGCGGCTGGCCAAGGGTGAAGTCAGACTGCGCGGCAGCCAGGTGTTTGAGCTGAAGCCGCACGCCAAACGTTCCGTTCTGCTGTTTCTGATCGGCATCGTGGCGGTGATGTTCTACGCCACGGCCATCAGCGATACCGTCGGCCTGATCAAGAACCCGGTGCTACCGCGTAACGAAGCGATCGTGGTGTTTATGCTGACCATCGCCACCCTGATTAGCATCACCTGTAAAATCGACACCGGCGAAGTGCTCAACGCCAGCACCTTTAAGTCCGGGATGAGCGCCTGCGTCTGCGTGCTCGGTGTCGCCTGGCTGGGCGATACCTTCGTTAAAGCGCACATCAGCGACATTCAGGCCGTGGCCGGCGACCTGCTGCACAATTACCCGTGGCTGCTGGCGGTGGTGCTGTTCTTCGCCGCCACGCTGCTCTACTCGCAGGCCGCCACCACCAAGGCGCTGATGCCCGCTGCGCTGCTGCTCGGCGTCAGCCCGCTGACGGCGATCGCCTCGTTTGCCGCCGTCTCGGCGCTGTTCGTCCTGCCAACCTATCCGACCCTGCTGGCGGCGGTGGAGATGGACGACACCGGCTCGACGCGCATCGGCAAATACGTCTTTAACCACGCCTTCCTGATCCCTGGCGTTATCGCTATCACGCTGTGCGTAATCCTGGGCTTTATCTTTGGCGGGATTATGCTGTAAATACCGCTGGCGGCGGGCCCAGCGCGGGCCCGCTGCCCGTTTCCCTCCCCTACCCCGATCGTGACGCTAATATCCCCGCATCTTGCGTGCTATAGTGCCTCTTTTCGCTGATACGAGGTTCATGATGACTACGCCTGATGCTGTTGTTGTGCTCTGTACCGCGCCGGATGAAGCGACCGCCCAGGATCTGGCGGCAAAAGCCCTTGCGGACAAGCTGGCCGCCTGTGCCACGCTGCTGCCGGGCGCCACCTCGCTCTATTACTGGGAAGGGAAACTCGAGCAGGAGTATGAAGTTCAGATGCTGCTCAAAACCGACCTTGCCCATCAGCAGGAGCTGCTGGATTGCCTGAAGACTCACCACCCGTATCAAACCCCTGAACTGCTGGTTCTACCCGTCATTCATGGAGACAACGATTACCTCTCATGGCTTACCGCATCATTACGCTGATCCTGCTGCTGTGCAGCACGTCAGCCACCGCCGGGTTATTCGACGCGCCGGGGCGCTCGAACTTCGTGCCTGCTGACCAGGCCTTCGCCTTTGACTTTCAGCAGCAACAGCACGATGTCAACCTGAGCTGGCAAATCAAGGATGGTTACTATCTTTATCGTCAACAGTTTACCTTCCGCGCCGCCGGGGCGACGATCGACGAACCGGCGCTCCCGGCGGGAGAGTGGCATCAAGATGAGTTTTACGGCAAAAGCGAGATTTTCCGCCAGCGCCTGACCGTGCCGATCTCAGTGAAGCAGGCGGAGAAAGGCGCCACCCTCACCGTCACCTGGCAGGGCTGCGCCGATGCTGGATTCTGTTATCCACCGGAAACGAAGGTGGTCCCGCTGAGCGCCGTGCTGGCGGCTTCATCCGACGGTCAAGCAACCGCCATCGAGCCCACACCATCGGCGAGCAGCCGTCCAGCGTTCAACCCGCCGCTGCCGGTTGAGCCACGACCGGCCCCGGAGATCGCCACATCGTCTGCGCCAGCCACCGCGCCACCAGCGGACGCCCCAGCCCGCCTGCCCTTTACGGCGCTGTGGGCGCTGCTGATTGGTATTGGTATCGCCTTCACCCCCTGCGTGCTGCCGATGTACCCGCTGATTTCCGGCATCGTGCTGGGCGGCAAACAGCGGCTTTCCACCGCGCGCGCCCTGTTGCTGGCCTTTATTTACGTCCAGGGGATGGCCTTAACCTACACCGCGCTGGGGCTGGTGGTGGCCGCCGCCGGTCTGCAGTTCCAGGCAGCCCTGCAGCACCCGTATGTCCTGGCAGGACTGTCAGCGGTGTTTATTCTGCTGGCGCTTTCCATGTTCGGCCTGTTCACGCTCCAGCTGCCCTCGTCGCTGCAGACGCGGCTGGCGCTGCTCAGCAATAAGCGTCAGGGCGGCTCGCCCGGCGGGGTCTTTGCGATGGGCGCCATTGCCGGGCTGATCTGCTCCCCCTGCACCACCGCGCCGCTGAGCGCCATCCTGTTGTATATCGCCCAGAGCGGTAATCTGTGGCTGGGCGGCGGCACGCTGTACCTTTACGCGCTGGGCATGGGTCTGCCATTGATCCTCGTCACCGTGTTTGGCAACCGTCTGCTGCCGAAGAGCGGCCCGTGGATGAGCCATGTGAAGACCGCCTTCGGGTTTGTGATCCTTGCCCTGCCCGTCTTCCTGCTGGAGCGCATAGTCGGCGACCCGTGGGGATTGCGTCTGTGGTCAATGCTCGGTGTCGCCTTCTTCAGCTGGGCGTTTATCACCTCGCTGGGCGCTACCCGGCCGTGGATGCGGTTGGTGCAAATCATCCTGCTTGCTGCCGCACTGGTCAGCGCGCGACCCCTGCAGGACTGGGCATTTGGCGCCCCGGCAGTCGAGCAGCAGGCGCATCTGACCTTCACCCGCGTCAGCTCGGTGGCCGAGCTTGACCAGGCGCTGGCGCAGGCAAAAGGCCAACCGGTGATGCTCGATCTTTACGCCGACTGGTGCGTGGCGTGCAAAGAGTTTGAAAAATACACCTTTAGTTCACCTGACGTGCAGCAGGCGCTGAAAGGTGCCGTGTTATTGCAGATTGATGTCACGAAGAACAGCCCGCAAGACGTCGCGCTGCTGAAACACCTGCAGGTGCTCGGTCTGCCGACGATCCTGTTCTTCAACGCTGAGGGTCAGGAACAGCCTGACCGGCGAGTCACCGGCTTTATGGATGCCGCGGCATTCAGCGCCCATTTGCGCGATTGGCAAGCGTGAGCGACACTTTAGGAGGAAAGATGGAGGAGAACACCGTGCTACGTGAAGACGTCCTGGCAGAAGCCATTAAAATTCTTGAAATTGAAGGTATCGCCAACACGTCGCTGGAGATGGTCGCTGAGCGCGTGTCCTGTCCCACGAGCGACCTGAAACGCTTCTGGCCCGATCGCGAAGCGCTGCTGTACGATGCGCTTCGCTATCTGAGCCAGCAGGTGGATGCCTGGCGTCGTCAGCTCCTGCTCGACGACACCTTAGGCGCAGAGCAAAAGCTGCTGGCACGCTATGCGGCGCTCACCACCTGCGTCAGCAACCACCGCTACCCCGGCTGTCTGTTTATCGCCGCCTGCACCTTCTACCCCGATCCCCAGCACCCGATTCACCAGCTGGCGGAACAGCAGAAGCAGGCTTCGCTGGCCTACACTCACGAGCTGCTGACGCAGTTAGAGGTGGATGATCCGGAAATGGTCGCCAAACAGATGGAGCTGATTGTCGAGGGCTGCCTGAGCCGCCTGCTGATCAAGCGTAGCCAGACGGATGTGGATACCGCCCGGCGACTGGCTGAAGATATTCTGCGCTTCGCTCAGTGCCGTATGGGCGGCGCCTTAACCTGATTCTGATATCCTAACCGCCACGGCGCGCCTATAATTTCCCCCTCACTGATTGCTGACAGGGATTGATATGCGCGCGTTCTTCTGGGTTGCCTGGCTGGGCCTCTGCTCTACGTCATTGCTGGCGGCTCCCCTGCAAGGTTTTTCCTTTGCGCAAAAGGACTGGGAGCTCGCCTGCGATAACACCGGCACCTGCCGGGCGGCGGGCTATGGCGTCCGCATGGGCGAGGTCAGCGTGCTGTTAACCCGCAATGCGGGCAGTGAACAGCGCCTCGCCGCCACGGCCACCTTTGCGCAAATCGAGCACGATATCCCCGCCGACTCCACCGCCAGCCTGCTGATCGACGATCGGGATCTCGGCGCGCTGGACGCCCAGGACGACAGCCATTTCCGTCTGGACAGCGATCAGACTACCGCCCTGCTACAGGCATTGACGAATCAGCGCAAAATCGAATTCACCCTTAACGGCCAGCACCTGCCGCTTTCCAGCGCCGGCAGCCGCGAGGTGCTGGGTAAAATGGATGCGTTTCAGCGACGCACCGGCACCGCCGACGCGCTGCTGGATAAAGGCGATGCCGGCGACGATGCCATTTTGCCAGCCACTCCCGCCCCGGAGATTATCGCCGCCCCGGTGATCCATAACGCGCAGCCGGTGGCGCTGAGCATACTCCAGCGCCAGAAGCTGCTGCCCTCCCTGACGCCGCTGCTGAACCAGCGCTGTGACGACTGGCAGAACCCAGCCATCCCGGCGGCAGAGCGCCAGATCACGCTCACCGCGCTGGATAAAACCCATTCTCTGGTGCAGGCGCTCTGCTGGCGAGCGCCCTATAACGATGGCTATGCGCTGTGGCTGGTCGATAACGCCCAGCTGAACAAGCCACGGTTGCTGACCACCGAGGCCTCCAGCTACGCCAACGGTACTATCATCTTTTTGCGCAAAGAACGGGGCATTGCCGACTGCCTAACCGGCGAAACGCGCGTCTGGGAGGGTAAAACCTTTACCCCCAGCCTAAAGTACAGCACCGGTATGTGTCGGGAAATCACCCCCGGCGGCACCTGGATGCTGCCGACCTTTGTCAGCCAGGTGATCCCCAGGCAGCAGAAAGAGGCGGATAACCTCGCCCTGCGAACGCTGTATAACGCAGTGCTGAAAGCGCAAAAAAGCGATCCAGAACTGGCGTTGAATAAGGTCGCCGAGCAGTTTCCGTTAACCGGCCATATTACCGACTTCACGCTCACTTACGCCGATGACACCCTGGTTTCGACCAGCAAACCTTCCCCGGATATCAGCGATGACGAATGGCAGGCGTTTCTGCGCTCCTCGATCAGCGCAGATTCAGAAAACGGTAAAGTCAGCTTTACCCTGATCGATCTCGATGGCGACGGCAAACGCGATCTGATCATCGACAGCTACGTGGGCGGCACCGGGCTCTTCAGCTACACCGGGGTGCTCCGGCGCGGCGATAATGACTTTGCCGCCGTCGATGGCAGCGACAGTGATAACGGCGATGATTTCGATGCCGGGGTGCCCGGCGCCCTCTTTTCCATCAATGGCCGCGGGGCTAACCAGTGGAACCACTGGGTCAAAATCAACGGCCAGGTGTATGCCCTGTGGTACAACGGCCAGTTTGGCGAAGATAATCTCTACCTGCTGCGCCCGTTCAGCACCGCGAGCCAGACGCCCGTGGTGACGGTTCGCTATCGCTATACGCTGAACAGCATACGCTCCCCGGAGAAAGACCAGCCGTTAACCCCACCCCTCAGCGACGGCGATAAAGCGGACCTGCTGCGTTCGCTGGAGGTCATGCAGGGCAGCCTGCTGAAAGACAAACCCGCCAGCGACAACGACGCGCCGATCTGCCCCATCCCACCGGGCACCTCCGCCGACGAGGCGGATAACTACTACAGCGGCGTCGCCGTCAACTATATCTATGAGACAGTGGCCTATATTCCGGTCTGGCTGAACGGGAAGTGTTATATCGGCACTATTTTCAGCCACCATGGCGCCTATCGTCACGGCGTGGATGCGGAAATTACGCTGAGCTCGCCGCGTGAGGATGAAGAGGTCATTGGCGATTATATTATCTCCGGGTTGCGCCACGTTATCGCTATTACCAGCGGCTGGAAAACCCGCGAGGGCGATAACGGCATGCAGTGAAGTTAAGCCAAAACGCGCCTTTGAACGCAGAATTGCCGCAAAGATAAGCAATCGATACGTAATTTAAGAAATTTGGTTGACGGGCTGGGCGGATTACGGTTTAATGCGCCCCGTTGCCCGGATAGCTCAGTCGGTAGAGCAGGGGATTGAAAATCCCCGTGTCCTTGGTTCGATTCCGAGTCCGGGCACCACTTATTCAGAGAACCCAGCCTATGGCTGGGTTTTTGCTTTTCTGCATCCGGACTCTTCATCGAACTCTGTTCGATTATTCGCCGCACAGCGGCTCACCCCTTCGGGGCCAGCGCGACAAGCGCGCTGTTCAACGCCTGCGGCGTTAGTCCGAGTCCGGGCACCACTATTTAAAGAACCCGCCCAAAAGGCGGGTTTTTGCTTTTCTGTATCCGGACTCTCCATCGAACTCCACTCTATGATCCCCTGCCCGGCGGCGCTGCGCTTGCGTGGGCCTACGCTGTTTGAGCCTGCAGGGGGACCCGTAGGCCGGATAAGGCATTTATGCCGCCATCCGGCACAACCGCGGGTACGGTGTCTGATGTGTATCGCCCGGCGGCGCTGCGCTTGCGCGGATCTGCGCTGTTTGAGCCTGCAGGGGGACCCGTAGGCCAGATAAGGCATTTATGCCGCCATCCGGCACAACCACGGGTACGGTGTCTGATGTGTATCGCCCGGCGGCGCTGCGCTTGCGCGGGCCTACGCTGTTTGAACCTGCGAGAGCCCCGTAGGCCGTCAGGCAAACGCCATGAAGAAAGGGATTACTCGGCGGCCGTTTTCCCTTTGCCGGGTAGCCTGAACGCTTCGCCATAGGGCTTCGCGATACCCATGCGATACTGCGTCTCTTTGGCCGCCTGGTGGAGGTCGGCAAACTCCTCTTTCGGCGCTGGCGGACGTTGCGCCTTTTTCAGACACTGATTACGATGGTGACGGATCCACTCTCTGTCATCATCGTTCAGGCAGCGCTGCATCACCTCAATCCACCTGGATGCCGCCCGACGGTAGAGCCCACACGCCTCTAACCGTTCAGCAATACTGTCCCTTATTCTCATCCACCTCGCTCCTCTGATGCTTTCACGATATCCCATGGTATTCCGACACCTGAGCCGGAATACCATGGTAGAGTTAATTTATGACAAAACTATTCCAGTGCAGCGCAAGGAATATATTCATTATAATA
The DNA here is from genome assembly GCF_002806655.1 of Klebsiella sp. K-Nf6. NCBI lineage: Bacteria > Pseudomonadati > Pseudomonadota > Gammaproteobacteria > Enterobacterales > Enterobacteriaceae > Klebsiella > Klebsiella sp. K-Nf6. The sequence continues at coordinate 137,682 of NZ_PIBN01000005.1, read as the reverse complement.
ATCGCTGTGCATAGCAAACCGCATTCGCGGTAATTACTTCCAAAGAGCTCCGGAATTATATGTCGAATGCCGCCATAGATACCGGATGGTATCGACGGTTGTACCTATCAATAGCTATTTAATTTATTATATTTCCGTTATCCAATACCTTGCGATGTTATCCACTCTCTGTACAGCGAAGCCTCATGGCGAGCTACCGGCGTGCTCCAGCAGTTTATTTCTAAAGATAAATAAGCAAGCCTCATTGAAATTATCTAACCCCAGTCGCTCATAAAGCGCAGTGCGCTTCCGGTAAAGGCCTTTTACCGAGGTATTCAGATTCACCGCCACCTCCTCCATGGTCATACCCGCCCCAAGCAAACGAAGCATTAACTGTTCAGTCAAACTTAAGCGCAGATCGTCAAACCACTCTTTGGTCAGCCGCTTGCTCTTCATCTCCAGAAAAAGCCCAAATAATGTCGCCATATCGGCGGGTGATAATGACATGTTTAAAAACGATTTCAGACTCAGTAAATGCTCTTCCCGATGGCGCATGTCGAGGACAATACAACATATTCGCTTTCTGGATTGTGCCGCCTCCATCACCAGGTAATCGTAATGACAAAGCGGCGAACGGCTATCAACCAGCAGAGAGACCTCATCAACCTCATTATCTAAAATCGCTTTTCCGCTAGAATCTAACTGAATGATATCAGGAAAGAAATTCTTAACACCTTGAAAGAGATAGTAATCCTGGGTAACCAATATCATTGAAGTTGCCACAAATCGTCCCTTTAACATTTAATCAACAAATTCTCGTCAACCAGACGTTTTCCCTCCCCTGTGAAACGCTTCGCATGGCGGTAAAAATAACGAGACCTGTGATTTATCATTAGCGCGGCATCTAAATCTGGCTGTGAAAAACCTCCTTGCGTTCTGACGGGAAATAAACAGATTAATTATAAATAAAAAAATCCCACAGAAAAGATGCTTTTTCTGCTATTGAGAATTTTTGTCAGAAATCATCTTAAATATCCACAAAAAATCATCACATACTCGCCAATATATCTTATTGTTCATTTTTGAAACAAAATTTCATCTGCCGCTCTTTTTTATTTATTTCAGTTAGTTAAAGAACAGCCTCTCAACGCCAGTGTTCAATCAAAGCCGATTTTACAGATTTATCTTAAAACGCAGTTCATCATTTACCCATATTTATCCGCTGCCATATCGGGTATAAATTATCCATCCAATTATCGACAGGAGATATGTTTATTACTTTGCAATAAGTCATTCACCCGCAGTGCCAGTCAGCTAAATGGGACCATCCTCATCCTTTAACTCACCGTCAAAGGACGGTCGTGTTGTGCAATGGATTCTTGATGAACATATGGCAAATAGAAATGGAAAGATCACCTTATTCAAATACGTTATTGTTTAATCGCAACACGAAACTCTCGCTGTCAATCGGCTTACTTTTGCTCTTCCCGGCGCTGGTTCAGGGAGCAGATTCGCTCTATGACCAGCAGATCCTGCAAGCGCGTCAAGGCCAGTATGCCCCCTTTCTCTCTTATCTTCAGCAGTACCAGCTGCGGCATGCCTTAACCCCTTCTCAGGTGGCGGACTGGCTGCAGGTAGCCCTCTGGGCTGGTCAGGACGATGAAGTGGTGAAAGTCTGGCGACGCTACCAGGTCTATATGCCGCTTCCCGCACGCGGCACCGCGGCGGCGGCGCAGGCCCTGCGCAACCAGAAACAGTGGCAAGCCTCGCTCACCCTCTGGCAGCAAGCCCTAAGCCAGGCACCCGACGACGATTATCGTATCGGCTATATCAAAACGCTGGCCGATGCCCGCAAGGACGGCGAGGCACTCAGTGAAGCGCGTCGCCTGGTGGCGGAGCAGGCGAGCACCGCGCACCTGCAAACGCTCTCATATGTCTACCTGCGGCTTGGCAAAAGCTGGGACCAGCTGCTGGTGGACACGCAGATCCTCGATCGTGAGCCGCAAAACAAAGCTGCGCTGACCAGCCTGATGGCGACCCTGACCCGCAACCGGATCGATTCCCCTGCTCTCGGCCTGGCGGATAGTGTTGAACTGACGCCTGCGGAAAAGCGCAATCTGCAGTTGAACGCCGCTGCCGAACTGGTGCGCCTTGCTGATACGCCTTCCCGCGAAGAAAACGCGCGTTACGCGCTGGCCCGCACGGCGCTCACGCAGTATGACGCGATGATCGCCGCCTGGCACCCCGATCCCCAGGCTGCGCCCGACATCATCCGGGCGCGCATTGATCGTCTTGGCGCCCTGTACGCCAATGCAGATTACGCGCAGGTCATCCGCGAATACCAAAATCTCATCGCGCAGCAGCAGACCGTTCCCGACTGGGCCATCGGCTGGGTCATCTCCTCTTATATCGCCCTTAAGCAAATTGAGCCTGCGCTGACGCTTATTCACCAGCATCCCTCGTGGCTGACAAGCCAACAGAATGAGGAACACGAGCTTTTCTACGCCCTGCTGGACACCGGTCAGTACCCGGCGGCGCAACAGTATGTCGCCCGCCTCACCCGGAATGCACCCTACATCCGTCGTCTCTACGGTTCGCCGACGCCGCAGCCGAATGACGACTGGCTCACCGCACAGTCGCTTAACGTGCACTATTTAGCGGCCACCAACGCCCTGCCGCAGGCCGAAGCCCGGATGCAGCGCCTGGCGGCAACGGCCCCCGGCAATCAGGGCCTGCAGATAGATTATGCCGCCCTTCTGCAGGACAGAGGGCTACCGCGAGCCGCCGAAAGCCAGCTAAAAGCAGCGGAATCTATGGATCCCACCAGCCTGCAGCTGGAGCGCCAGCAGGCCTGGGTCGCCCTCGATCTGCAGGAGTGGCGGCAAATGGAACTGCTGACTGACGATGTCATCGCCCGCTCGCCACGAGATCTGAATACCCAACGCTTAGCCAGAGCCCGCGAGGTCCATCATCTTTCCGAACTTCGCCTGAGTGTTGGCAAAGGATTGCACTCCGACAACCCGGTCAGCGGTACCCACGACCTCAGTTTTGAGACGGCGATCTACAGTCCGCCGCTAGCCGACAGCTGGCGATTGTTCGGCGGGCACCGCTTCGCTGAAGGCAATTTTGAAGAGGGAAAAGGCAGCCGTCGCCAGCTGTTCGCCGGCGTTGAATGGCGCCCGCGCGACTACTGGGGCGAGCTTGAACTCTCCAGCGTCAATTTTCACGGCGAGAACAAACCCGGCGTCCGCCTTTCCGCCGCGCATGACGTCAGCGATCGCTGGCAGCTGGGCGGCGAACTGGAGCGGATTTCGCAGCAGACCCCGCTGCGCGCGTTACGCAACGGCGTCAGCGCCAACCGCGGCGAAGGCTGGCTGCGCTGGTATCAAAACGAACGCCGGGAGTACCGCGTCAGCGTGGCCGCCAGCCGGTTTACCGACCACAACCGCCGCCAGGAGTACACCCTCTCCGGTAAAGAACGCCTCTGGCAGACGCCGTGGTTAACGCTGGATCTGCAGCCCGGTCTGTCGGCCAGCACCAATAGCCGCACCGACACCGCCTACTACAGTCCGGCACGGGACCTCGCCGCCACCGCGGCGCTGGCCGTCGATCACACGCTTTACCAGCGCTATGACACCGTCTGGAGCCAGCAGCTACTCGCCGGCGGCGGCAGCTACTGGCAAAAAAATCACGCCGCCGGCGCGATCACGGTGCTGGGCTACGGGCAGCGCCTGCGCTGGAACAACGTCGTCGACACCGGGGTGATGCTGAACTGGGACAAACGCCCCTACGACGGTAAACGCGAAAACAACCTCGCCATCACTCTTGATGCAAATATACGGTTTTAAGGATGACCATGCTGAACACGACCCTGCGCAACGGCCTGATGCTTCTCGTCTGGCTGTGCCTTATCTTCAGCGTGCGTGCTGAGGAAGTCCCCTTCCTCGCCCCGCAGCAGCGCCCCCAACTGGAGGCCAATCAACCCTGGCCGGCGGATCGCTTTCTGGTGCTGGCCTACCATGATGTCGAAGACGACGCCGCCGACCAGCGTTATCTTTCAGTGCGCACCAGCGCGCTCAACGAGCAGATCGCCTGGCTGCTGCATCACGGCTACCATGCGGTGAGCGTCCAGGACATTCTTGACGCGCACCATGGCGTTAAGCCGCTGCCGGCCAGGGCTTTTCTTCTCAGCTTCGACGATGGCTATAGCAGCTTTTACACCCGCGTCTGGCCGCTGCTTAAAGCCTGGAATGTTCCGGCGCTCTGGGCGCCGGTGGGCAGCTGGGTGGACACTCCCGCCGGGCAGCCCGTTAATTTTGGCGGCCTGATGACACCGCGCGATCGCTTCGCCACCTGGGAGATGGTGCGCGAGCTTAGCCGCTCGCCGCTGGTGGAAATCGGCTCGCACACCTGGGCCTCTCACTACGGCCTACCGGCCAATCCGCAGGGCAGCCGCGAGCCCGCCGCCGCCAACCGCGGCTGGGATAAAACCACCGGTCGTTATGAAAGCGACGCGCAGTTTACCCGGCGCATGGCCGATGACGTGCAGAAAGTGACGGCGAAAATCCACGAGGTCGCCGGGAAAGCACCGCGCGCCTGGGTGTGGCCCTATGGCGCCGCCAGCGGCAGTACCCTGGCTATCGCCAAACAGCAGGGCTATCAGCTGGCGTTTACGCTGAACGACGGCCTGGGCAACGTGAAGGACCTGGACAATATTCCGCGCCTGCTGATCGCCGGGAATCCGTCGATCAAGGCGTTTGCCAACGCCGTAACCCAGATCCAGGAAGCCGATCCTGTTCGGGTGATGCATGTGGATCTGGACTATGTCTATGATCCCAATCCCGTCCAGCAGGCGAAGAATATCGATAAGCTGGTGCAGCGCGTCTATGACATGAAAATCAGCCATGTCTTTCTGCAGGCCTTTTCCGACCCGCAGGGCGACGGCACGGTCAAGTCGCTCTATTTCCCTAACCGCTGGCTGCCGATGCGCGCCGACCTGTTTAACTTCGTCTCCTGGCAGTTGCAGACCCGCGGCGGTGTGAAGGTGTATGCCTGGATGCCGGTGCTGGCCTTCGATCTCTCGTCCGATCTGCCGCGCGTTCAGCGCTGGGATCCGCAAACCGGCAAGGCATTACTTGCCCGCCAGCCGTACGTTCGCCTGTCGCCCTGGGATCCCCGGGTTCGCCAGCAGATCACCGACATCTATGAAGATCTGGCCCGGCACGCCAGCTTCAGCGGGATTCTGTTTCACGATGACGCCGTGCTGACCGATTTTGAAGACGTGAGCCCGGAGGCGGTCGCCGCCTGGCGGCAGACGGGTCTGGGACACGATGCCGGCCCGGTGCCCCAAAGTCCGCAAGAGCGCCAGGCATGGATGCGTTTCAAAAGCCAAACCCTGACCCGCTTCACTCTGGATCTACGCCAGGCGGTGCAGGCCATCCGCGGCCCGCAGGTGAAAACGGCGCGTAATCTCTTCGCCCTGCCGATCCTGGAGCCGCAGAGCGAAGCCTGGTTCGCGCAGAATCTGGATGACTTTCTTGCCGCCTATGACTGGACGGTACCCATGGCGATGCCGCTGATGGAGTCCGTACCGATTGACGCCAGCCAGGCCTGGCTGACGCGGCTGGTCCAGGCCGTCGCCAGCCACCCGGGCGCGCTGAAGAAAACCATCTTTGAACTGCAGGCCAGAGACTGGAACCGACGCCAGCAAAACGCCATTCCCGACCAGCAGCTAGCGGACTGGATGCGTTTGCTGCGGCTGAACGGCGTCAAAAATTACGGCTACTACCCTGACGATTTTATTAACAACCAGCCTGATATCTCCCGTATCAGGCCGCAATTTTCTTCCTGGTGGTACCCTGACCATGACTGATCGCATCATCGCATTGTGCATTTTATGCCTCGTATTCGGGCTGCCGTTAGGTGTCGCAGCGGTATTTACCGGCGAGCTCATCCTCGACTTTGTCTTTTTCTGGCCGCTGTTTATGTCAGTGCTGTGGATCACCGGGGGCCTTTACTTCTGGTTTCAGCTGGAACGCCACTGGCCATGGGGGGAGGATACCCCGCCGCCGACGCTGCCGGGCAATCCGCTGATTTCGATCCTGATCCCTTGTTTTAACGAGGAGAAAAACGCCCGGGAAACCATCAGCGCGGCGCTGGCCCAGCGTTACGCCAATCTCGAAGTGATCGCCATTAACGACGGCTCTTCGGACAACACCGCCCAGGTGCTCCAGCAGCTGGCGCAGGAGGAGCCGAAGCTGCGGGTGATCCACCTGGCCGCCAATCAGGGAAAAGCGGTGGCGCTCAAAGCAGGCGCCGCCGCCGCCCGCGGCGATCTGCTGGTCTGCATCGATGGCGACGCCCTGCTGGACCGGGATACCGCGGCCTGGCTGGTCGCGCCGTTGATCCACTATCCGCACGTCGGGGCGGTCACCGGCAACCCGCGGATCCGCACCCGATCCACGCTGATCGGTCGCATTCAGGTGGGAGAATTCTCGTCGATCATTGGGCTTATCAAGCGGACGCAGCGGATCTATGGCCGGGTCTTTACCGTCTCCGGTGTGATTGCCGCCTTCCGGCGCCAGGCGCTGGCGGACGTCGGCTACTGGAGCCCGGATATGATCACCGAAGATATTGATATCAGCTGGAAGCTTCAGCTCCGCCACTGGGACATCTTTTTCGAGCCGCGGGCGCTGTGCTGGATCCTGATGCCGGAGACCCTTAAAGGGTTATGGAAGCAGCGTCTGCGCTGGGCGCAGGGAGGCGCGGAGGTTTTCCTGGTTAACCTCCGTCGTCTGTTTCACTGGGAGCATCATCGGATGTGGCCGCTGTTTCTGGAGTATGCCTGCTCCACGCTGTGGGCCTTTGCCTACGCGGTTACCATTCTGCTGTTTATCCTCAGCCGCCTGATGCCGCTGCCTGACAATCTGGCGGTGCACAGCCTGTTTCCGCCGGAGTTCACCGGCATGCTGCTTGGCGTGATGTGCCTGCTGCAGTTCGTCGCCAGTCTGTATATCGAGCGACGCTACGAGAAAAAGGTCGCCAAATCGCTGTTCTGGGTGATCTGGTTCCCGATGGTTTACTGGATGATCGGCCTGCTGACCACGCTGGTCGCTTTTCCAAAAGTGATGGTGAAACGTCAACGTTCCCGCGCGCGCTGGGTGAGTCCGGACCGGGGAAAAGGAAGCCTGTGATGAATGAAAATACGCTCATCTTAACCGAACACCGTGTGCTGCCCCGGCTGGTCGACGCCGGTTTAACGCTGCTGGCCTGGCTTGGTTTTCTGTTCTTTCTGTACGCCAATTTGCTGATGCAGTTCATCGCGCCGCCCTCTCCGCGCTGGGAGTCGCTGATGGCTTCACTGAATACGGCGCTGGTGTATCTGCTGATTGCCGCGCTGAACGGCTGGCTGTTGATCCTCTGGTACCACTACAACCGGCGCCGCGCCCGCACCCGGCATCATACCGCGGTGCTCACCCTGCGACATGATGAGCTGGCGAGCAGCTTTAACGTTGCGCCGCAAATTATCTCGGAGATGAGCCGCTATAATTTGCTCACCGTTTACCACGATCAAATCGGGCAGATTATTGATTTAAAAAGCCACGCGTTACCGCCGCCGCAGGAAGAGAGCGAGCGCGCATGAGAGCAAGGCCGCCGTCGGCGGCCTGGATAGGTAACGACGTCGGGGATCAGCCGCCGGCTTTTTTGATGGCGGCTTCCAGCGAGGCCTGATCCGCCAGCCCCGGGAAGACGGTGATGCTGGCTTCCGTGGCGCCGGTGGTCGGCATCACGATCACGCCCGGCGTGCCACTCAGACCAATCTCCTGCGCCAGGTCGTTAATGCTCTGCAGCACCGGTTCGACGTCGGTGGCCTTCTTCGCATCAAAGCCGGCTTTCTTCGCCTGCTGCTGGATATCCGCCGTCGTCAGCTTACCTTCGTTATGGCCGGTAGCGTAAATCCCGTTATGGTAGGCCAGATAGGCATCCGCCCCTTTCTGCTGATAGATCTGCAGGCCGGTTTTTGCCGCCTCCAGCGAGCTTTCCCAGCGGCCGCCGAAAATCGGCCACTCTTTAAAGGCGAAGCGGGTCTGCGGGTGCGCTTTAATCACCTGCTCCATCACCGGCGCCAGACGGCTGCAGTAGACGCACTGGTAGTCGAAGAATTCGATCACCGTGACTTTGCCATTGGCCGGGCCGTAGGTCGGGGTATTTTTATCCTGGGTCAATACAGCCGCGTTTTTCAGCACCGCCTGGGTGGCCGCGCTGGCCTGCTGTTCAGCCTGTATTTGCTGCAATTTCTGGCTCGCCTGCAGGAGGACTTCCGGGTGGGCGACCAGGTAGTCGGCGGCGATTTTGCCGATTTTCGCCTCCTGTTCCGGGGTGAAGGTCGCCGGCGCGTCAGCGGCAGAGGCCATCGCCGGCAGTAAGACAGCGCTCAGCAGGGCGACAGAGAGGTATTTCTTGTGGCCAGACATAGTGGGGATCCTTGCGATAAGTGAACGGCAGGTGAGTCTGGGTGACAAAATATCACCCTTTTTCGCCGAAGCCTTGCCCAACGGCGCGTTGATTCGTAACTTTATTTTTCAGGCTCGCTTTTCCCGCGCGACGGCGCGGGTCTGCGTCAGTGGTCAATGCGCCCCAGGCGGAGTACCCTGCGCAGCGGTTTTTCTTGCTCTTTTTCAGGTGGTTTCTCTCGAAATGAATGCATTACTCCAACAATGGGACATGGCGGTGATTATGCTGCAGATTGTCGCCATCGATTTACTGCTGGGCGGCGATAACGCCGTGGTGATAGCCATGGCCTGCCGCAAACTGCCGCCACAAAAACGTACCAAAGCGATCATCATCGGTACCGTGGGGGCGATCCTGGCGCGCGTGCTATTGCTGGCGATCGCCCTGTATCTTCTGTCGCTACCGTGGCTGAAAATAGTCGGCGCGTTGCTCCTGCTGTGGATTGGCATGAAGCTGGTGAGTAATGAGGAGGAAGAGAGCGAGGTCGGCAGCTCCGCGAGCCTGTGGCGCACCGCGATCACCATCACCGTCGCCGATGTGATCATGTCGCTGGATAACGTGCTGGCGGTCGCTGCGGCGGGGAAAGGGCACATTGCGCTGGTCGCCCTCGGCGTGGCGATCAGCATTCCGATTATCGTCGCTGGCAGCAAACTGGTCCTGGTCCTGCTCACCCGCTTTCCCGCCGTGGTGCTGTTGGGCGGAATGCTCATCGGCTGGATTGCCGGGTCGATGCTGGTCAGCGATCCCACCATTCAGCAGCTGTTTCCCGACGTCGGAGACGGCACCGCACGCGTGGCCGGCGCCGTCGGCGCGCTGCTGGTGCTGTTTGAAGGATGGCGCCGTCGCCCACGCCCGCAGGCGAAAGACTAGCCTCGCCCATGACGCCGTTGACCCCGACGGCGTCAAGTTTCCGCCACTTTTCTTCCCCTTCAGGGCGCATTTGCCCTACGCTTTATACTGACGCCTGTTCCAGGGAATATGTAACCACCGCACTGAGCATAGATGAGATAAAATCATGGAATTGAAGGATTATTATGCCATTCTCGGGGTGCAACCAACCGACGATCTGAAAACCATCAAGACCGCCTACCGCCGCCTGGCACGCAAATACCACCCCGACGTCAGTAAAGAAAGCGATGCCGAAGCCAAATTCAAGGATCTCGCCGAAGCCTGGGAAGTCTTGAAAGATGAGCAGCGACGCGCCGAATACGATCAGCTCTGGCAGCATCGCAACGATCCCGGCTTCGGTCGCCAGCAGCAGACACACGAGCAGAGCTACAGCCAGCAAGATTTCGACGACATCTTCTCCTCCATGTTTGGCCAGCAGGCGCATCAGCGTCGCCGTCAGCATGCCGCACGCGGCCACGATCTGGAGATCGAAGTGGCGGTGTTCCTTGAAGAGACGCTGGCCGAGCAGACCCGCACCATCAGCTATAACCTGCCGGTGTACAACGTGTTTGGCATGATCGAAAGTGAAACGCCGAAAACGCTGAATGTGAAGATCCCCGCCGGGGTAGTCGATGGTCAGCGTATCCGCCTGAAAGGCCAGGGGACGCCGGGCGAAAACGGCGGCCCGAACGGCGATCTGTGGCTGGTTATCCACATCGCCCCGCATCCGCTGTTCGACATCGTGGGCCATAACCTGGAGATCGTCCTGCCGCTGTCGCCATGGGAGGCCGCGCTGGGCGCGAAAGTGACGGTGCCCACCCTGAAAGAGAGCATCCTGCTAACGGTGCCGCCGGGCAGTCAGGCAGGACAGCGCCTGCGCATCAAGGGTAAAGGGCTGGTGAGCAAAACCCACACTGGCGATTTGTTCGCCGTCATCAAAATTGTCATGCCGCCAAAACCAGATGAAAAAGCGCGTGAGCTCTGGCAACAATTGGCCGCCGCCGAAGCCAGCTTCGATCCGCGTAAGACATGGGGGAAAGCCTGATGGCTACAGTAACAGTGACGTTTACCATTACCGAATTGTGCCTGCGTACCGGGGTATCGGAAGAGGAGCTGGCGGAGATCGTCGGCTTAGGGATGATTGAACCGCACCAGCCGCAGGCGGAAACCTGGCTGTTCGACGACAGCGCGGTGACGATTGTCCATCGCGCGGTGCGCCTGCGTAATGAGCTGGAGCTGGACTGGCCGGGGATTGCAGTGGCGCTGACGCTGCTGGATGAGAACGCGCGGCTGACCCGCGAAAATCGCCTGCTGCAGCAGCGCCTGGCCCGCTTCCTCGCCCACGGATAGGGGCGACATCCCGGGTGGCAGCGTTCCGTCTTCGTGCCGGGTGGCAGCTACGCCTTATCCGGCCTACAAACGGCACTGGGCCCACCATTGCACTGGATCCGTAGGCTCGCGCAAGCGTAGCGCCGCCGGGCATGGCCACAGCCAAGGAGCCGCCTGTATGCCGGGTGGCGGCTACGCCTTACCCGGCCTACAAACTGCACTGGGCCCACCATTGCACTGGATCCGTAGGCTCGCGCAAGCGTAGCGCCGCCGGGCATGGCCACAGCCAGGGAGCCGCCTGTATGCCGGGTGGCGGCTACGCCTTACCCGGGCTACCGGACGGTGCAAACAGTAGCCCGGCTAAGCGCAGCGCAAGCCGGGGAATTTCCCGGATAGCGCAAACCGGGAACAGCGCTTAATCCGGTAACGAACCGGCGAGATTACGCGCGGAGACGCTCTCGCTCACCGGGGCTGGCGGCTCCGGCGCTTTAACCGGCGCGGCCGCTGGCGCGGACGCCGGGGCGGAAGAGGCCGGCTGGATTTCAAGGAACGAAGCCAGCATCTTACGCAGCGTTTCCGGTTTAGTATCTTCCGCCAGCAGCGCCGCCAGCATCGACGGCAGGCGGCTATCGACTTCCCCTAACGCCAGCCCCGCCAGCAGCGCCGTACGCGACATATCGCCGCGGTCGCCGCGGTGATGGGCCTCAATTTTCGCGTCCGCAAAGCGCTCGCTGGCGCTGATATCCGGGCGCAGGTATATCAGAACCTTTCTGCGATCCAGAGTCATAGACGCTCCTTAGCCAATAATTTTCAGACCACGCACCAGGGCGAACTGCGGCTCTTCAGCCACCACGAAACGATCTTCGCGCAGGCCCATACGTTCACGAATCGCATCGGCCACCAGCGGCGCGCCGCCGCCAATCACGATGGCGTGCGAATAGCCTTTAAAGCTATCGATGGCTGTCAGGACGCGGGTGGTCAGGCGCTCAATACTGTTCGCGATGACCTTTTTCACCTCAGAAACCGCATCCGGATCGTTGATGTTGTCGGTCAGGTATTCTTCGTCGTGGCGGTTGATAATTATCTGGTCGACGTTATAGCTAGAAGTGTCGGTATTCGCCCGGGCCAGCGCCAGCTTAACGGCATCGGTCACCAGCGATACACCCAGCTTCGGATCGCCGTAAATGCGCGAAACCGAGGTCATCTGCCCGGCGACCATTGAAATATCCAGCGTGGTGCCGCCGAGGTCGATAATCAGCACCGAATGCGACGGTTTCAGTTCATCGCACAGGCTGATCCCCGCCGGAATGGATTCCGGACGCACGGTGACTTTGGTGATATTGAACACCACGCCTTTATTCAGTTTAACGTCGCGCAGCAGGCTCTTTTTCTTACGCTCAATGTTGTCGAGGCGATATTGCGCATCTTCGTCATAAAATTCGGTCAGCGGTAGGGTGACCACAATTTCAACATCCTGCGGCTCCAGACCACTGGTCAGCAGCGCGTGATGGACGGCGATGGAATTCAACGGGCTATATTGCCAGTCAATGTTATTGGTCGGCAGCGCATCGGGGGTGATCAGGTCGAAAGAGTACTTTTCATCATCCACGGTGTAGTTAAATGGCTTCCCGGAACCGAAGGTGGCAGACCAGCCTCGCTTGAAACTGTTGGGGCTGATATGGGTGAAAGTTTCGCCATCTTGCTCCCACAGCATTTTGATATTGGTTGAACCATCATCGATAAAAATGCGCATCGCATTGCTCCATCACTGAGACAAATAAGAGAAAAATGTAAGACCCAAAAAGAGTAGCAAGAGTTAAAAAGCAGCGCAAGAGCACGAAAAAGAGACAATTCCGAGTTTTATTTGAGAACATCGGGAGAAAAAGACAATTCCATGAACCCAGAAAGAGAAATTATTGAGACAAAATAGAGAACTATAATTTCCTCTCTCTGTCTGTTTCAGACGCTGTTTTTTGTACAAAAAGAGAGCATCCCTCCCCTCTTTCGCCAGCGGTTTTCGCACGCTTTTTACACCTGGTTGGGTACTACAATCGGCCGTTCCGGCTCGACGACATTTTCCGGTACCCGGCGATATTTATCCAGCAGGTGAATCTGAATACGACGCAGCATATCGCCATTCAGTTTGTAATAACGAAAATAGAGAAACAGCGTCAGAGCAAAAAAGAGCGTCGGCAGCGCAATCATAATCGCCTGCATCCCCAGTTTCGTCTGTGCAGATTGAACAACATTCGGCACGTAGCCGATGATACTCAGCACCACAGCAATAAACCAGGCCGCAAACGCCGAGCCCGCTTTCACCACCAGCGTCTGTACCGAGTAGGCGATGCTTTCGCAGCGGATATTCATCGTATATTCGCCGTAGTCGACGGTATCGGCCACCATAATGACCTGCAGCACCCAGAACAGCGCGGTGCCGATATTCAACAGCACCCCGGCCAGCGAAATCAGCGCGATGTTGTAAACGCCGCTCAGCGCCATCAGCAACAGCACGCCGCAGCCCAGCACCGGCATGATCGATGCCCCCGCCCACAGAATGCGCCGCGACAGCCCTTTTACCAGCCGTGGGAACAGGATCAGCGTCAGCAAATTCGCCGCCCCCGCGTAGGACATGTAATACGGAAACATCTCCGCGCTGCCAATGACGTAGGTAAAGTAGTAAATCGCAAAGCCAGCGATAATATTCGCCGCCGTGTTATAGGCCAGCGCCATGCCTAACAGACAGGCCAGCTGATCGTTTTTATAGATAAGCGCCACCATCTGGCGCAGTGAAAGATGGCTGGAATCCTCGCTCACGCCGCTGTCGGAGGAGTAAACCTCATGGACGTTGCGCAGGGTGACGAGGGTGGAAACCACAAAGAAGGCGATCAGCACCAGAGTGAACATCTGGAAACCAAAACCGCGGTCGGCGCCGCCGACAGCGCTGACAAACGGCAGCGTGACGCCGGCCGTAACAAACCCGGCAAGACTGGCGAAAAAGCGCGGGTAAGGCACCAGTTGTTCGCGTTCGCGTTTATCGAGGGTAATGGTCGGCACCAGCGACCAGAACGGCACATCCATGATGGTGTAGGTGAAGCCCCACAGTAGATAGGTCAGCCATACCCACGCCAGTAGCGCCCCGCCGCTGAAGTGATGGGCGCTGAACAGCATATACAGCACCGCCGAGTTGGTTATCGTGCCGATCAGGATCCACGGTTTGAACTTCCCCCATCGCGATCGCGTGCAGTTGACGATCCATCCCATGACTGGATCGGCTATCGCATCGAGGATCCGCGCCACCAGGAATAAGGTGCCGACCACCCCAACCGATAACCCGACAATATCGGTGTAGTAATACATCAGGTACATGTAGACGATACCGATAGCGAAATCTTTACCAAAGGCACCAAATCCGTAGCTGAGCTTTGTTGTCATTGAAATACTCATAGGGTACAGGTCGCTGTCGCCAGCGCCTCCTTCAGTGTTTGATAGAGCATGGCAGGCGCCGCCGGGCCAGATCCCCCGGCGGCATGAGAGGATTAACGGTGCAGCCAGGCCGGCAGCCAGTCGCCGTGGCTGGCGATCAGATCGTCCACCAGCGCGTAGATCTCTTCGATCCCCAGCACCGCGGCGGTGTGCGGATCCATCATCGTGGCGTAATAAACATAGTCGCGATTTTCCGTCAGAATGGCCTCCGTTAGCAGCGTCTGCACGTTGATGTTGGTCTGCATCAGCGCCGCCAGATGCGCCGGCAGCGCGCCCACTTTCGTCGGTTGAATACCGTTGGCGTCCACCAGGCAAGCCACTTCCACACAGCAGCCCTGCGGCAGGTTGTCGATGAGATTATCGTTGCGCACATTGCCGTACACCACGCTTGGCTCGCCGGTCCAGATGGCGTTCATGATGGTGCTGGCATACTCGCGCGATGGTTTAACGTCGATGCGCTCACCGCGCTTATAGCTCTCCAGCTCTTTATGCCAGTTGGCCAGTTGCTCGACGCAACGTTTAGGGTATTCATCCAGCGGCACTTTATAGCGGGCGATAAGATCATCGCGGCCCGGCTTGATAAACCATGGCGTATATTCCGCGAAATGCTCCGACGATTCGGTGACAAAGTAGCCCAGCTTTTTGAACATCTCATAGCGGACGATGTTTTCGCAGCGCGGGTTGCCGTGCAGGTTCGGCTTCGGCGCCCGGCCCTCGGCGTAGGCCTGCAGCAGGTCGGGATAGAGACTGACGTAGCTGCCGTCAGCGAGCTTTTTCTCCAGCGACAGATAGAACGCCATATGGTTAATTCCCGCGCAGCGGTAGCGTAAATCCGCCGGATCGAGATCGAGATCGCGCGCCAGCTCTTCCGCTGTCCCCTGTACCGAATGGCACAGGCCAACCTGCTTGATATGCGGGTAGCGGGCGTACATGGCCCAGGTGTTCATCGCCATCGGGTTGACGTAGTTAAGCAGGGTGGCGTCCGGGCAGACCTCTGTCATATCGTCGCAGATAGCCCACAGGTGGGGAATGGTCCGCAGCGCGCGCATAATGCCCCCCGGCCCCAGCGTATCGGCGATGGTTTGCTCCAGGCCGTGGCGCTTGCAGACTTCAAAATCGGTGACGGTACAGGGCTCATAGCCGCCAATCTGGAAAGCGACGACGACAAAATCGGCGCCTTGCAGGGCGGTTTTACGATCGCGATGGCAGCTGATTTCGCCGTTCGCGCCCACCGAATCCATCAGCTTGCGCACCACGATATGCGACTCTTCCAGCCGGGTTTCATCGATATCCATCAGCGCGATATGCGCCGACTTCAGCGCCGGGCGCTGGAAAACATCACCGAGAATATTTTTGACGAACACCGTCGAACCGGCGCCGATAAAAGTAATTTTTGGGGCAGACATTGCACTCTCTCCATCAGATCATTGAACGCTTTCAGAGTGGCACGCCGCTCCCCGCTGCGCTGCCCTGTTCGCGCCGGAGCATTCCCGGAAACTCAGATCGGCCATTAAGCGCCACAAAATCTGAGCTTTTGGGAATAGATCGACTTAAAAGGAGAGAAAACGGGCCAGTTATTCGGCTAAGCTGTCGTCAGTTTTGGTGAAAAATGCAGCCACTCTGACAATCCAGGAACACGTTAATGATGGAACACCGCTTTACTTCCCTGCCCCCCGATCCCTTCATGTGCAGCAGCGACGAAAAGCAGAGCCGCAGTCCGCTGGCGCTCTACTCCGAGTATCAGCGTATGGATATCGAACTGCGCCCGCCGCACGCCATGCCCACCAGCCACTGGCACGGCCAGGTGGAGGTCAACGTGCCATTCGACGGCGATGTAGAGTATTTGATTAATAACGAAGTGGTGCGTATTGAAAAAGGCTATATCACCCTGTTTTGGGCCTGTACGCCGCATCAGCTGACCCGCCCTGGCGATTGCCAGCAGATGGCGATATTCAACCTGCCGATGCATCTGTTTCTCTCATGGCCGCTGGACCGCGAACTGATCAACCACGTCACCCATGGGATGGTGATTAAGTCCCTCGCCGCGCAGCAGTTAAGCGCCTTTGAAGTGCGCCGCTGGCAGCAGGAGCTGAACCACGACAATGAACAGATTCGCCAGCTGGCGATCGATGAAATCGCCCTGATGCTCAAGCGGCTGAGCCTCTCCGGCTGGCAGCCGATTCTGGTCAACAAAACCTCGCGCACCCACAAGAACAGCGTCTCGCGCCACGCCCAGTTTTATGTCAGCCAGATGCTGGAGTTTATCGCCGCCCACTACGACCAGGCGCTGACCGTCGACGCCGTCGCCGAGCACGTTAAGCTCAACCCGAACTACGCGATGGGGGTCTTTCAGCGGGTGATGCAGCAGACCATGAAGCAGTACATTACCGCTATGCGTATCAATCACGTGCGGGCGCTGCTGAGCGATACCGACAAGACCATCCTGGATATTGCCCTCACCGCCGGTTTCCGTTCCAGCAGCCGCTTCTACAGCACCTTTACCCGCTACGTGGGCATGCCGCCGCAGCAGTACCGTAAACTTAGCCAGCAGCGACGTCACGGGCTGGCCTTGCCGGAGGTATAAAAAATGCCGCCGGGGTCTCCCCAGGCGGCATGATTAACAGTGAAAACGGTTAGTCGTTGATACGCGGATGCTGCTGCACCAGACGCGACCGTTTTGCCTGCAGATCGGCGATCTCCTGATCGATATCTTCGATTTTTTGTTCGATGTTATCGTAGTGCTCGCCAAGGATTTCTTTCGCTTCCTGGATATCCGACGCTGCCGGGGTCGCCCCTTTCAGCGGGCGGTTAGCCGTCTCTTTCATCGACAGACCCGTCGCCATCCCCACCACCGCGATGACCATCAGGTAGTACGCCGGCATCATCAGGTTCTGAGTGGTTTCCACCAGCCACGCCGCCAGGGTTGGCGTCAGACCAGCAACCAGCACCGAGATGTTAAAGGCGCTGGCCAGGGCGCTGAAGCGGATGTGCGTCGGGAACATCGCCGGCAACGAGGAGGCCATCACCCCGATAAAGCAGTTCAGCACGACCGCCAGCAGCAGCAGACCAGCGAAAATCAGGCCAATCACGTTGCTGTTAATCATAATGAAGGCCGGGATCGCCAGGGCAAACAGCGCCACGCTACCAATCAGGATGAACGGACGACGGCCAAAGCGGTCGCTGAGCATACCGATAACCGGCTGCACAAACAGCATCCCGACCATGATGGCGATGATGATCAGCACCCCATGATCTTCCGAGTAGTGCAGGTTATGCGACAGGTAGCTCGGCATATAGGTCAGCAGCATGTAATAGGTCACGTTGGTGGAAATCACCAGACCAATACAGGTCAGCAGGCTACGCCAGTGCTTGGTGGCAATCTCTTTAAAAGAGACCTTCGGCCCGTCCTGCAGTCCTTCACGGTCGCCCTGCTCCATGGTGTCCACATGCTGCTGGAACGCCGGGGTCTCTTCCAGCGCATGGCGCAGATAGAGACCGATGATGCCTAACGGCAGCGCCAGGAAGAACGGGATACGCCAACCCCAGTCGAGAAAGTTCTGTTCCCCCACCACGCTGGAGATGAGAACCACCACGCCGGCCCCCATCACAAACCCGGCGATGGAGCCAAAGTCCAGCCAGCTGCCCATAAAGCCGCGTTTACGGTCAGGAGAATATTCCGCGACGAAGATCGATGCCCCGGTATATTCACCGCCGACCGAGAAGCCTTGCGCCATTTTACACAGCAGCAGCAGGATCGGCGCCCAGATGCCTATCGTGGCATACGACGGAATCAGGCCGATACAGAAAGTACTTATCGACATGATCACGATGGTTATTGCGAGGATTTTCTGCCGACCATATTTATCGCCCAGCATCCCGAAAAACAGGCCGCCTAACGGACGAATTAAAAATGGAACGGAGAAGGTACCGAGTGCGGCAATCATCTGCACGCTTGGGTTGGCATCGGGGAAGAAGACTTTACCTAAGGCGTAGGCCACAAAGCCATAGACGCCGAAATCGAACCACTCCATCGCGTTACCCAGGGAGGCCGCGGTGATCGCCTTTTTCAGTTTACCATCATCGATGATGGTCACATCCTTAAGGGTGATGGGCTTTATTTTTTTCCTTTTAAGCATATTTTTCCTCTGCTACTCCGCCTTGAGTACACGCATCATCGCCGAATGGCAATGCCATTCGCATCGTGCGTCAGGAGCGGTGAATTGCTGTGCTCCTCATTTCAAGCGTAGCAGGTTTGCCTGCACTGTCTGCTGACAGAATGTACAACCGAACCTGTTGACGCCTGCTCTGGCTACTGGTGAATAAATAGAGCGGCCGATCGTGATACCTGATGAAATTGACCTGCTCCCCTTTTTTACCCTAACAGCGTTTATATCTGCGATCAACTTCACATAAATTTACCGCCCTATTACAGAGTGTCCGAAAATAAATAAGTTCATTTTACTGGCTGCTCGCAAAAATTATTTCCTCACTCCCCCTTATCCTCTGGCGGATAATTTTGGCGGTTATTCTGCTTTCACCCGAATAGTGTGATGGGTAATTTTTACTAAAAAAACACCCGACAAAAGTGGGTGATTGCGCTATAATCAGCCACACTTTCGGCTATCAGCCGCTGTTTAGAGGACCAACGTCCTGTTTTCCGACGACATCACGAGGAACGTCATGCAACTGCCACACTGCCCAAAATGCGATTCGACTTACACTTATGAAGATAACGGCATGTACATCTGCCCGGAATGTGCCCATGAGTGGAACCCTGCCGAGGCGACAGAAGAGAGCGACGTTCTGATCGTTAAAGATGCCAATGGCAATTTACTGGCCGATGGCGATAGCGTTACCGTAGTGAAAGATCTGAAGGTAAAAGGCAGCTCTTCGATGCTGAAAATCGGCACCAAAGTGAAGAATATCCGTCTGGTCGAAGGCGATCACAATATTGACTGCAAAATTGACGGTTTTGGTCCGATGAAGCTCAAGTCGGAATTCGTCAAAAAGAACTGATTTATTTCCGGGAGGGCGGCGTCATTATTTTCCTGCACCACCGTCGCCGCTCCCGATATCATCGTGACCCACCCGCTCCCTGTGCAACCTGTTATTTTCCGCCTCAGTCCCCGCTATTTTCACTGACCATTTCGCCGCTATGCCGCTACACATTTTCGCGCTGCCGTCTGGCTCAACAGCGTCCCCGGCGACTACGCTTTACGGGTTACGGCCACTGAGGTATTCACCATGTCCTTAAGTCCCTACCTTGCCTTTGCGGGCAACTGCGCCGAGGCAATCGCCTTCTATCAGCAGACGCTGGGTGCAGAGTTAACGTTTAAAATGACCTTTGGCGAAATGCCGCCCCCGGCGCAAGAAGCGTCAGACGGCTGCCCGTCTGGCCAGAAGATGGCAGATGATGCCATCGCCCACGCCAGCCTGCGCATCAACAACGGCGAGCTGATGCTGAGCGACAGCGCCTTCGGGCCCGATGTGCATTACGCCGGCTTCACCCTCGTCCTCGATCCCAGCGATGTCGCTGAAGGCCAGCGCTGGTTCGACGCGCTGGCCGTCGGCGGGCGCATTGAGATGGCCTGGCAGGAAACGTTCTGGGCCCACGGCTTCGGCAAAGTCGTCGACCGCTTTGGCGTCCCCTGGATGATCAACGTGGTCAAACAAGGCTGACCCCGCCAGGGCGGCTCGGCCGCCCTGTCATCCGTCTGGCACCAACTCTTCATCCTTTGGTCATCATCACTTAACCGAAATGCAACATAAACCGGTCAGGATCGGCCCACAACGCGAGGGACCTCCTCGCCTATGCTGTGTGAGGCTTGATGACTATGCACCTGTCCAGACATCCGACCAGTTACCCCACTCGCTATCAGGAAATTGCCGCCCGACTTGAGCAGGAGCTGCGCCACCACTATCGCTGCGGCGACTATCTGCCCGCCGAGCAGCAGCTGGCGACGCGCTTTGATGTCAATCGCCATACTCTGCGCCGGGCCATTGACCAGTTGGTTGAACGTGGCTGGGTCCAGCGCCGTCAGGGCGTGGGCGTGCTGGTGCTGATGCGACCCATCGATTACCCGCTCAATGCCCAGGCGCGTTTCAGTCAGAACCTGCTGGAACAGGGCAGCGATCCCACCAGCGAAAAGCTGCTGTCGGTGCTGCGACCCGCCAGCGCGCATGTTGCCGAGGCCTTTGGCATCAATGAGGGCGATAACGTCATCCACCTGCGCACCCTGCGCCGGGTCAATGGCGTCGCCCTGTGCCTGATCGACCACTACTTCGCCGACCTGCGCTTCTGGCCGGTATTGCAAACCTTCAGCCACGGCTCGCTGCACGACCTGTTGCGCGATCGGCTCGCCGTCGAACTGACCCGGGCGCGCACCAAAATCAGCGCCCGCCGCGCGCAGGCAAAAGAGAGCAAGCTGCTGGAGATCCCCAACATGGCGCCGCTGCTCTGCGTGCGCACCCTTAACAGCCGCCAGGGCGAGCAGACCCCCATCGAATACTCCGTCAGCCTGACCCGCGCCGACATGATTGAATTTACCATGGAGCACTGAATGCACTTCGATACCGCCACCCGCCAGCGCTGGATGTCCATCCTGGCCCACAGTGAACCGCAAGATCTTCTGGCGCGCATGCAGTCCCTGCAGCTGGCGCCGGCGTATGAATTGATTCGCACCCCGGAAACCGGGCTGGTACAGCTCCAGGCCCGCATGGGTGGTATCGGCGACCGTTTCTTTGCCGGCGACGCCACGCTTACCCGCGCGGCGGTACGTCTGGCCGACGGGACGCTCGGTTACAGCTGGATCTTAGGCCGTGACCGCCCGCACGCCGAACGCTGCGCGGCCATCGACGCCCTGCTGCAGTCGCCTCGCCATTTTCACAATTTAATGGAAACCCTGATAACCCCGCTGGAAGCGCTACGCAGCGCGCGTATTGAAGCCCGACGCGCCGAAGTCAACGCCAGCCGGGTCGACTTCTTTACCCTGGTTCGCGGAGATAACGCATGACCTTACAACCCGCTTTTACCCTGGCTGTGCAGGATGCCCAACACAGTTTTCGTCGCCTGCTGAAAGCGATGAGCGAGCCGGGGGTGATTGTCTCCCTGCAGCAGCTTCAGCACGGCTGGCAGCCATTGAACGTGGCCTCCACCAGCCTGCTGTTGACCCTTGCCGATCATGAAACGCCGGTCTGGCTCGCCAGCGCTCTGCATAACGATCTGGTGGGACAGAATCTGCGCTTTCATACCGGCGCGCCGCTGGTGGACCAGCCGCAGCAGGCGGTTTTTGCCGTCGCCAATGACGGCATCAGCGCCGAGCAGCTCAACGTCCTTTCCGCTGGCACCGTCACTGCTCCGGAAACCGGCGTCACGCTGATTGTTCAGCTCGCCAGCCTCAGCGGCGGACGCATGCTGCGCCTGACCGGGGCAGGCATTGCCGAAGAGCGAATGATTGCGCCGCAGCTGCCGGACTGCATCATCGACGAATTAACCGAACGCCCGCACCCGTTCCCGCTGGGCATCGATCTGATCCTCACCTGCGGCGAGCGCCTGCTGGCGATCCCGCGCACCACCCACGTGGAGGTTTGCTAAATGTATGTAGCCGTCAAGGGCGGCGAGAAGGCGATCCTCGCCGCTCACGCCTTACAGGAACAGAAACGGCGGGGCGATGGACGGCTTCCCGAACTGAGCGTTGATCAGATAGGCGGCCAGCTCAACCTGGCGGTGGACCGGGTGATGACCGAGGGCGGCATCGCCGACCGCGAACTGGCGGCACTGGCGCTCAAGCAGGCCAGCGGTGATAACGTCGAAGCGATCTTCCTGCTGCGCGCCTACCGCACCACCCTGCCGCGGCTGGCGGTCAGCGAACCGATTAACACTGCGGAGATGCGCCTCGAACGCCGCATCTCCGCAGTGTACAAAGACATTCCCGGCGGCCAGCTGCTGGGCCCCACCTACGACTACACCCATCGCCTGCTCGATTTTACCCTGCTGGCCAACGGCGAAGCGCCGTCTGTGCAGCAAGCCGATGGCGAAGCAGAGCCGACGCCGCACGTCTTCCACCTGCTGGCGCAGCAGCGGCTGGCAAAAGCGGAGCAGGACCACGGCACGCCGCCCGACGATATTACCCGCACCCCACCGGTCTACCCCTGTTCGCGTTCCTCGCGTCTGCAGCAGCTGATGCGCGGCGATGAAGGCTACCTGCTGGCGCTGGCCTACTCGACCCAGCGCGGCTATGGCCGCAACCATCCGTTTGCCGGCGAGATCCGCAGCGGTTACGTGCAGGTGGAAATCGTGCCGGAAGAGCTGGGCTTTAGCGTCAATATTGGCGAGCTGCTGCTGACCGAGTGTGAGATGGTCAACGGCTTCGTCGCCCCACAGGATGAGCCGCCGCACTTCACCCGCGGCTACGGTCTGACCTTCGGCATGAGCGAGCGCAAAGCAATGGCGATGGCCCTCGTCGACCGCGCCCTGCAGGCGCCGGACTACGATGAAGAGATTGCTGGCCCGGCTCAGGATGAAGAGTTTGTGCTGGCCCATGCCGATAACGTCGAAGCGGCCGGCTTCGTCTCGCATCTGAAACTACCGCACTATGTCGATTTCCAGGCCGAACTGGCGCTGTTGAAACGCCTGCAACGGGAGAACGAACGTGGCTAACCCACTGACTGGCTATAACTTTGCTTATCTCGACGAGCAAACCAAGCGCATGATCCGCCGGGCGATCCTCAAAGCGGTAGCGATTCCCGGCTACCAGGTGCCGTTCGGCGGTCGCGAAATGCCAATGCCCTACGGCTGGGGCACCGGCGGCATCCAGCTGACCGCCAGCGTCATCGGCGAGAACGACGTGCTGAAGGTGATTGACCAGGGCGCGGATGACACCACCAACGCGGTGTCGATTCGTCAGTTCTTTAAGCGCGTCACCGGTGTCGCCACCACCGAGCGTACCGAAGACGCCACCCTGATCCAGACCCGCCACCGGATCCCGGAGACGCCGCTGGTGGAGGATCAGATCCTGATCTATCAAGTGCCGATCCCGGAGCCGCTGCGCTTTATCGAGCCGCGCGAAACCGAAACCCGCACCATGCACGCGCTGGAAGAGTACGGCGTCATGCAGGTGAAACTGTATGAAGATATCGCCCGCTTCGGCCATATCGCCACCACCTACGCCTACCCGGTGAAGGTCAATGGCCGCTACGTGATGGACCCTTCGCCAATCCCGAAATTCGATAACCCGAAAATGCACATGATGCCGGCGCTGCAGCTGTTCGGCGCCGGGCGCGAAAAGCGGATCTACGCGGTGCCGCCCTATACCCCGGTGGAAAGTCTCGATTTCGACGACCATCCATTTACCGTGCAGGAGTGGGATGAGCCCTGCGCCATCTGCGGCTCGCGCCACAGCTACCTCGACGAAGTGGTACTGGATGACAGCGGCCAGCGGATGTTTGTCTGCTCCGATACCGACTATTGCCGCCAGCAGAGCGAGGGGCAGAAAAAATGAGCCAGCCATTACTTGCTGTGAATAACCTGACCCATCTCTACGCCCCGGACAAAGGTTTTCGCGATGTCTCCTTCGAACTGTGGCCGGGAGAAGTGCTCGGCATCGTCGGGGAATCCGGCTCCGGTAAAACCACCCTGCTGAAGGCGATCTCTGCCCGCCTGACGCCCCAGCAGGGCGAGGTGCTGTACCAGCAGCGCTCGCTGTATGCCATGAGCGAAGCCGAACGCCGCCGCCTGCTACGTACCGAATGGGGCGTGGTGCATCAGCACCCGATGGACGGCCTGCGTCGCCAGGTCTCCGCCGGGGGCAACATCGGCGAACGGCTGATGGCCACTGGTGCCCGCCACTACGGCAACATTCGCGCCACCGCCGAAAAGTGGTTACAGGAGGTGGAGATCCCGCCTTCGCGCATTGACGACCTGCCCACCACCTTTTCCGGCGGCATGCAGCAGCGTCTGCAAATCGCCCGCAATCTGGTGACGCAGCCGAAGCTGGTGTTTATGGATGAACCTACCGGCGGGCTGGATGTGTCCGTGCAGGCGCGCCTGCTCGATCTGCTGCGCGGCCTGGTCGTGGAGCTGAATCTGGCGGTGGTGATTGTTACCCACGATCTCGGCGTCGCCCGCCTGCTGGCTAACCGTCTGCTGGTGATGAAGCAGGGCCAGGTAGTCGAGAGTGGCTTAACCGACCGGGTGCTCGACGATCCGCACCACCCTTACACCCAGCTGCTGGTGTCGTCGGTGTTGCAGAATTGATGCTGTTTTGCCGGGTGGCGGCTGCGCCTTACCCGGCCTACAGGTGCGTTATTCGTAGGCCGGGTAAGCGAAGCGCCACCCGGCAACCCAACCCCGCGAGGGCTAACATGATCCGCGTTGAAAACATCCATAAAACCTTTGTTCTGCACCAGCAGCACGGCGTGCGCCTGCCGGTGCTGGC
The DNA here is from genome assembly GCF_002806655.1 of Klebsiella sp. K-Nf6. Taxonomy (NCBI): domain Bacteria; kingdom Pseudomonadati; phylum Pseudomonadota; class Gammaproteobacteria; order Enterobacterales; family Enterobacteriaceae; genus Klebsiella; species Klebsiella sp. K-Nf6. The sequence continues at coordinate 113,056 of NZ_PIBN01000005.1, read as the reverse complement.
CGACGCCTCGCTGACCGTTAACGCCGGGGAGTGCGTGGTACTCCACGGTCACTCCGGCAGCGGCAAATCGACGTTGCTGCGTTCGCTATATGCCAATTATCTGCCGGACAGCGGCCATATCCACATCCGCCACGGCGAGGAATGGGTGGATCTGGTCACCGCCACCCCACGCAAGGTACTGGAAGTGCGCAAAACCACCATCGGCTGGGTCAGCCAGTTTCTGCGGGTGATCCCGCGCATTTCAGCCCTGGAGGTGGTGATGCAGCCGCTGCTCGACCTCGGGACGCCGCGTGAAGCGAGCGCCGCGAAAGCCGCACAGCTCCTGACCCGCCTCAACGTTCCGGAACGCCTGTGGCACCTTGCGCCGTCGACCTTTTCAGGCGGCGAGCAGCAGCGGGTCAACATCGCCCGCGGCTTTGCGGTCGACTATCCGATTCTGCTCCTTGATGAACCCACCGCCTCACTGGATGCCAAAAACAGTGCTGCCGTGGTCAACCTGATCCACGATGCCAAAGCGCGCGGCGCGGCCATCGTGGGGATTTTCCATGACGAAGGAGTGCGCCATCAGGTCGCCGACCGACTGCACTCCATGGGAATGACAGCATGATTATCAATAACGTAAAACTGGTTCTCGACCACGACGTGGTCCACGGCTCACTGGAAGTCCAGCACGGTCGCATCCTCGCCTTTGCCGAAAGCCAGAGCCGGCTGCCACAGGCGCTGGATGGAGAAGGCGGCTGGCTGCTGCCGGGCCTTATCGAGCTGCATACCGATAATCTCGACAAGTTCTTTACGCCGCGGCCGAAAGTGGACTGGCCAGCCCACTCGGCGATGAGCAGCCATGACGCCATGATGGTCGCCAGCGGCATTACCACCGTACTGGACGCCGTGGCGATTGGCGACGTGCGCGATGGCGGCGATCGTCTTGAGAATCTGGAGAAGATGGTCAATGCGGTGGAAGAGACGCAAAAGCGCGGCCTCAACCGCGCCGAGCACCGCCTGCACCTGCGCTGCGAGCTGCCGCATCACACCACGCTACCGCTGTTCGAAAAGCTGATTGATCGCGAGTCAGTGAGCATGGTCTCTCTGATGGACCACTCGCCAGGCCAGCGTCAGTACGCCGATCGCAGCAAGTACCGCGATTATTATCAGGGCAAATATCATCTGACGCATGACGAGATGGACCGTTTTGAAGCCGAGCAGATGGCGCTGGCCGCCACCTGGTCGCAGCCGAATCGCCAGACCATCGCCGCCATGTGCCGCTCACGCCATATCGCCCTTGCCAGCCACGACGACGCCACCGAGGAGCACGTGGCCGAATCCCATCAGCTGGGGAGCGTGATCGCCGAGTTTCCCACTACGCTGGCCGCCGCCCGGGCCTCCCGCCAGCACGGCCTCCACGTCCTGATGGGGGCGCCCAATATCGTGCGCGGCGGTTCGCACTCCGGCAACATCGCGGCGCACCAGCTGGCGAGCAGTGGTTTGCTGGATATTCTCTCGTCTGACTACTATCCGGCCAGCCTGCTCGATGCGGCGTTCCGCATCGCCGACGCCGAGGATAACGCCTTCACCCTGGCACAGGCGATCCGTCTGGTCAGCAAGCATCCGGCGCAGGCGCTGGGCCTCGACGATCGCGGCGTCATCGCCGAGGGGAAACGCGCCGACCTGGTGCTGGCGCACCGTCGCGGCGATCATGTGCACATCGACCATGTCTGGCGCCAGGGAACGAGGGTCTTTTAATGCCGGGAAAACTGATTTGGCTGGTGGGCCCCTCCGGCTCCGGTAAAGACAGCCTGCTGGCGGCACTGCGCGAACGCGAGCACCCGCAGCTGCTGGTGGCCCATCGTTACATTACCCGTCCGTTTAACGCGGGCAGCGAGAATCATATCGCCCTCAGCGAACATGAATTTTTTACCCGCGCCGAGCAGCATCTTTTTGCTCTCAGCTGGCACGCCAACAATACTTACTATGGCATTGGCGTGGAGATCGACCTGTGGCTGCACGCCGGCTTCGACGTGGTGGCCAACGGCTCCCGCGCCCATCTGGCGCTGGCGCGGGAACGCTACGGTGAGGTATTGGTGCCGATCTGTCTCGCCGTCTCGCCGCCGGTGCTGCGCCAGCGGCTGGAGCAGCGCGGCCGGGAAAATGCAGTAGAAATCGCCCAGCGTCTGGATCGCGCCGCGCGCTATAAGCCAGACAATTGCCTGACGTTGAATAATGACGGGAGTCTCAGACAATCGGTTGACGATTTCTTCCGCCTGCTGCGCAGCCACGTGGCACGCGTAGAGAATCAACCGGTATGAGTGAAAGGTGACACGATGAGCCTGACAATCCGCTTAACCGGCACCGGCGGCGCCCAGCTGGTACCCGTCTTCGGTTGCGACTGCGCGGCCTGCCGCCGCGCCCGCCGCGAGGAAAATCACCGCCGCCGCCCCTGTAGCGGAGTGGTGACGTTCAACAACGCCGTGACGTTGCTGGATGCCGGGCGGCCGGAACTGATGGAACATCATCCCGCTGGTAGTTTTCAGCAGGTGCTGCTGACCCACTATCATCTGGATCATGTGCAGGGGCTGTTTCCGCTGCGCTGGGGAGTCGGCGCGCCGATCCCGGTCTATGGCCCGCCGGACGACGCCGGCTGCGACGATCTGCTCAAGCACCCCGGCCTGCTCGATTTTAGCCATACTGTCACACCATTTGTGGTGTTTGACCTGCAGGGGCTGCGGGTGACGCCCCTGCCGCTCAACCACTCGAAGCTCACCTTCGGTTATCTGCTGGAGTCGGCCCACAGCCGGGTGGCCTGGCTCTCGGATACCGCCGGACTGCCGGACAAGACGCTGAAGTTTTTACTCAACAACCGCCCGCAGGCGATGATCATCGATTGCAGTCATGAGCCGCGCGCGCAGACCCCGCGTAACCACAACGATCTAAACACCGTCCGCCACCTTAACCAGGTGATCGGCTGTCCGCGAGTGATCCTCACCCATATCAGCCACCAGTTAGATGTCTGGATGATGGATAACCCGCTGCCGACAGGTTTCGAAGCGGGATATGACGGGATGGAAATCGTGCTGGATTAAGCGCGGGTCTGCCGCAGGGCGATCAGTAGCTATCATCCAGACGACGCTGGTCGCTTTCTAACTGGCGACGATCCTGATCGAGCTGGCGCTGGCGTTCATCAAGCTGGCGGCGGCGATCGTCCAGTTGCCGTTGTCGATCGTCATACTGACGCTGGCTGTCGCGGCTCTGCTGACGGCTCCCCTGATAGCTACCGTCATCGTAGCGCCCGTCGTCGTCACTGGAACGGCTGCTGCCCGGGTTATAGGCGTCGTTAATGGCTTGCTGAATATTGCCGATCGCGTCATCGATAATATCGGCGCGAGCGGCCAGGCTGGTCAGCGACAGGGTGCAAAAGAGCAGTGCGGTTGCGTAACGTTTCATCGGGGCCAATCTCGTCAGAGTCCTGCCGCTACCTTAATTAAGCGAACGCCACCCGAGTAGCGGAGGAATCTCAAATCCTCGCGTACGCCGCGCTCAGCGCCTGCGCCAGCTGGGCGCGGGTAAACGGCTTACGCAGCCACTCCACTTCCGGCAGGGCCGGGTTCTGCGCCGGACGCAAATCCTGGCCGCTGATCAGCAGCACCGGCAGCGCCGGAAAGCGGCGTCGGGCGGTATGGATCACGTCGGCACCGCTCAGCGCGCCGGGCAGCATCAGATCGCTAATCAACAGCGCAATATCCGGCGACGCCTCCAGCAGCTGCAGCGCCTCTTCGCCACTCGGCGTCTCCAGCGTCAGCCAGCCCAGCTGATGCAGCTGTTCACACAGCGTCTGGCGCACATCTTCTTCATCTTCCAGCACCAGCGCCAGCCGTTCTCCCGCCGGCAGCGGCTCGTCCTCCGCTGGCGCCACCGTCGTCTCAACCTCGGTCATCGCCCGCGGCAGCTGCAGCCGCACCGTCGTCCCCTGCCCCGGCGCGCTCTCCAGCGCCACCCGGCCGCCCGACTGGCGCACAAAACCATACACCATCGACAGCCCCAGACCGCTGCCGCTGCCGGTGGCTTTAGTGGTGAAGAACGGTTCAAACACCCGGGCTTTTACCGCCTGCGACATCCCGCTGCCATGATCGATCACCTCCAGCGCCACCATATCCTGCCGCTGGCCGCTGCTGCGGGTGACCCGCTGATTCCAGGTGCGTATTTTGATAACCCCGTCGCGCCCGGCCATGGCGTCGCGGGCGTTCATCACCAGATTGATCAGGGCGTTTTCCAGCTGGCCAACGTCTATCCATGCCGGCCACGCCGGCGACTGCGCCTCAATCTCCAGGCTTAAGGTCGCCGGCAGGGAGTGACGCATCAGCTCGCTGAGGTTCTCCAGCAGCGGCGCCATCGCCACCGCCTGGGGATGCAGCGCCTGTTTGCGCGAAAAGGCCAGCAGCCGCTGGGTCAGAAGCGCCCCACGCTCCGCCGCCTTCAGCGCCCTGGAGAGTCGCGGCGCATCGCGTGCGTCCGGTTCCACCAGCTCGAGGCTGCCGATGATCACCGCCAGCAGGTTGTTAAAGTCATGCGCCAGCCCCCCGGTCAACTGGCCGACGGCCTTCATCTTCTGGCTGTGCAGCAGCGCCTCTTCCAGCTCCTGGCGCTTAATCCGATCGATCTCCATCTGGGTGGTCTTCTCTTTCAGCAGCCGGGTGGTGTGCTCCAGCGACGCCGTATTGCGGGCGAAAACGTTAAAGGCCCGCGCCAGCTCGCCCAGCTCATCACGCCGCTGCAGGGCCGGCACCGAGACGTTCGGCTCCCCCTGAGCCAGCCGCGACATCGCCAGGGAGATGGCGGTCAGGTTCGAGCCGAGGTTACGGTAGATATACCACCCGGCGCAGCCGGTGATCGCCAGCGCCAGCAGCGCGGAAAGCAGAATAAACATGCTGATGGAACGCAGCTCCCGATGGCTCTGCGCCGCCCGCTGCTCTGAGGCTTCCGCCACCCGGCTCACGTACTGATTGATATCCTCGTTAAGCAACGCGACCAGCGCTTTGATGTGGTACATGTACCAGCTGATCGTCAGGTCACTCTCCTCCAGCTGGGCCGACAGCGGGGCCAGCTTCGCCAGCTCACCGGTGACGTCGGGAAGAAAAAACGCCAGCGCGGGATCGGCGCTGCCTGCCGGCAGGTCTCCGCGCAGCTGGTCGAGCTGCAGGACGATCGACCGCGGCGTAACGGTATGGATCGCGGCCACGATCAGCCGGTCCATCTCGGCCAGGCGGCGCGGATCGATCGCCTTATCCCCGCCGCGATCGTTAAGATCGGCGAGATGGCGCAGGTTGCTCTGATTCTGGTAAAGCGAACTCAGCAGCGCATTGCGCTGCAGATGGCGGCGCTGGCCGCGCTCCAGCATCTCCGCCACACTCTGCTGCAGCGCGTTGCTGCGGCGAATAATATTGGCCACCCGCGCCTGTTCCTGCTGCGCCAGCGGGGCCGCCGCCAGCTGGGCCAGCGAGTGCTTCAGCGCCTGCTGCGTCGCCAGCAGCCGTTCCGCTTCGCTTTTGTACTCCAGCGCCCCCACCACCTGCGACAGGCGCACCGCCGCCGTGGCGACATTCGCCGTGTCCCGCGCCAGATCCATACTGCCGCGCATGTCGTTGAGAGTCTGGCGCTGCACCTGCTCCTGCAGCTGGCTGGCGTGGTGAAAGCCAAACACCGCCACGCCGCTGACCAGCAGGGTGACCACGCCCATCAGCAGATTAAAGGAGAGCAGGCGGCCACGGGCGCTGGTGAAAAACGGGTGTCGGCGAGCGGTCATAGCAACTCCAGTGAAGGATCGGTCGGCAGATAAGCGTGACGGTGCAGAAAATGACGCCGCGTAACTGTGATCGCGGTTAACTATTTATCACTATGACAAATATGAATGGATTCTGACATTCTGCATTTATTTTCCGGTGGTGGACTGCAGCTATTGTTCTCACAGACAGGAGCGCCGCGATGACCGCCACCCCGGTACTGGAAATGCGCCATATTGCCAAAGTCTTTGGCAAATTCTACGCGCTGAAAGGCGTAGACCTGACGGTCTGGCCAGGGGAGATCCATGCCCTGATGGGAGAAAACGGCGCCGGAAAAAGCACGCTGATGAAGATCCTTGCCGGCGCCTATACCGCCACCAGCGGCGAGATCCTGATCGACGGTAAACCGCAAACCATCCGCGGCCCCAAGGACGCGCTGGCCGCTGGGATCACGCTGATCTACCAGGAGATGCAGCTGGCGCCGAACCTCACCGTCGCGGAAAACATTTTCCTCGGCAGCGAGCTGGCGCGCGGTGGTCTGGTGCAGCGTAAAGCGATGCTCAGCCAGGCGCAGGCGGTGATCGACCGCCTCGGCGCTCAGTTCAAAGCCAGCGACCGGGTGATGACCCTGACCATCGCCGAACAGCAGCAGGTGGAGATCGCCCGCGCGCTGCACCGTCAAAGCCGCATTCTGGTGATGGATGAACCCACCGCCGCCCTCTCCTCGCGGGAAACCCAGCGCCTGTTCGATCTCATCCTGCGCCTGCGCGATGAGGGGATGGCGATTATCTATATCAGCCATCGCATGGCGGAAGTGTATGAGCTTTCCGACCGCGTCAGCGTCCTGCGCGATGGGCAGTATGTCGGCAGCCTGGTACGCGACAAGCTCAACGCGGCGGAGCTGGTGCGCATGATGGTCGGTCGTCCGCTCAGCGATCTGTTCAATAAAGCGCGCGATATTCCCCGCGGCCAGCCGCGCCTGCGGGTCGAGGATCTGACCGATGGCGGCAAGGTTAAGCCCAGCAGCCTGGTAGTGCATGCTGGCGAAATCGTCGGCCTCGCCGGACTGGTCGGCGCCGGACGGTCCGAACTGGCGCAGCTGATTTTCGGCGTGCGCAAAGCCACCGGTGGGGTGATTGAGATCGACGGCGAGCCGGTGGTGATCCACTCGCCGCGCGAAGCCATCGACCTCGGGATCGGCTTTCTGACCGAAAACCGCAAAGAACAGGGGTTGTTTCTCGAACTGGCAGCCCAGGAAAACATCACCATGGCGACGCTGGAACGCGACGCGAACTGGGGGATGCTCAACCGCCGGAAGGCGCAAACCATCTCCGATGACGCCATCCAGTTGCTTAACATCCGCGTGCCGCACGCCCAGGTGCGCGCCGGCGGGCTGTCCGGCGGCAACCAGCAGAAATTATTGATTTCACGCTGGGTGGCGATTGGCCCGCGCATTCTGATCCTCGATGAACCCACCCGCGGCGTCGACGTCGGCGCGAAAAGCGAGATTTACCGCATCATGAACGACATGGCGCGCCAGGGCGTCGCCATTCTGATGATCTCCAGCGAGCTGCCCGAAGTGGTGGGCATGAGCGACCGGGTCTATGTGATGCGCGAGGGCACTATCGCCGGCGAGCTGCAGGCCGGCGATATCAGCCAGGAAAGCATCATGACGCTGGCCACCGGCGTGAACGATTCTCACCTTAAGGCAGGGCAACTATGAGCATACCGAAAGAGACCTCCGCGCCGGTCGCGAAATCCGCTTCGGCGAAAAAAATGTTGATGGGCGACCTGATGCAGACCGTCGGCATTCTGCCGATCCTCATCCTGATCGTCGCCGTGTTCGGCTTTATCGCCCCCAACTTCTTCACGGAAAGCAATCTGCTGAATATCACCCGCCAGGCCTCGATCAACATTGTACTGGCGGCGGGAATGACCTTCATCATCCTCACCGGCGGCATTGACCTCTCCGTCGGCTCCATCCTCGGCACCACGGCGGTGGCGGCAATGGTGGTCTCACTGCTCCCGGCGTTTGCGTTGCTGTCGATTCCGGCGGCGCTGATGCTCGGCCTGCTGCTCGGGCTGTTCAACGGCGCGCTGGTCGCCTTCGCCGGGCTACCGCCGTTTATCGTCACCCTCGGCACCTACACGGCGCTGCGCGGCGCCGCCTATCTGCTGGCTGACGGCACCACGGTGATCAACTCCGATATCAGCTTTGAGTGGATCGGCAATGACTATCTCGGCCCGGTGCCGTGGCTGGTGGTCATCGCCCTGGCGGTTATCGCGGTGTGCTGGTTTATCCTGCGCCGTACCACCCTTGGGGTGCATATCTACGCGGTGGGCGGCAACATGCAGGCGGCGCGGCTGACCGGCATCAAAGTCTGGCTGGTGCTGCTGTTTGTCTACGGCATGAGCGGCCTGCTCTCCGGTCTTGGCGGGGTGATGAGCGCCTCGCGGCTGTACAGCGCCAACGGCAACCTCGGCGTCGGCTACGAGCTGGATGCCATCGCCGCGGTGATCCTCGGCGGCACCAGCTTCGTCGGCGGTATCGGCACCATCACCGGTACGCTGGTGGGGGCGCTGATTATCGCCACCCTCAATAACGGCATGACCCTGATGGGGGTCTCCTACTTCTGGCAACTGGTGATCAAAGGGGCGGTGATCATCATTGCGGTGCTGATCGACAAATACCGTACCCGACACCATCAAAGTGCATAACAACAACATCTTACCTGCGAGGAAAAGCGAATGCGTTTAAAACCGATAGTGACCGCGCTGTGTGCTGGCGCGCTGCTGGCCGCCTCCCCCTTTGCGTCGGCCAAAGAGCTGAAAGCGATTGGCGTGACGGTGGGCGACCTTGCCAACCCGTTCTTTGTGCAGATCACCAAAGGGGCGGAGCTGGAGGCCCGTAAGCTGGCGGGAGATAACGTCAAAGTGACGCTGGTCTCCAGCGGCTACGATTTGGGCCAGCAGGTGGCGCAGATCGATAACTTTATCGCCGCCAAAGTCGATATGATCATCCTCAACGCCGCCGATTCGAAGGGCATTGGCCCGGCGGTGAAGCGAGCCAAAGAGGCCGGGATCGTGGTGGTGGCGGTTGACGTCGCCGCCGAAGGCGCCGACGCCACCATTACCTCCGATAACACCCAGGCGGGCGAGCTGGCCTGTAAATACATTAGCGACCGCCTGAACAACAAAGGCAACGTGGTGATCATCAACGGGCCGCCGGTCTCCGCCGTACAAAACCGCGTCGAAGGCTGCGAAACGGAGTTTAAAAAACATCCGGATATAAAAATCCTCTCCTCCAACCAGAACGCCAAAGGCAGCCGGGAAGGCGGCCTGGAGGTGATGACCTCCCTGCTGGCGGCCAATCCGAAGATTGACGGCGTGTTCGCGATCAACGATCCGACGGCGATTGGCGCCGATCTGGCGGCGAAACAGGCGCAGCGTAACGAGTTCTTCATCGTGGGCGTCGACGGCAGCCCGGACGGCGAAGAGGCGCTGAAGCGTAAGAACTCGCTGTTCGTCGCGACGCCGGCGCAGGATCCGCAGGTCATGGCGGCGAAGGCGGTGGAGATTGGCTACGACATCCTGCAGGGCAAACCGGCGCCGACCGCGCCAGTGCTAATCCCGGTGACGATGATCGACAAAAACAACGTCAGCTCTTACAAAGGCTGGACCGTGAAATAAGCGCAACCCGGCGCACAATCGTTCCGCCGATTGTGCGCTACGCTTAACGAGTATGACGGCGCGGAGTAGCGATCATGGAACGTAAAGGGATTATTGCCGCAGGCAACATGCTGGTCGATCATGTCCATCAGATCAGGCAGTGGCCGGAGCGCGGCTGGCTGGTGGAAATTGTCCATAGCGAACGCGCCACCGGCGGCGCCCCGCTGAATGTCCTGCTGACTCTGGCTAAAATGCATGCCGGACTGCCGCTGCAGGCGGTTGGCCTGATTGGCGAGGATAACGACGGCGATTACATTACCGCCATGCTCGATCAGTACCATATCAATCGCCAGCTCGTGCAGCGCACCAGCTCCGCCCCCACCTCGATGACCCAGGTGATGACCGACGCCGACGGCCAGCGCACCTTCTTTCACTCTCCCGGCGCCAACCGACTGCTTGACCTCCCGGCCTTTGAGCCGCTGGATGCGCCGCTGAAGATTTTCCATCTCGGCTATCTGCTGCTGCTCGAAAGCCTTGATCGGCCCGACGAGGCGTTCGGCACCCGCAGCGCGCGACTGCTGGCGCAGATGCGCGATCGAGGCTATGAAGTGTCCCTCGACCTGGTGTCGCGCAAAGGCGATCCGCACTACCGCCCGCGGGTCCTGCCGGCGCTGGCGCATCTCGACTACCTGACCATCAATGAGCTGGAGGCCAGTGAGTTTAGCGGGCTGGAAATCCGTCTGCCCAACGGCGAGCCGCACGTCGCTAATATCGCCCGCGCCGCCAGCGCATTACTTGACGCCGGCGTGCGCCAGCGGGTGGTGATCCATTGTCCGGAGGGGGCATGGGGTGTATCCCGCACGGAAGCCGGGCGCTGGGTACCGTCATGGCGGCTGCCGCCGGAGGAGATTATCGGCAGCGTCGGCGCGGGGGATGCCTTCTGTGCGGGCCTGCTGTATGGCAGTCACGAACGCTGGCCGTTAACCGACAGTCTGCAGCTGGCCCACGCCTGCGCCCGCGCCAGCCTGCAGGCCGCCAATGCGATCGACGGCGCCAAAACGCTCCCTGAGCTGCAGGCGTTTATTCAGTTGCAGAATGGTTAGATCCTCCAGCGCCGGGCGGGCCGGTCAGACAGCAAACCCGCCCTACGCCGCCTTCTCGCTGTGGGTCACATCGGCGGAAAAGACATAGCCCAGACCGCGCAGGGTTTTAATCAACGTCGGCTGATGCGGGTTTAACTCGATTTTGCGGCGCAGGCGCATGATCAGCACGTCGATGGTCCGGTCGAACACCTCAGTGCTTTCATTATGAGTCAGCGCCAGCAGTTGTTCGCGATTCAATACCCGGCGCGCGTTCTGCGCCAGCGCCAGCAGCAGGCCATATTCTCCCTGAGTCAGAGGAACGGCCTGCTGCTGTGGGTTATACAGTTCACAGCGCGTGGTATCCAGCCGCCAGCCGTTAAACGTCAGGCCGCTGCCGACGCCCGACGTCTCGCCGGCCAGCGCCCCGCTGCGCCGCAGTACCGCTTTCACTCGGGCGACCACCACCCGCGAGCTGAAAGGTTTGGCGATGTAATCATCGGCGCCCATCTCCAGGCCCACCACCACATCAGACTCACTGCCCAGACCAGACAGCATCACCACCGGCAACTCAGGCCGCGTGCGCTGCAGCTGCTGAAGCACCTGCAAACCATGGGTATCCGGCAGGATCATATCCAGCAAAACCAGCGCGATGTCTGCCCGCTGCGCCACCATCGCCAGCGCGTCGCCGCCGGTCTGGCAGACCAATACTTCAAACGCGTGCGCGCCAAGCACATCGCTGAGCAGTTCGCCCATCGCTATGTCGTCATCCACCACCAAAATGACTGGTTTCATCTTTGCCTCTGCCCGCGGGGAATTAGTGTCAGTCTGATCGATTCTGCAAGCCTGCGCCGACAAATTCCTCTCCCGGTGACATTTTTTCAAGCGCCGTCACATCTCCAGCGTATCGACACGTCAAATCTGTCGACAGGCTGTTTTTCGTCAGCATTTCGCCCAAAAAAGCCGCGTATCATCAAGGAATATCCACAATGAAAATATGGCATAGAAGATGCATAGTGACGGCGCGATAGCGCAAACGCGCCCATTGAATAACTGGAGCAAGACCGATGAAAAAAGTCGTCACGGTTTGCCCGTATTGCGCATCAGGTTGCAAAATCAACCTGGTGGTCGATAACGGCAAAATCGTTCGGGCTGAAGCGGCGCAGGGGAAAACCAACCAGGGAACCCTGTGCCTGAAGGGCTATTATGGCTGGGACTTTATTAACGATACCCAGATCCTGACGCCGCGCCTGAAAACCCCCATGATCCGTCGTCAACGCGGCGGCAAGCTGGAAGCTGTCTCCTGGGATGAGGCGCTGGATTACGTCGCCACTCGCCTCAGCGCCATTAAAGCCAAATATGGCCCGGATGCGATCCAAACCACCGGCTCCTCCCGCGGCACCGGTAATGAAACCAACTATGTGATGCAAAAATTCGCGCGCGCCGTTATTGGTACCAATAACGTCGACTGCTGCGCTCGCGTCTGACACGGCCCTTCGGTTGCAGGTCTGCACCAGTCGGTCGGTAACGGCGCCATGAGTAATGCCATCACGGAGATTGATAACACCGATCTGGTGTTTATCTTCGGTTACAACCCGGCGGATTCCCACCCTATCGTGGCGAATCACGTCATTAACGCCAAACGCAACGGGGCGAAAATCATCGTCTGCGACCCGCGCAAAATTGAAACCGCGCGCATCGCCGACATGCACATTGCGCTGAAGAACGGCTCGAATATCGCGCTGCTCAACGCCATTGGCCACGTCATTATTGAAGAGGATCTGTACGATAAATCCTTCGTCGCCAGCCGTTCCGAAGGCTTCGAGGAGTATCGCAAGATCGTCGAAGGTTATACGCCGGAGTCGGTGGAAGCGATCACCGGGGTTAGCGCCCAGGAGATCCGCGCCTGCGCCCGGATGTACGCCAGCGCAAAATCTGCCGCCATCCTGTGGGGCATGGGTGTCACCCAGTTCTATCAGGGCGTGGAGACAGTACGGTCGCTGACCAGCCTCGCGATCCTCACCGGCAACCTCGGCAAGCCGAGCGTCGGCGTCAACCCGGTGCGCGGGCAGAACAACGTCCAGGGGGCCTGCGATATGGGCGCGCTGCCAGATACCTATCCGGGCTATCAGTACGTCAAGTTCCCGGAGAACCGCGAGAAGTTCGCCAAAGCCTGGGGCGTCGACAGCCTGCCGGAACATACCGGCTATCGCATCAGCGAGCTGCCGCATCGCGCGGCGCACGGCGAAGTGCGGGCGGCGTACATCATGGGTGAGGATCCGTTGCAGACCGATGCCGAACTCTCTGCGGTCCGCAAAGCGTTCGACGATCTGGAACTGGTTATCGTCCAGGACATTTTCATGACCAAAACCGCCTCCGCGGCCGACGTCATCCTGCCGTCCACCTCGTGGGGCGAGCACGAAGGCGTGTATACCGCAGCGGACCGCGGCTTCCAGCGCTTCTTTAAAGCGGTGGAGCCGAAGTGGGACCTGAAAACCGACTGGCAGATCATCAGCGAAATCGCCACCCGGATGGGTTACAAGATGCACTACAACAACACCCAGGAGATCTGGGACGAGTTGCGGCATCTGTGCCCGGACTTCTATGGCGCCACCTATGAGAAAATGGGTGAACTCGGCTATGTCATGTGGCCATGCCGCGATGAGTCCGACGCCGACCAGGGGACGTCGTATCTGTTTAAAGAGAAGTTCGATACCCCGAACGGGCTGGCACAGTTCTTCACCTGCGACTGGGTCGCGCCGATCGATAAGCTCACCGACGAGTACCCAATGGTGCTGTCGACAGTGCGCGAAGTCGGCCACTACTCGTGCCGTTCGATGACCGGCAACTGCGCGGCGCTGGCGGCACTGGCGGATGAACCGGGCTATGCGCAAATCAACACCGCCGACGCCGAACGGTTAGGCATCGAAGATGAAGCGCTGGTGTGGGTGAATTCGCGTAAGGGTCGGATCATCACCCGCGCGCAGGTCAGCGATCGGCCGAATAAAGGCGCGGTATACATGACCTACCAGTGGTGGATCGGTGCCTGTAACGAGCTGGTGTCGGAGAACCTGAGTCCGATAACCAAAACGCCGGAGTACAAGTACTGCGCGGTCAACGTTGAGCGGATTGCCGATCAGCGCGCGGCGGAACAGTACGTGATCGATGAGTACAACAAGCTGAAAGCCCGCCTGCGCGAAAGCGCGATGGGTTAAGGTTCGAACCTTTGTACCATTGAGTAGCCCCGGTAAGCGATAGCGCTACCGGGGATTTTCCCCGGAGGCGGTGCGTTGCGCCTTCTCCAGGCTACCAAATCGCACAACGCTGTAGCCCCGGTAAGCGTTAGCGCCACCGGGGATTTTCCCCGGAGGCGGCGTATTGCGCCTTCTCCGGGTATTCACACCGCTAATTCCTGCCATTTTCTTCTTTTTCGCCTCCCTTTATACTGCGCGCTATGTTCCTTACTGATAATAAATACAAATGAAATACCTCTTTTTATTTTTACTCGTTTTCACCAGCGGCGCAGCGGTCGCCACCGAACCCGGCAGCCAGTATCAACAGCAGGCGGAAGCCGGCGATCGACGCGCGCAATATTACCTTGCCGATACCTGGGTCAGCTCCGGCGATTATGAGAAAGCCGAATACTGGGCGCAGAAAGCCGCGGCACAGGGCGATGGCGACGCGCTGGCATTGTTGGCGCAGCTCAAAATTCGCAACTCCCAACAGGCGGACTATCCGCAGGCCCGCCAGCTGGCGGAAAAAGCCGTCGAGGCGGGCAGTAAATCCGGGGAGATCGTTCTGGCGCGGGTGCTGGTCAACCGTCAGGCCGGCCCCACCGACGTGCCGCACGCCATCAAACTCCTGCAGGATGCCGCTAAGGATAGCGAAAGCGATGCAGCGGTGGACGCCCAGATGCTGCTGGGGTTGATCTACGCCAGCGGCGTGGATGGCCCGGAGGATGATGTGAAAGCGAGCGAATACTTTAAAGGCAGCTCGGCGCTCTCACGGACCGGCTATGCCGAATACTGGGCCGGCATGATGTTCCAGCTGGGAGAGAAAGGTTTTATCGAACCGAATAAACAGAAGGCGCTGCACTGGCTCAACGTCAGCTGCCTGGAGGGGTTTGATACCGGCTGCGAAGAGTTTGATCGGATCAGTAAAGGATAAGAAAAAGCCCGGCGCTCGCGCCGGGCTTTGTGTTTTATCGGGCGGTTTTATCAAACTTGCCCAGCACTTCGCGTTCATACGCCAGCGCTTTTTTGCGGTCGAACTTATGCTCCCATTTGGCAATAACCAGCACCGCCAGCGCATTGCCCACCACGTTCAGCGCGGTACGCGCCATGTCGAGAATACGGTCGACACCGGCGATAAAGGCAAGGCCTTCCAGCGGGATCCCCACGCTACCCAGGGTTGCCAGCAGCACCACGAAGGAGACGCCCGGCACGCCAGCGATCCCTTTCGAGGTCACCATTAAGGTCAGCACCAGGGTGATCTCCTGCCAGATAGAGAGGTCGATACCGTACAGCTGGGCGATAAAGATCGCCGCGATGCTCTGATACAGCGTTGAGCCATCGAGGTTGAAGGAGTAACCGGTCGGCACCACGAAGCTGGTGATCGACGCCGGCGCGCCATAGGCTTCCATCTTCTCGATAATGCGCGGCAGCACGCTTTCGGAGCTGGCGGTGGAGTAGGCCAGAATCAGCTCATCTTTCAGGATGCGGATCAGGATCCAGATACTCAGGCCACACAGACGCGCGACAATCCCCAGCACCACCAGCGCAAAGAACAGGATCGCGAAGTAAACCAGCAGCACCAGCTTGGCCAGCGGCCACAGCGAGGCGAAACCAAAGGTGGCGACAGTCACTGAAATCAGGGCGAATACCCCGATCGGCGCATAGCGCATTACCATATGGGTGACTTTAAACATGGTCTCGGAGATGGAGCGGAAGACCGTTACCAGCGGCTCACGGTGGGTCGCCGGCAGCGAGGAGAGCCCCAGACCAAACAGCACCGAGAAGAAGATAATCGGCAGCATATCGCCTTTCGCCATCGACGCCACGATGTTGGTCGGCACCAGCGACAGGATAGTGCCCATCAGGCCATGCGCATGGCTCTGCACCTCGGCAGTGGTGCTCTGATATTTCGAAATATCGACCGCCGCCAGCTGCGACATATCAATGCCCGTTCCCGGCTGGAAAACGTTGGCCAGGGTAATACCCAGCACAATCGCCACCGTGGTGATCACTTCGAAATAGATAATGGTTTTGGCGCCGATCCGGCCTAACTGCTTGGCGTCGCCCACGCCGGCAATCCCGACCACCAAGGTCGAAATGACAATCGGGACCACGATCATTTTAATCAGATGGATAAAGATATCGCCCGCCGGCGTCAGCAAATTGCTAATCAACCAATCGCGACTTTCGGCGTGGTAATGCAGATAACTGCCCAGAAGGATACCCAGCACCAGGGCTAGCAAGATTTGCCAGGCCAGACTGACTTTTTTCGTTTTCTTCACTACTGACTTCCTCAATGAAAGGCACCATTCCTTTTCGTCATGGTACCCACTGCAGGGGGTATGAATTGTGTTGCGTTGCTTTGTGGGGTTATTTAACGCGCAATATCAGTATCATTTGCACGGCATGCTGCGCAAGCCTTTAAGAATAGGGCTTTCTTCTGGTTTTCTGCATAAAGTCACGAATTTCCCCCAGTTACAATGCATAAGTATTTGTAATAAAAAATATTTCACACCTTCCGTTTCTATAAATTCATTTACGTAACTATTTCACTTCAAAGTTTCATTTGATGAAATTTCATTCAGTTGAATCATTGCGTGATCTGCCCCCCAATTAACAAACAAAGCTGTCAAAACCCCTACTATTAACGTTTGTTTGACATATATTTAACAAGTTCAAAGGAGAAAAAAAGCCATGAGCCAAATACACAAACACCCTATTCCCGCTAATATCGCGGAACGTTGCCTGATTAACCCGGATCAGTACAAGGCGCAGTACCAACAATCCATAACCGACCCTGATACATTTTGGGGCGAGCAGGGCAAAATCCTTGACTGGATACGCCCCTATACCCGCGTGAAGAACACCTCTTTCGCGCCGGGTAATATTTCCATCAAATGGTATGAAGACGGCACCCTGAACCTCGCCGCCAACTGCCTCGACCGCCACCTCGCCGAACGCGGCGATCAAACCGCCATCATCTGGGAAGGTGACGACGCCAGCCAGAGCAAGCACATCACCTACCGTGAACTGCATGCGGACGTGTGCCGCTTCGCCAATGTGCTGCTCGACCTTGGGATTAAAAAAGGCGATGTGGTCGCTATTTATATGCCAATGGTGCCGGAAGCCGCGGTGGCGATGCTGGCCTGCGCCCGCATCGGCGCCATCCATTCAGTGATTTTCGGCGGCTTCTCGCCGGAGGCGGTTGCCGGACGCATTATCGACTCCAGCTCGCGCCTGGTGATCACCGCTGACGAAGGGCTGCGCGCCGGTCGCGCCATCCCGCTGAAGAAAAACGTCGATGACGCGTTGAAAAACCCGAACGTCAAAAGCATTGAACACGTCGTCGTCCTGAAACGTACCGGCGGTAAAATCGACTGGCAGGAAGGCCGCGATCTGTGGTGGAGCGACCTGATGGCGAACGCCAGCGCCGAACACCGGCCCGTCGAGATGAACGCCGAAGATCCGCTGTTTATCCTCTATACCTCTGGCTCCACCGGTAAACCGAAAGGGGTGCTGCACACCACCGGCGGCTATCTGGTCTACGCGGCCACCACCTTCAAATACGTTTTCGACTACCATCCGGGCGATATTTACTGGTGCACCGCCGATGTGGGCTGGGTCACCGGCCATAGCTATCTGCTGTACGGCCCGCTGGCCTGCGGCGCCACTACCCTGATGTTCGAAGGGGTACCGAACTGGCCAACCCCGGCGCGTATGTGCCAGGTCGTCGATAAGCATAAGGTCAGCATCCTCTATACCGCCCCGACGGCTATCCGCGCCCTGATGGCGGAAGGCGACAAAGCGATCGAAGGCACAGATCGTTCCTCGCTGCGTATTCTCGGCTCGGTCGGCGAACCAATTAACCCGGAAGCCTGGGAGTGGTACTGGAAGAAGATCGGTAACGAGAAGTGCCCGGTGATGGACACCTGGTGGCAGACCGAAACCGGCGGCTTTATGATCACCCCGCTGCCGGGCGCAATCGAGCTGAAGGCCGGCTCCGCCACCCGTCCGTTCTTTGGCGTCCAGCCGGTGCTGGTGGATAACGAAGGCCTGCCGCTGGATGGCGCGACCGAGGGCAATCTTGCTATCGCCGATTCCTGGCCTGGCCAGGCGCGTACCCTGTTCGGCGACCATGAGCGCTTTGAGCAAACCTACTTCTCCACCTTCAAAAATATGTACTTTAGCGGCGATGGCGCACGCCGTGATGAAGATGGTTACTACTGGATCACCGGCCGCGTGGATGACGTCCTGAACGTCTCCGGCCACCGTCTGGGTACCGCCGAGATCGAATCGGCGCTGGTGTCGCACCCGAAAATCGCCGAAGCGGCGGTGGTGGGGATCCCGCACAACATCAAAGGCCAGGCCATCTACGCCTACGTGACGCTCAATCACGGCGAAGAGCCTACCCCGGAGCTGTATGCGGAAGTGCGTAACTGGGTGCGCAAAGAGATCGGCCCGCTGGCGACGCCGGATGTGCTGCACTGGACCGATTCGCTGCCGAAAACCCGCTCGGGCAAAATCATGCGCCGCATTCTGCGTAAGATTGCCGCAGGCGACACCAGCAACCTCGGCGATACCTCGACCCTCGCCGATCCTGGCGTTGTGGAAAAACTGCTCGAAGAGAAGCAGGCCATAACGATGCCATCGTAAGCAAGGACCGATTCCCTACACCCTCTCCCCCGCCGGGGAGAGGATAAAAATAAGTCCCTCCCCCAGGATTTCACTCGCAGGAACGCCGTCAGTAAACCGTATCCCGGCTCCATCGCCGGAGGGGTTGCTGTCGCCAGCGTCCGCTGAGTGGATGACGAAAGGGAGACCTCTGGAGACGCTAAGATGAATGAACAACTTTGTCAGCGGATAGAAAATAGTGCGCATTTCAGGGAGTTAGTTGCATCACGGCAACGGTTTGCCGCCATTCTGTCACTGATTATGTTAGTGATCTATGTGGGCTTTATTTTGCTTATCGCCTTCGCGCCCGGCTGGCTCGGTACTCCTCTGCACGCCGGGACCAGCGTCACCCGCGGGATCCCGCTGGGCATTGGCGTGATCGTCATTTCGTTTGTCCTGACCGGTATTTATGTCTGGCGGGCCAACGGTGAATTCGACCGTTTGACCAAAAGCGTTCTGAACGAGGTGAAAGCATGAGCAAGAGAGTACTGACGGCGCTCGCCGCCACGCTGCTGCCCCTTAGCGCTCACGCCGCAGACGCCATTACCGGCGCGGTACAGCGCCAGCCGACCAACTGGCAGGCGATTATCATGTTCCTGATTTTCGTCGCCCTCACCTTATACATCACTTATTGGGCGTCAAAACGGGTACGTTCGCGCAGCGATTACTACACCGCTGGCGGCAATATCACCGGCTTCCAGAACGGGCTGGCGATTGCCGGTGACTTTATGTCAGCGGCTTCTTTCCTCGGTATCTCCGCGCTGGTGTATACCTCCGGCTACGACGGACTGATCTACTCGCTGGGCTTTCTCGTCGGCTGGCCGATTATCCTGTTTCTGATCGCCGAACGTCTGCGCAACCTTGGCCGCTATACCTTTGCCGACGTCGCCTCGTACCGTCTGAAGCAGGGGCCGATTCGCACTCTCTCCGCCTGCGGTTCGCTGGTGGTGGTGGCCCTGTATCTGATTGCCCAGATGGTGGGCGCCGGCAAGTTAATCCAGCTGCTGTTCGGTCTCAATTACCATGTCGCCGTGGTGCTGGTTGGCGTGCTGATGGTGCTCTATGTCCTGTTCGGCGGCATGCTGGCGACCACCTGGGTGCAGATTATTAAAGCGGTTCTGCTGCTGTGCGGCGCCAGCTTTATGGCCTTTATGGTGATGAAGCACGTCGGCTTCAGCTTCAATAACCTGTTTACCGAGGCGATGGCCGTCCACCCGAAAGGGGCGGCGATTATGAGTCCCGGCGGGCTGGTGAAAGATCCGATATCGGCGCTCTCTCTGGGTCTGGGTCTGATGTTCGGCACCGCCGGTCTGCCGCACATCCTGATGCGCTTCTTCACCGTGAGCGACGCCAAAGAAGCGCGTAAAAGCGTCTTCTACGCCACCGGTTTTATGGGCTATTTCTATATTCTGACCTTTATCATCGGCTTCGGCGCCATCATGCTGGTGGGCGCGAACCCGGCGTTCAAAGACGCAGCCGGACAGCTTATCGGCGGCAATAACATGGCGGCGGTGCATCTGGCGGATGCCGTGGGGGGGAATCTGTTCCTCGGCTTTATCTCCGCCGTCGCTTTCGCCACAATTCTGGCGGTGGTGGCAGGCCTGACGCTCGCCGGCGCCTCAGCGGTGTCGCACGACCTGTACGCCAACGTCTTCCGCAAGGGCGCGACCGAGCGCCAGGAGCTGAAGGTGTCGAAGATTACCGTGCTGGTCCTTGGGGTAGTGGCGATTCTGCTGGGTATTCTGTTCGAAAATCAGAACATCGCCTTTATGGTTGGTCTGGCCTTCTCCATTGCCGCCAGCTGTAACTTCCCGATTATTTTGCTGTCGATGTACTGGTCGAAACTGACCACCCGCGGCGCGATGATCGGCG
The DNA here is from genome assembly GCF_002806655.1 of Klebsiella sp. K-Nf6. Taxonomy (NCBI): domain Bacteria; kingdom Pseudomonadati; phylum Pseudomonadota; class Gammaproteobacteria; order Enterobacterales; family Enterobacteriaceae; genus Klebsiella; species Klebsiella sp. K-Nf6. The sequence continues at coordinate 92,761 of NZ_PIBN01000005.1, read as the reverse complement.
GCTGGCTGGGCCTGCTGACCGCGGTCATTCTGATGATCCTCGGTCCGACCATTTGGGTGCAGATCCTCGGCCATGAGAAAGCGCTGTTCCCGTATGAATATCCGGCGCTGTTCTCCATTGCCATCGCGTTCATCGGTATCTGGGTCTTCTCCGCCACCGATAACTCACCGGAAGGGATGCGCGAGCGCGAGCAGTTCCGCGCCCAGTTTATCCGTTCGCAAACCGGGATCGGTATCGAACGCGGTCAGGCGCACTAAGCGTCGCCTCCCCCTTCCCCGGCACCGTCCGGGGAAGGGGGTTATCCTGACCGGCTCAGTTATAGGTAAATGTGATCACCCCAGTGGCGTTTGCCGAACCGGCGGTCACCGCACTGCCTGTTTTGTAATAGTTGGTGGTAAAAGTGAGCGTTTGCATGGCCGCTGCGCCACCAGGACTGTCGGGATTAGTAAAATAGCTGTAGCTGGCATCCGCGCCGCTGTTGGTCACCGTGGTGCGGCCCGAGGAATAGAGACTGAGGTCAGTATTCAACGGCATCGCTTTGCCATCCATATTTAACTGAACCCCCACCCCGGTGGCAACATTCTCCTCTGCCGTTAAGGCCATCACCGTGTTGCCAGGATTATTGCCGCTCGCTTGCGTCGCCGCCACCCGCATTAAAACATTGGTCCCCGGCTCGCAGGAGAGGGTCAGGGGCTGTTGCGCACTTCCCACCTTCGTCGCGGTGTTAAACTCGCTGGCATTGATGCTACCCATGGCAAAACTGAGACTATTGCTACTGACGATACACCCCATCGGGATCATCTGGATGCTGGTGGTGCCGCTGATGTGCAGCCGCGAAATAGAGAGCGTTCCCCACTTATCCTTCGCCGATACCGTCGCCACTGGATCGCTGAACGATAATTGACTATTGCTGGCGATGGCGCCGCCGGTGGCCACCAGCTGCAGCTGATACGCCGGGGTATAATAAGTCGACGCGAAAGAGTCCAAAAAACCTGTCGGCTTACCGAGGTAATAATTCACATCACCAATATAATGCACCTGCGAGTCGGGGCTGAAATCATCGGTATCACCATCATATTCGCCAGTGATATTGAGCCACACCTTGACGCGAATACCGATCCCCTGTACCGAGGTGGCATAGATATTATCCCCTATCAGCGCCCCGGCATTGTTTGAGGACCAGGAAAACACCGCGTAGGTGCTCCCCTCACAGTTAAGCAATTCCGTTTGCGAGCGGGTAATCTTCCCCGAGTCATACAGTACTGTCCCTGCGGTATAGCTCCCGGCATTGATCAGAATCTTTTCCGGCAGGTTGGTCATCGAGACATCGCCATAATTGGTTCCACTGCAGGCCGCCCAGCTATAGAGGGGACACACTACCAGCATGAACAAGAAGATCCATTTTTTCATAACCATCCCTGTCGAAACGTTATTTGTAAGCCACATCAAACGTGGCAGTGAAGCCGACGATACCGGGGCTCACCTGACCATAAGGTGAATACATGCGCGCCACCATGTTGAAGGTATGAACACCTGCATCATCATCAAAGGTATAGAGATACTGGACGCCTGGGCCCAGGGGTTGCTGGTCGGCCATACTCAATAGTTGCAAACCGACACCGCTGGCCCCGTTGCTGCCTGTCTGGAAGTTTTTATAGATCGAAGCGTGGGTGCTATCGAAGCTGGTACCGCTAAATACGATGGTCACCGCCGACGCATCGGCGGAACAGCTGGAAAAGACCAGATTAACCGGTACGCTGGCTCCACTCGACCCGGCATTTCCGGAGAACGTCTGCGAGGAGACGGTGCCTAAATCGATACTGTTCGACGGTTCCACGGCCACCTCGCAGGAAGGCGCTTCGATGGTGCCCGTGACGTTAAAATTGACCGTGCTGCTGCCTTCATAAGCCAGCGCCGGAAGGGAGAGCAGCAAAAGGCTGGCCACCAGGATGCCCCCTGTGCTGCTGTCTCTCATATTCATATCAGCCCCTTCTTCCATGTTGAAAACGTGCGTCCATTACCGGCATTCAGCCTGATAAAACAGGATATCGTCGCCAAGAGCCATGCTGGAGAAGTCATAATGAACGGTACACTGCTCACTGCTTTTCTCCCCCCAGCGCGCTAATAGCTGGCCTTTTTTCTGCAGCCCTGTGAGATACACCTGCCCCTCATCGCCGACAATGTTGCTGCGCGCCGCGCTGGCGCGATCATTATCAAGGGTCACCAACGCGCCGAAAGGCACCACACCGCTGCGGGTACGCAGGGTGAGCATCGCCTTGTAGCCGATTCGGGTGTCATACTGCACTTTGACGATCGCGTTGCGCGTTGGGACCACCGTTCTGGCGACGTTATCCACCTCGGCGCCAGCCACCTGCTGTTCATCCAGCGCCAGGCTGTTGCGATGGTAAGGGCGGACGTAAGGCACCACCGCATATCCGGCGCCATCCGTTGTCACGTTGGTCTGGCCCTGAACCCTCACATCGCTGACGCCGGGCGTTTCAACCAGCGCAGAACTCTCGCCCAGAAAGCGTGACAGCGTGAGTCCGCCCGCATGGGCGACCATGCCGCCACGCAGCGAATAATTGTAGTGATTGCTATAGTGGTCGTAGCCATAGCCGCCGGCGACATCGCCTTTTGATCCCTGGTAATTGACGCTGAGGTTACCGGAGGTGCTCTTATCCTGGGTGTTGTAACCCTCCTGGAGGCTCCAGTTGAGGGAACGATCCTCGAACGCCGAGCCGTTGAGCCCCACGCTGTGCGTGGTGTCGTTATGGCGGCCATGGTTCATGCTGTAATTCGCCGAGAGCGTCTCGCCAAGCGGGATGCTTAGCGTCAGGGAGACGATGGTATCGCTGGCCGGCCGGTTATTGCCGCTGTCATCGGTACTTTGCACATTGCGGTTATAGGAATAGTTAATAAAGTAGGAGGCCTTGCCAATCGACCCGCTATAGCCCACGCCTACCGACTCCATGCGCGAGCTGTCCCAATAGGTTTCATTGACCAGCGAAAGCGAGAGCGAACCATAGCCGAACAGCGTCTGCGACAGCGAAGCGTCAAACCGGCCTTTTGTCCTGCCGCTCTGCGTACAGCAGTCGCGCTGCGTGGAGGCGTTATCGACAAAATCCTGAAACGAATAGTATCCCGAGGTGGAATAGCGATAGCCGGCCACGGAAAAGTTGGTGCCCGTCTGCAGAAAGCTTTTACTGAAGCGGACGCGATACGATTGCCCCTGTTCTTTGCGGGTTGACGAGGCCGTATCGCTGGTTTTCACGTCGGCCCACGACTGAGAGCCATCGAATGACAGCGCGCCGATGGTGCCAAGGTTAAAGCCGGCGCCTAACAGCAGGTTGGTGTATTTATCTTCCGCCTGCTGGAAGCCGGTATAGAGGGTGAAGTTACTGGTGGCGCCATAGGCCAGGGAAGACTGAATAAAGTTGTATTCTTTATCGTCGGAGCTGCCTGAGCGCGTCCTGCCGCTGCTCAGCGCATAATCCAGCTGGCCCTCGCGCTGCAGGACCGCCAGCGAGGCAAAAGGCACCACAAAGTTTTGCTCGCTGCCGTCAGACTCTTTAACGGTGACATACAGATCGCCAGCGCTACCGGTGGCATACAGATCGTTAATCTCAAAAGCGCCGGGGGCGACGGTGGTTTTATAAATGCTGTAACCATTCTGATAAACCGAGACCTCCGCGGTGGTGCGCGCGATCCCTCGAATCGTCGGCGCAAAGCCATGCAGGCTATCCGGCAGCATCTCTTTATCCGAACTGAGCTGCAGACCGGTAAAGCTCAAACTGTCGAAGATGCCGGACGACGTATAAGTACTACCCACCACCATCTGGCTGCGCAGGGTATGGATATCGCGAGCAAGGTACAAGTAAACCGACTCCCAGCGGCTGTTGTTGTCGCTGTGGCTATAGGTGCTGTAGTTGCGCAGACGCCATGGCCCCAGATTCACCCCAGGCTGCAGGCTAACAAACTGGCTGTCTACGGTAGCGCCATTATGCCGCGGGGCATTGCGCTGCCCGGTGACACTATAGTTGAGAAGACCGGCGTTAATCCCCTGCTGCCACTGGCTCTCCGGTATATAGTCTCTTGGGCGGTTCAGCATCGCGGCCTGCGGAACGGTAAAATCGATTCGCTGCTGGGCAAGAGACACCGAGAACGTCATCCCGGGGATCGCCGACAGCCGGGCGCAGGTTTCCCCTGCCTCAAATAGCTGCGGATAGGCGGTGGTATTAATCAACCACGAATTCAGATACTCCGCGGAAAGACAGGGGGAAGCGGTCGCGCCTGCATCATGGCCAACTACCTGAAAGGTCAGCGATTCTGAACTGACGTACTTATCATTGATGTACACATCCAGGTGATAGGTGCCCGGCGGTACGCCATCTTGTGAAAAATAGGACAGATCAACCGAAGCCGCAGGATTTTCGGCGACTTCAAGTAAATTCGGGTTGAAATATTCGCCGGCCTCAGCGCGAGAAGGCAAGGTACTCAGGCACAAAACAATAACGACGCAGATACTTTTGGCTGAAAATAGCAGCTCAACGCTACTGAATGATAGCGGTATATTTCTTCCCTGACATACCATAATCATTAATCACGCTCCATGTGATCTCTTTTTTCCCTGTCGCGGACAGGTTACTCTGCACGGGTATTTTTAAGGTAGAAAAGGGGGCAGCAAACCATGCGCCAGAAATATTTTTTCCGTTAAGGCTAACCTGGGAAAAATTCATATACAGCGGTGAGTTGTTTTTAACCGTCACCGACGCCCCCTCTTTTCTCCACTGTAATTTTTCGGCATACGATTCCGGTGTATTGCCTTTTAACGCGGCAGGTCGATAAATCAATTTTATTTTCGAGTTGATGGCAAACTGCACCACATTTTTATCCGGGACATATTCCGTTGCCGGGATCCCTTTGATATTGAGCCAAAACATCGATTCGCGATCGTCGGGTAATTTCTTTCCTGATCGAACGACACGTACAAATCCTTTCTCCCCGGCTTTTAGACGGAACAGCGGCGGCGTAATAATAAACGCGTCTTTGGCTGGCGAAGCGGCATCCACCACCGAGAGCCAGGACTGTACGATATTGCTGCTCTGATCTTTATTCTCAACCGTGATGACGGCGTTGTTTTTCGCACCATCAAATACCAGACGCGTGCCGCCCACGACCACGCTGGCTTGCGCAATAGAGGAGGACAGCAATAAACCGACCACAAAAAAAGGATATCTCATACGTTTAATTAAAGGGGAATAACAGACGATTCCCCTTTCTCCATTCAACAAAACGCCGAATTAATAATAGGTCACGTTATAAGTCACAGTTGTCTGAACGGTACCTTTCGTCGGGTCTTCAGAACCCGCTTTTACCATTTTAACGGTGAACGGGATAGTTGCGGCACCGGAAGAAATATCGACATCCGAACCTTCTTCGTTATTCTTCATCAGGCTGCCAGCTTCGTCATAAAGCGCCACAGCAACCCCCGTTGCCGCGTCAATTGTCGCCTGGTTTTTAAAGTAATCGCTATTCGCGGTATCCGAAACGCCACCAAAAGTGACGCGGGCGATGCTGTTGCCACCGTTTTCCGTGGTCGGGCAATCGGCTAAGCTAAAGGAGAAGTTCTTGGCTGCACCGAATTCATACGCTTTCAGATCCGCTACTGAGGTGGTGCCCATATCAATGGTAGTCACACCGCCATCAATGGTCGCCGTACAGGTGGTATCTGAAACGATCCCATTAAAAGTAATGGTGTTATCGGCCTGGGCAACAGTAGACAGCGCGCTGCAGGCAGAGAAAATCAGAGCACCCGCCAGAAATTTTTTACTCATCTTCATATTTATTCCCATATCCATTATAAAAGACAATCAGTCCGTCAATTGTTTTATGCAGATATATTAGAGAATGAATTTGCATCCGCGCGGCGTCACATACACATTTATGTGACATATGATTTATGATAATTAATATTATACATAAATAAACGACCAGCATTTGAATCCATTCAATAATACAAGCCCGCGTAAAAAGAATAACGAACAGAGGGTAAAAGCTCAATTATTAATGTAAAAATTGATTTTTTAACAAATCACCTTAAAGAATTAGAGAAATAAAATAAACCACCTTTAAAATCATAAGGATACAAACTTATAAAATTCGCGGAGATAATAAAAAATCTATACATCATTCGTGATGTAATTAGATTACCATTGGCTTTGTAATATTTAGTTACAAAGAGAGGATGGTAATAAGAATTGACTTAATCTTTTCTGATGACCAATAACCGGCATAAACAATCAGGGGCGAAAATAGTTCATAACTATTCCGCCCCTCAATATTTCATAACATCAGGCTACGGGATAACGTTAAAACAGCAGCCAGCGCACTAACGGCGCCGCCAGCACCACCACTACGCCAGACAGCATCATCACCAGGCTGGCCACCACGCCCTCCTGCTGGCCCAGCTCATAGGATCGCGCGGTCCCCGCCCCGTGGGACGCCGCGCCAAACCCGGCCCCTTTAGCCATCCCTTCCCGGATAGCCAGGCGTAAAAACAGCATATCCCCTACCGCCATGCCAAAGACGCCGGTGATCACCACAAACAGTGCCACCAGATCGGGCTGACCACCGAGCGGTTTCGCCGCCGCCAGCGCAAAGGGCGTGGTCACCGAGCGCACCGCCAGGCTGCGCTGGATTTCATCAGACAACATCAATCCGCGCGCCAGCCATACGGAGCTGGTCACCGCCACCACCACCGCCGTCACCACCCCGGCGCTGAGCGACATCCAGTGGCGTTTGATCACCGCGACATTTTCATAAACCGGGACGGCAAAGGCGATAGTCGCCGGGCCCAGCAGCCACAGCAGCCAGTGGGTCTCTCCCATATAGCTCTGATAAGAGATATGGCCCAGCACCAGGATCAGCACCAGCAGGATCGGCGTGAACACCAGCGGCATCAGCGGCAGTTTATGAAAACGGCGATACAGCCTTTTATTGGCGTAATAGAGACCCAGCGTCGCCACCAGGCACAGAATGCTCAGCATGACATCATTCATTTTTTTAGCCGGCTCACTTCGTAACGGTAAACCCTGTCGACGACCCAGGCCGTGGCGCCCAGCACCATCAGCGTGCTTAAGGCAATCACCAGGAAAATCCGCCAGCCATCAACCATCAGCAGCTGCGCATAGTTGACCACCGCGACCACCGCCGGGACGAAAAACAGCAGCATCTCCGCCAGCAACCAGCGGGCGCCGGCGCGAACCCAGTTCAGGGGGATCACCCGGCAGACGATCAGCAGCAGGAGCATCACCATACCGACCAAATTAGCCGGCAACGGCACCTGCCACGTATTCACCAGATATTGCGCAAAAATAAATAACCCGACATAGAGGAGCACCTGCGCCGGGATCTGAAGTCGCTGCGCCACGGCGGGGGCAACGCGAGCTGGCGCGAAGGCCATGAGCGAGATTCCTGAAAAAAGAAGTCAGGCAAGCAGTATAGAGAGCCGCCGAAGCGGACAGAAATGAATTAAAATCATCGCAGGTATAGTCTCAGGGAATAATTATGGATATCCGAACGCTGCGCTATTTCGTTGAAGTGGTTCGTCAGCAGAGTTTTACTCGCGCGGCGGAAAAGCTGTTCGTCACACAGCCCACCATCAGCAAGATGCTCAAAAATCTCGAAGATGAACTGAACTGCACGCTGTTGATCCGCGATGGTCGTAAACTGCTGCTCACCGATACCGGGCGCGTCGTTTTTGAACGCGGCCAGGCGATCCTTGGCGAGTTCAGCCAGCTGGAGTCAGAACTGAGCGATATCAACCACCTGCATAAAGGGGTGCTGCGGCTTGGCATTCCACCGATGGTCGGAATGCTGATGGCGGAGCCGATCAGCCGCTTCCGCGAGCGCTACCCGGGCGTCGAGCTGAAAATCGCCGAGTTTGGCGGCCTGACGGTCCAGCAGGCGGTCAGCAACGGCGAGCTCGATATGGCAATGACCGCCCTGCCCATCGAAGAGGGTAGCCATCTCACCACGCTGCCGTTGTTCAACCACCCGCTGTGCGTCCTGACGCCAAGAACCGCGCCGTGGGAGGGCGTAACCGCCCTCTCGCCGGCAGAGCTGGCGGCATATCCGCTGGTCATCTACAACGAAGAATTTGCCCTCAGCCAGCAACTGATGCGCCTGTTTACCGAACATGACGTGAAGCCGCGTATCGCGGTGCGCAGCGGCCAGTGGGATTTTCTCGCCGCGATGGTGCAGGCCGGCATTGGCGTGGCGATCCTGCCCGAGCCGATTTGCCAGCGTCTCGACCCGCAGAACTTTTACTGGATCCCATTGCAAAGCGAGCTGCGCTGGGAGCTGGGGATGATTTGGCGGGAGGGCGTGTATATGTCGCGCAGCGCTGAGGCCTGGCTGGCGTGCAGTAAAGCGTTCTGGCTGGAATAATTCCCTGGTGACAACGCGTTTCGCAGAGGAATGGGTAGCCCGGGTCAGGCGCTTGCGCCGCTGCCCGGGTTTCCCCCGGTCGCGCTAACGCTTACCGGGGCGACACATTTACTGCAGTCTCGCCAGTAGCCCGAATAAGCGTCGCGCTATCCGGATTACAGATTATTGATCTTCGATTAACAGCGCTTCCAGCAGGTCGAGATCGTGCAGCAGCTTCTGCAGCGTCTCGTTACTGATCTGCCGGGTGGCGCGCAGATGATACAGCTCTCCGCGCTCAGAGCGCAGCGCCGCCAGGCGGAAGCGTCGCTCCAGGCTCTCCTCCAGCATAGAGGTCTCCACGTCGTTACGACCATCGACGCGGCGGCGCAGGTTACCGATCACCCTCGAACTGACTTCGGTCAACAGCTGGTTATCGATATTCTCTTTGGTATCTGCCGCCAGCCGCTCTTCCATCTTCTGGATCGCCACAATCGCCACGTCTGCCGTCGCTGCGCGCGCCAGTCGTTCCTCTTTCCGCTGCTGCACGTTGTCACTCGATTCAATGTGGCGCAGCAGGATCGGCAGCGCAATCACCCCGACGAACAGCGAGAACAGGATCACCCCGGCGGCGAGGAAAATCAGCTCATAGCGCGCCGGGAAAACATTCCCGTCCGGCAGCAGCAGCGGGATCGAGAGCACACCGGCGAGGGTAATCGCCCCACGCACCCCGGCCACAGAGGAGATCAGCAGCTCGCGGGTGGTCCAGGAGCCAAACTCCATCGGTTTCTTCTTCAGGAAGCGCTGGCTAAGCTTACGCATCGACCACAGCCAGCCAAAACGCACCAGCATCAGCGCGGCATAGATCAGGATAATGTCGGTAAACAGCATCCAGGTCTCGACGTTGGGGTCCGCTTCCGCCGCCACCAGCGAGCTGGAGAGGATATCCGGCAGCTGCAGGCCCAACAGCAGGAAGACCATGCCGTTAAAGACAAACTCCAGCATCGCCCAGGTGCTGTTGGCGCGCAGGCGCATGGCCAACGGCGCGGTACGCATCACGCCGGAACGGGTGATGGTCATCCCCGCCGCCACCGCCGCCAGGATGCCGGAGACACCGATATGTTCGGCAATCAGATAGGAGGCAAACGGCAGCAGGAACAGCAGGACAATCTGCGTGGCGGGTTCATCCCCGCCCCAGCGGCTGAGGAAACGCATCGAACGGCCATACGACCAGCTCACCACAAACCCGGCCAGCACGCCGCCGATCGCCACCTTCAGAAACTCTACGGTCGCGCCGCCAACGGTAAAGACCATGGTGCCCATCGCCACCGCGACGGCAAACTTGAGTGAGACCAGGCCAGAGGCATCGTTCATTAACGCCTCGCCCTGCAGAATGCCCATGATTTTTTTCGGTATCCGCCCTTCCCCGACGATGCCGGAGAGCGCCACGGCATCGGTCGGCGAGAGCACGGCCGCCAGCGCGAACGCCGGGATCAGCGGAATGCCAGGCACAATCCAGTAGATCAGAAAGCCAATGCCGACTACCGTCACGACCACCAGCGCCAGCGCCAGGCCAAGGATCTCCCGCCCGTGTTCAATAAATTCACGGGTCGGCGTTTTCCAGCCGTCGGCGAACAGCAGCGGCGGGATAAACAGGACCAGAAACAGCTCTGGATCAAATTCAACGTGCAAACCGAAGGTCGGCCATGCCAGAAGCGCGCCAATGGCGATTTGCATCAGTGGGAGTGGAACCTGAAAGGGCAGTACACGTGTCACTACCCCGGACAGTGAGACCACGAGGGTCATGATGAGGATGGTAAAGAATATTTCCATGTGTTCCCTGTTTGCTGCGTTTTCTTTTATACCTGTGAGGCGTCGTGCCTGTGAATCATACGCCACCCAGATTAACGCAAATGGAAACAGTATGTGGCTTAAAAATAAAACGGGCGGCCTGAGCCGCCCGTGAGGAGCACGAAGGGTTTAAATCGCCCAACCGCCCGCGTAGAACGCCACCAGCGCCACGGCGATAATCACCGTACCGATGTTCAGCTTGCGCCACTCGCCAGAGACCAGACGGCCAATCACCAGGGTAGCGAAACCGATCATGATGCCGGTCACGATGTTACAGGTCAGCACGATAAACACCGCGGTGATCAGGCCAGCCATCGCGTCAACGAAGTCGTTGAAATCGATTTTCGCCACGTTGCTCAGCATCAGCAGGCCGACGTACATCAGCGCCGGCGCGGTCGCGTAGGCCGGAACCAGATAAGAGAGCGGAGAGAGGAACAGGATCAGCAGGAACAGGACACCGACCGTCACCGCGGTCAGACCGGTTTTACCGCCGGCCGCGGTACCCGCCGCCGATTCAATATACACCGCCGCCGGCGCCGCCCCGACTAAACCGGAGAAGACGCTGCTCAGGGAGTCGGTGGTCAACGCTTTACCGCCGTTGATGATCTGCCCGTCTTTGTCCAGCAGGTTCGCCTGGCCGGCCACCGCGCGGATAGTACCGGTGGCGTCAAACACCGCCGTCATCACCAGCGCCAGCACGCTGGGCAGCACGACCGGGTTCAGCGCGCCGACGATGTCGAGGCTGCCAATCAGCGAGTTGCCTTTATCATCACTCAGGGATGGCATGGCGAAAATACCGGAGAAATGGACGTTCGGATCGAAAATAAGCCCCACAATCGACACGCCAATAATGGTCAGCAGAATGCCGCCCGGCACCTTCATTTTTTCCAGACCAATGATCACCGCAAGGCCAATCAGCGACATCACTACCGGGAAGCTGGCAAATTTGCCCAGCGCCACCGGCAGACCGTCCAGCGGGTTTTTGATCACCAGGCCAACGCCGTTGGCGGCAATCAGCAGCAGAAACAGGCCAATCCCGATCCCGGTACCGTGCGCCACGCCCTGCGGCAGGTTGCGCAAAATCCAGCTGCGGATGCCGGTCGCGGAAATCACCGTAAACAGGACACCCATCAGGAATACCGCGCCGAGGGCCACCGGAATACTGATCTGCTGCCCCAGCACCAGGCTGAAGGCGGTGAAGGCGGTCAGCGAGATGGCGCAACCGATCGCCATCGGCAGATTTGCCCATAACCCCATCACCAGCGAGCCAACGCCCGCCACCAGACAGGTCGAGACAAACACCGCGGCCGGCGGGAAGCCCGCTTTACCGAGCATGCCCGGCACCACGATGACGGAGTACACCATCGCCAGAAAGGTAGTAAGACCTGCAACAATCTCCTGACGCACGGTGCTACCGCGCGCCGAAATTTTAAACCAGGCGTCTAATGAACCGCCGGTACGCGCTGAAGGCGTAGACATAGAAAACTTCCCCTGAAAATTTTTATTGTTCGTTGATATGCGTGGTGGACCCTCCACTGCCAGTTAAACGCGATCTCCTTGTACCGAATCGCAGCGCCAGGGGGGCTGCAAAAAAGCAAACGTTTAACTCCGCGCATACACTACGGTGTGTCAACCTTATCTCCTCCCCCTGGATAGCAGAAAAAAGAGGGAGCAAAACAGAAAGGCAAACGATTATCCGGCCTTTAGATAACCCTTTTCAACCGATGTTTATCGTATTTCGCTAAATTTCGCTTATGACGAGCAGAAAATAACCAGACGATGCGCAAACGTTATCGTCTATGCGCAATCCGCTAACAAATTTTTAGTGAGTTGCTTTCATTTATCAGCGTCATCGGATCCGCTGATACCTCAGGCGCCGGGTAAGGTAAAGGGACCGCCGCGCTCGATGGCCCGCTGCCAGGCCGGACGCTGCTCCACCCGATGTCGCCAGGCCTCGATATGGACAAGGTCATGCACGCCACCGCGCGCCAATAGCGCCATCACCGGGAAGCTCATCTGGATATCGGCCATACTCAGTCGCTCGCCGGCAAACCATGGCCGCGTGGCAAGATGGTCGTCAATAAACCGCGCATGGGTGGCCAGCTGGGGATCCAGCCACGCTTTTTGAATGCCCTTGCCCAGCAGGGCGCCCAGCGAGCGGACGCCAAAGGGCACAGGGGGTTTACCCAGGCTGGCGAACACCAGCTTCATTAACAGCAGCGGCATCAGCGAGCCTTCGGCATAGTGCAGCCAGAAGCGGTATTGCAGTTTGTCCTCTATCGCCTGCGGCTTCAGCAGCCCGCCGCTGTCCCAGGTCTCCTGCAAATACTCGAGAATGGCCCCGGACTCCGCCAACACATAGCCGTTGTCTTCCAGCACCGGCGATTTCCCCAACGGATGGACTTTCTTCAGCGCCGCTGGCGCCAGCATCGACTTTTCCCGCTGATAGCGGACTATCTGATAAGGCAGCTGCAGCTCTTCCAGTGCCCACAGTACGCGTTGCGATCGTGATTGATTAAGATGGTGTACTGTCAGCATGGGCCTCTCCCGTGGTTTGTTCGAATTAACTATAGGAACTGGCGCTCATTGCCGGGAAAATTTCGGCAAAATAGTGAGGAAAAAATGGCGGCAGATGCCATAGTTAAAGTGTCGACGCAAACCGGAACCTCCATCAACAGATTGCGCAATACTGAGGGACGTCGATGTCGGGGGAAACCCTCTCGTGAACCAGCGAGATAATGCGAAAGACAAAGACCGGAAAACAACTAAAGCGCCCAGTTGTGGCGCTTTAGTTTTATTACTCCTCTTCCAGCAGCCGGGCGCCAGTCCCCTCTTCCCCCAGCTTATCGCCTGGGTTGCGCAGCGGGCAGTCGCGCCGTGATAAACAGCCGCAACCGATGCAGCCGTCGAGCTGGTCGCGCAACGCCGTCAGGGTATGAATACGCCGGTCCAGCTCCTCACGCCACTGCGATGACAGCATCTTCCACTCTTTTGCGCTGAGATTGTGCCCTTCCGGCAGTACGCCAAACGCGTCGCCGATGGTCGCCAGCGGGATGCCGATGCGTTGCGCAATTTTGATTATCGCCACCGCGCGCAGGACATCACGCCGGTAACGCCGCTGGTTGCCGGCATTCCGCTGGCTGTGGATCAAACCCTTACTCTCATAAAAATGAAGGGCCGAGACCGCCACGCCGGTTCGTTTTGCCACTTCCCCGGGCGTCAGCAGCATTTTGATGCGGGGTGATTTCTTTTCCATAAAGCGCTTTACCTCAAGTTAACTTGAGGAATTATACTCGCCCGCAGACAAAACGACGAATCGAGAATTGAGAGAGGCCGCTTTATGTCCCATCAGGATATTATTCAAACACTGATTGAATGGATTGATGAACATATCGATCAACCACTTAACATTGATATAGTCGCCAGAAAGTCAGGATACTCGAAATGGTATCTGCAGCGGATGTTCCGTACCGTAATGCATCAGACGCTGGGTGATTATATTCGTCAGCGCCGCCTGCTGCTGGCGGCGGAAGCGTTGCGAACCACTCAGCGACCTATCTTTGATATCGCGATGGATCTGGGCTACGTCTCGCAGCAAACCTTCTCCCGGGTGTTCCGCCGCGAGTTCGACCGCACTCCCAGCGACTACCGCCATCAGATCTCCGCGTGACGCGGCGGCTGAGGCCTGCTTATCGGCGTGGGAGCATTCGCTAACCACTGCATAAACTCCCGCGCCGGCATGGCTTTCGCAAACAGCCAACCCTGACAAAATTGCACGCCGCGCTTGTAGAGCCAGCTGACCTGCTCCGGGGTCTCCACCCCTTCCGCGATAGTTTTTAAACGCAGCCCGCGCGCCATCTCGATGATGTGCTCAGCGATCAGATGGCTGGTGTTGTTGGTGGTTAGCGTATCAACGAAGGTTTTATCGATTTTGAGGATATCGACGTTCAGCGCGTGCAGATTATGCAGATTCGAGTAGCCGGTACCGAAATCATCGATCGCAATCTCATAGCCTGCTTCGCGGAACGCCTGGATCACCGGCGTCGTTTTCGCCACGTCGATAAACCCGCGTTCGGTCACTTCGATTTTGATCTGCCCGATGCAGACCGCATAGCTGTGCGCTTTCTCGCTGATCTGGGAAATAAGCCGCGCCGAGTGGAAATCGGACGCAGAGAGATTGATCGCCACATACAGCTGTGGATGGCTGGCAAGAAACTCACCCATTTCATAAAACAGCTCGTCCACCACGTAGTCCGTGATCTGGGCAATCATGCCTTCATTTTCCGCCAGCGGAATAAACTCCGCCGGATTCATCACCGGGCCGTCAAATCCCGGCCAGCGCAGTAGCGCTTCCGCCCCAACGCAGCGGTTATTTTTAATATCAATAATCGGCTGGTAGTGCAGCCGCAGCTGGCGGCAGCTGAGGGCTCGTTGCAGCATATTGCGCGGCGAATGATACTGCCGACGGGTTCGTGTCCACACCAGCATCAGTAAAATACTGCAAATCAGCCCCAGCGGCAGGGTCAGGCTGGCCTGGTTACAGAAGTTGTGGTAGTAGCTGGCCCGCGAGGTCGACATGATCACGGCGATCGGGCGGATAGCGGAGCGGGCTATCGTATATACCCGGCCATTCTGATTAAAAAAAGCATCGCCTTCGCGAATTAACGCCTGGAGTTCCGCGGGTTCGACATTATCACTCAGCGAGAAAAAGAGGTGAGTTTTGGTATCGAAAACGCCATAGGCTAAATCGCGATCGCTGGCAATCACCGAGCTGAACGAGTAGGGGTTGACCACCACCACATAGGGTCCCTTCTGCATATAATTCATGGCAAAGCCCGGGTAAAACGGCGTATCCCGGTAGTAGTAAATCGCCACATCCGGCTTTTTAGTATAATTCGCCGCCGGCATCCGCCAGCCGGTCGCGGGATGGACAGACGTTGAACAGATAAAGCGCTGGCCCTGAGCGTAGATCATATCTTCCACATACAGCAGACCGCGAACAATATGCAGTAAATAACGCTGGTGCTCCGCTGAGCACAGTTCCCCGCGATACTGGCTAGCTTTCGCCCGAGCCTGTTCCGCTTCGCGGATAACCATTTCCGTTTTTTGCAGCGCCAGCTGCGAAAATGAGTGTAATTGATCAATAGTTTCGGCTTTGGCCCGCAGCTGGGCAAACCACAATGCCAACAACACCGGCAATAAAATAACGACACCGATCCCGACGAGTCTGAGCGCCTTATGCGGCGCACTGTCACCCATTTACGCTTTCATCCATGCGATATGCCTTAATTAAGGTAGCCCGAACACGTTAGCAATCGCGACTGCGATAGACACCCGCAGTAAGTGGCAGGCCCTTCACAGGCGCCATCATTCCAGCGGGTAGTGTTGAATAATACTTATTTATCAGGTATTCGAAAGATATTCTCGTCAGATTAAGAATAGACGTGCATCTGACTCGGTTTCTCCGTGTAATAAACAAGAACAGGTAATAAAACCCGCAGAATAATAATCATTAGCCGCAGAATGAAAATAACTAATGACCATCGCTCACCTATATCCACATAAATATCAGGCTTATTAAGCGCAGCGAAAGCTCATTTTTTGACTGGTGAATAAAGCGCCAAATGTGATATAGTTCACACAAGTTGATGAAACAGAAATGACGTTTCATCACTCTCTAGTTTGCCAGTCGAGACCAGAGCGCTATGCCATCGTCAGTCGCGCCAGGTCATCTATGGCTCCCCGACTTTCTTTGAGGATAGGTTAATGGCCATTACTACCAGTGTCGTTTTGTTGCGCTGGCCCCTGGTGAGCGCGGTACTGATGTTTCTCGCCAGCTCGTTGAATATCCAGCTACGGAAAAGTGATTATGCCGGTCTGGCGGTGATCTGCAGCTGCCTCGGCCTTGTCGCCGCCTGCTGGTTCGCCACCGGTTTGCTGGGCATCACCCTGATCGATATCGCCAAAATCTGGGGCAACATCAAAGATGTGATGATTGAGGTCATGAGTCAGACCCCGCCAGAATGGCCAATGATGATGACCTGATGTTAAAAAGCTTCCCACCGGGAAGCTTTTTTGTTTTCTACCGTCCTTATTTCCCCAGTTTCGCCATCATCTCCGGACGCATAAATTTATGGATCACCACCATAAAGAGCAGCGATGGCACCAGCAAAATCAGCGCCGTAATCGACGAGACCTGATAGTTACCCGACATGCTGGCGTTATAGAGCAGTAGCGGCAGCGTGGTGATATCCGGCGCGCCGACAAAGAAGGTGCCGGTAAATTCATCCAGCGATTCCAGAAAAACGAAGATGCTGGCGGCAACGATCCCCGGCGCCGCCTGCGGCAGCACAATGTGCCAGAAGGTATACACCGGTCCGGCGCCAAGGTTACGCGACGCCCGCGCCAGCAGCGGGTCGATGGATGAGAAGGCTGCCACACAGATCCACACCGAATACATCAGGCCGTGGACGCTATGCACCAGCACCACCCCCGCGATACTGCCGTTCAATCCCCACTGATAAAACAATCGGGCAACATTCATGTATACCGTCAGGTTGGGAAAAGCCTGCGGGATGAGAAACAGCAGCATAAATAGCACCCGCAGCGGCATCTTCCGCCGGGAAAGCGCATAGCCGGCGGGTACGGAAATCAGCAAACAGACCCCCACCGACAACAGGGCGATCAACACGCTGGTTAACAGCGAACCGGACACATCGCTGTATGGGTTGAAAACCTGATACCAGTACTTCAGCCCCCACTGACTGGGCAGCGAATGGGGAAAATACCAGCTTTCCGCTACGGTCCAGATCAACAGGTTCAGCAGCGGGCCAAACATCGCCAGCAGCATAAACAGCAGCAGCAGGGTCTGCAGCGCCAGGCTGGCGCGCACTTTACGGCGCCCTTTCATCCACCATGACGGGGATGAGGCGAGGGTCAGCGCTTTCATGATTCCCCTCCTTTTTGCTGCAGGCTGTGGCGCAGGTAAAACCACGACAGCGCGCCGCAGATCGCCAGCGACACCACGCCAAGCGCATTCGCCACCGCGTAATCGCCATAGGAATTCACGCGAAACGCCATATCCACCGTCAGCATCGTCGGCGTCCCTACGCCGATCATCAACGGTACCGACAGCACCGACATCATGGTCACCGTCGACAGCACCAGCGCCACGCCGATGGTCGGCAGGACCTGCGGCAGCATGATATCGAACAGGATCCGCGGCCGGGAGGCGCCAAGGTTACGTGCAGCAAGGATCTGCGACGACTCCAGCGCCGCCATCGCCCCGCAGATCAGCAGTGTGGCAAAGGCCAGTTGCTTCCAGACAAAGGTGATCACTATCCCTTTCCATCCTAGCCAGGAGAGCGTCTCCAGCGGCGTGACCAGGTCGGCCGCCACCAGCGCATTGTTCATCAGGCCATTTTTGGCGAGAAAAGTGCGCATCATCTGGGCGACGACAATAAACGGAATAAACAACGGTAAGCGATACAAAAAACCCAGCAGACGAACAACGGGTCGGCACGGTGACAGCGCAATCACTGCCGACAGGGTAATGGCGATCAGCGCTAACAGCGCCACTGAGACCAGTACGATAATCAGCGAAAAGAGCACATCACTGGCGTAAAGCGCATAGACCTTGCGGAAGTGATCGAGTGTGAACGGCTGTCCCGGCGCGGTAAACGCCGAGACCAGCGAAAACCCCAGCGGATACAAAAACAGGATCGCGATCATCAGCGCCGCCGGAGCAACCAGCAGCAGATATTTTAATGAACTGGACATAATGCACCTGACGTCAGCACAAGAAAGCGCCCGGGCCGACAACCCGGGCGGGAGAAGGCGTTAGTTGGCCACCTGGCTTTCGTAACCCTCTTTGATGTCGTCAAAATAGGGAGCGATCGGGAAGCTTTTGCCATACTTTGCCAGCGCTTCCGGCGAGATTTCGGCAAACAGCTTTTGCCAGGTCGCCGTATCCAGCTTCGGCTTCACCTGCCCGGCGTCGATGCCCGGATACCAGTTAAACTGCTTAACGATCCCCTGCGCCTGCACTTCCGGACTGGTGGCCAGCGCGATAAAGTCGCGCGCCAGCTGCGGATTCGCCGCCTTCGCCGGGATGACGTAATACATCGGCTGACCCGGCATACCCGGCGCCAGTAAAGCAAGCTTGATCGAGGGCGGCAGCTTGCCCTGATCTTTCCAGCTATAGAACATATCGACCCACACCGGGCCCATGGCGATTTCCCCCCGGCTCAGCATGTCGAGCGTCCCGGCGTTGCCCGGAGTGAAAGTCACGTTTTTATTGAACGCCTTCAGCTTCTCATAGGCCTGCTGCCAGCCTTTTTCGACGCTTTTATCATAGGGCCCGGCGGAGAGACGCTGGGCGTCGGTCCCGTAGGCGTAGATCCAGCCCACCACAAAGCTGACGCCGGACATGCCGTTTTTGATGCCGTTATAGCCAAAAGCCTGCGGATGTTTCTGCGTCCAGGCCACCAGCTCGTCATACGACGCCGGTGGGGTACTGAGCAGATCGCTGTTCCAGGCGATAGCGGTCTGGCTTAAGAACATCGGCATGACGTATCCGTCGACGTTAACGCCCAGCGCCTGAGTGGCGCTCGGCGAACTCACCATGCCGCCGGTCTGAATATCCTGACGGTATTTTTGCAGTAATCCCTTTTCCACCTGCTCACCGCCCGCCTTCTGGTGCACCACCGCGACGTCGATATCCCACTGCTGCGCGCCGCTCTCCTGCTGGGCCGTCAGCTTCTCGCTGATTTTATTCGACCCGGCGTCGCCGGGGCCGGTACCGATCACCCGCACCTTGACGCCGGGATGAGCGGCTTCAAATTTTGGCCCCAGCCAGGTTTTTACATAATCCACCATATTCTGATCGCCCGCGGTGGCGACGTTAAGAATGGTGTCGGCCTGTACGCCAACGCTCAGGAAGAGGGTCGTTACGATCGCTGCTTTCGTCTTAGTCAACATGGATTGTCCCCAGAATGAACACGCTGATATCACTGTGATAGTGGTAAAGGAAAAATATGCAGGGCCGGCGTTGGCACATGGAGCCGAACGCGGCTTCTCGTCGGCCAGCATTGCGCGGCATCGGCCAGTAGCAGGCGGTCATGGCAGCGCACGCTGTGGCGATACAGATTGCCCAGAAACGCGCTTTGCTCCACCACGCCCTCCAGAGCAAGTCCCTCCTGCGGCGCAGGCTGCGTTAATTCACCGAGCGTGGCATCGGCGCTGCGAAAATAAATAACTTTTTCACCCTGCTGAGCGGCGGATAAACCGGATATTGCGGCAGCGGATAATTCACCGGAGGTTATTTTATTATCGGCGCCCATAAAATCAGCGACGAAGGGCGTCGCGGGATGTTGATATATTTGTTCCGGGGTGCCAGTTTGTTCAATACGCCCCTGATTTAATACCGCAATGCGGTCCGCCATCACTAAAGCTTCCTGCTGATCGTGGGTGACAATTAATGACGTGAAACCCAGTCTCTTTTGCAGAGATTTAATTTCATGGCGCACATTCAGGCGCACTTTGGCATCCAGATTAGATAACGGCTCATCCAGCACCAGCACCTGGGGCTCTATGGCCAGGGCTCTCGCCAGCGCCACCCGCTGCCGCTGGCCGCCCGACAGTTCGGTCACTTTCACCTCGCCAAGCCCTTCGAGATTGACTATTCGCAGCAGCTCTGCCACCCGCCGCGCGATATCCGCCCCGCGCCACTTGCGCAGCTTCAGGCCATAGCCGATATTGCGCGCTACCGTCAGGTGCGGCCACAGGGCGTAGCTTTGAAACACCATGGTGATATTGCGCTGCTCCGGCGCAAGATGGGTGATCGTTCGACTGGCAATAGTCATCTCGCCGCTTTGCACCGGAATAAAGCCGCAGAGCGCGTTCAGCAGCGTGGTTTTTCCGCATCCCGATGGGCCCAGCAGGGCAATCATTTCCCCTTGCTCGACCGCCAGATCGATATTATGTAAAACCACGTTATCGCCATAACTAATTTTAAGGCCGGTGATCTGTAAATAACTCATATTCGCTACCTGAAAGCGCTGCTGCGGCATTTTTTTTAGCAAGGTGAACACGTGTTCATTTGGCTGTAAAAAAAATGCAACGTTAACTCGACATGATGTGAGCCTACTTTGTCGGGTATTTATGACAATTTAATTAAGCGGCAAAAAATTTTGGCGAGGGTCAATGAAAATAGATGTGCTTGGCTGCGGGAGCGCCTTTTCCTGCACGCAAAATACCTCCGCGCTGCGGGTGATCGATGCGGACAACAAACAGTGGTTAATCGACTGCGGCCCCACCGTTCCCCGCGCACTCTGGCAGCGCGGCGGCGGGGTCAATGATATTGACGCGATCTACTTCACCCACGTCCATCCGGATCACTGCACCGGTCTGACGGCGCTGCTGAATTACTGGAAAAGTAACGCCCGCCAGAAGCCGCTGATTATCTACTGCCAGCCAGCGCAGCAGCCGGTGCTCATGCAGCTGGCCGCGCTGGCGAACTGGCCTCAGGCGGACCCTGGTTTCACCATCGACTGGCAGGAATGCCGTGAAGCCTGGACGTGGCAGGACTGGCAGATCCGCACCGCTGCCACCCAGCATGAGCTGAGTAATCGCGCCATCCGCATCACCATTGCCGGACAGACACTGTTTTACAGCGGCGATGGCCGACCGACCGCCGACTCGATAGCCCTGATGGCCGGCGCCGGGCTGGCGTTTCAGGAGTGTGCCTCGGTGGCGGCCCTTGACGACGATGCCTCTCATGGCGATTTCCCCTCCTGCCTGATGTTGTTCAGAACGCTGCAGCTCCCGGCGCTGGGGCTCTATCACTGCGAGGACGCCGCCCTGCCGGCGCTGAAGCAAGCCTGTCAGCCGTGGCAGGGATTATTCGTGTCGCAGGATGGGGACCACTTTACGCTGCCGCGTCCCGCATTCGCCGATGAGGCGCATGCCCTATGAGCCCACGTAAACCCAGCGTCACCGCCCAGGATGTGGCCAGACTGGCCGGCGTCTCCCGGGCGGTGGTGTCACGCGCGCTGAGCCGCAACGGCAGCATCTCTCCCGACGCCCGGGCGCGGGTGCTGCGCGCCGCCGAAGAGCTGGGGTACCAGGTTAACTTCCTTGCCCAGGGGCTCAATCGCCAGCGCAGCCACTTAATCGGCGTGATCGTCTCGCGCATCAGCGATCCTTTTCGCAGCACTCTGCTTGATGCGCTGCTCAACGAGATCCAGCGCCAGGGCTTTCAGGCGCTGGTGAGCGAGATCCACAGCGAGCAGGACCTGGCACACACCCTGCGCCGTTTCACACAGTTTCGCGTCTCCGGCGTTATCGTCACCTCCGGCCAGCCGCCGGAGGCGTTGGTGAACGAGTGCGTCCAGCAGCATATCCCGGTCGTGGGCATTAACCGCCAGCCGACGATCCCCGGGGTGGATTACGTCTGCTCTGACAACGTCGCGGGAGCCGAACTGGCGGCCGACCAGCTGCTGCGCAGCGGCTGCCGGCGGTTTGGCTGGCTCAACCACTCTCCTTCGACCTGGGCCGGGCGCATGCGTGGGGAAGCATTCAGCCGGGCACTGCAGGCGCGCGGAGTGGACGTCGAACGCAATCTGGCGATCCTCGCCTGCCCGGAAGAGGGCTATACGGGCGGGTTTCAGGCCGCGGCGCTCGCCGACGAGGCGCTGGAGGGGATCTTCTGCGCTAACGCCCAGATTGCCTGCGGCTTTCTCGATGGAATGCGCCAGCGCGGCAAACAGGCGCCTGAGGATTATCAGTTGATTGGTTTTGATAACACGCCGCCGACCGCGCAATATAGCTACCAGCTCACCACGCTACATCAGGATGTGGCGGCGATCTCCCGCCAGACCCTCGCCCGGCTGCAGGAGCGCACCGTCGACCCTTTACAACCTTCACGCACCACCTGGGTGGAGGTGACATTAATTCACCGGCGCACGTCGCCCTTTATTATCTGAGAGCAAGACCATGACGGAAGCACAACGAGAGTCATTATGCGCCTTGATTCGCCAGGCAGGCGCCCACGCCCAGGCGCTGCGCGATGCGGGATTGCAGGTCGATAAAAAATCGCGCCAGGACTTTGTGTCGCAAGCAGATCTCGCGGTAGAACGGGAGATTAAAGGATGGCTGAAGGCGCACTTTCCGCAGGAGGGTTTCCTCGGTGAAGAGAGCGGTTTCGAAGGCGATGAGCACACCGTCTGGGTGCTTGACCCCGTGGATGGCACCACCAACTTTATCCTTGGCATGGATTACTGGTGCATCTCACTGGCGAGAGTGTGCCAGGGCGAACTCTCGCTCGGCATCATCTACGCCCCCGATCGCGATGAGTTTTTCTTCGCCGGCCGCGGCGAAGGGGCGTTTCTCAACGGTCGTCGCCTGACGCTGCGTGAACCGGATCCCGACGCGGTGGTGATCGGCATGGGGCGCTCCAGCCGCGCCCCGGCCAGCGACTATGCCCGGGCCATCGACACGCTGCTCGACGCCGGCCTGGAGTATCGCCGTTTTGGCGCGGGCGCTCTGATGCTGGCGCATGTCGCTGCCGGTCAGATCCATGGCTATTTTGAAGCGCATATGAACAGCTGGGACGCGCTGGCGGGTATGCTGTTGATTGAGGAGGCGGGCGGAACGTGCAATGCATTTCTCGCCAATGAAGGGCTGCGGCAAGGCAACCTCGTCCTCGCCGGCTGCGCAAGCGTCCAGCCACGAATGGCCGCCCTGCTGGTCAAATAACATCGCGCCGCCGGTAGCCGACCGGCGGCTTTCTCGGGCTAACGCCAGGGTTCACCGCGCGGAATATTATTCGGGCAGCGCTTAATCGCGCAAAAGGACTGGAAAAAACAGGAGTCAGACTGCTTGCCGCCAGCCTGATACGGGCAAGATGGCCGTTCGCGTAATTTCTCCCACTGCGCCTCGTCGTACACCGTAATATTGTAGATTTTTAATGAATGATACTGGTCATTAATTAAAACTCTCGAGGAATAGAGCTTCATCGACTCGCCGGGCAGCAGTATCACATCGGCCTCGTACCACATAATAAACTTTAAGAAACGCAGGCTGGATATTGCCGAAAAGGCGATGCCGGATTGCGGGCAGATGAGAGTATTAAGAATAGTCCATTTCATATTCCTTCCTTATAACAGATGCTACAAATTATTACCTTATATAGTGATAGCATCCATCATTATAAACTGCAAGCACACCTGACAATTATGTGACTTAAGACAATTCCTAACAACATAACCCATTATCGGTAACCTTAATTTTTCATCAAGAGATTAATGGTTAACCTCTATAAAAAAAGAAATAAATTAACCACAGAAAAGAAAATATAATAAAAAATAAGATAATATAAACATAATTGACAAAACGTCTTAGTCCTTGTGGATGAGCCCTCAGCCATGGGTATCAGGTAATGTCGCGCACAGCGTCGCCAGCGCCTCGGCTGGCATGGTCAGCAGGGTAATTAATGCCCGGGCAGCGGCTGACTGGCTTTTATGCGGCGGGTAAAGCACCGAGAAAGGCCGTGAACGTCCGGCGAACGCCGGAAGAACAGGAACCAGCTCCCCGCGCGCGATCGCCTCCTGCACAATAAACGCATAGCTCTGACAGATCCCCACCCCCTGCAGGGCCAGCGAGACCACCCCGAGCACATCATCGGAGACATGCAGAGATGACGGCGGCAGCCAGCTGATATCCTGGCCATCCTCACGAAATACCCATTCGGCGACTTTTCCCGTTGCCGGCATAATAAATGTCAGGCATGAATGGTGGCGCAAATCGGCTATTTTACTCAGCGGTCTCGCTGTCGAGCGTAAATAGGCTGGCGAGGCCACCAGACATAGCGCCGCATCCTCCAGCTTTTTTGCCACCAGGCCGCTGTCGGGTAAATGTCCCTGGCGCACCACCAGATCGAAGCCCTCAGCGATAATATCGACATTGCGGTTGGTAATATTCAACTCAATCTGTACGTCGGGGTGCAGCTGACGGTACAACGCCAGCCGGGCGGGCAAACGATAGTGTCCCCAGGTGGTGGGGGCGCTCAATTTAACGCGCCCGGATAACGCCCCTTTTTGCCCCTGCGTCTCCCGTTCGGCATTATCCAGCACCTCAAACGCCTGGCGGACCTGACTCAGATAGGCGCTTCCGGCCTCGGTCAGGCTGATCCGCCGGGTGGAGCGGCGCAGCAGCTGGCACCCCAGGCGCGTTTCAAGACGGGTGACAGCCCGGCTCAACACCGACGGCGTCGACGACAGCGCCACCGCGCCGGCGGTAAACGACCCGCGCTCGGCCACCGCCAGAAAGACTTCCACATCCGCAAGATAATCAAACCGCCGGGCCATTTGGTTCTCCAGAGAACAAATGATTGTCATTCCAGGCATCTTATCTTCCCGAAGGGATTTAATAAAATCATTTACCGAGGCTTAACCGTGCCATCTGCCCCTTTTTTCGGCTTTCTGGAGACTATGATGCATCGTTTTTCACTCTTCGTTCTCGGCCTGCTGTCCCTGGGGCAGACCGCACTGGCGGCCGGGCCTGACGCCCCTGCCCATCTGGCGCTATGGCGCAGCTATACCGGGGTCACCTGGCAGCAGCGCGTCGATGCGCATTCCGTCAATGCGCCCATCGCAGGATTGCACTTTGACGCCGCCGGTCGGGCGTTTGTCAGCACCCCACGTCTGATTTCGACCCAGGCGCCCGCCACGCTCAGTCTACTCGATACCGAGTCCCTGAGCGGCCCGGCACGACTCACTGCCTTTCCGTCCACCGCGGCCAACAGCATCAGCGCCGATCCCCGCACGCACCTGCGCAATGTGCTGGGCTTTTACGTCGATAACCGCAACGGCTGGCTATGGGCGTTAGATCAGGGCTTTATCGCAGGCGAAAAGACGGCGCCGCCGGGGGCGCAAAAAATCATGATCTATGCGCTCAGCGACGGTCATCTGGTGCAGCGCATTCCGCTCGACAGCGTCGCCGACCGGGAAGGAAGCTTCCTCAACGATATTGTGGTCGATGAGGCGCGCCGGGTGGCATATATCGCCGACAGCGGCCTGCGCAGCGCGCCGGACAATCAGGCCGGACTGATCGTCGTGGATGCTAACCGCGGGACGGTCCGCCGGGTACTGAACCAGCACCCGGCGCTGATGCCGGTTGCCAGCCTGCAGGTGGTTTCACATGGGGAAACGGTCTGGCCGGGCAACCCCATTATGCTTGGTATCAATGGTATTGCGCTGTCACCGGACCAGGAAACCCTCTACTGGACGGTCACCACCGGTACCACGGCGCGGACCATCGCCACCGCCGCGCTGCGCGATCCCGCGATGAACGAACACCAACTTGCCGCGGCCATCCGTACCGCGGGTGAGGTCGGCGGGAATAGCGATGGGATCGTGGTCGATAAGCATGGTGAACTCTATATCACCGATGTGACCCATAACGGTATTGTCCGTTATCGCCCGCAGAACGGGCGGTTCACCCTGCTGGCCGCTGACGACCGCGTGTTCTGGCCCGATACGCCGACTATCGGCCCGGATGGCGCGGTAATGTTCACCGCCAGCCATTTAAACCAGCACTTCGCTCAGGCGGTAAAGCCGGGAGAAGAGAAATATACCATCTGGAAAGTGGTGCAGCCCTGATCCACACGGCAGGCAGGCCCGTAGGGCCTGCCTGAGTTTCTACCAGGTTTTGCCAATATTAAACTGAAACTGTTCTGCTTTATCGCCATCATACTTTTTAAACGGCTCTGCCCAGGAGAAGACCAGTGGACCGAGGGGAGACATCCACTGCACGGCAATCCCCGCGGAGAGACGAATATGACCCGGATCGCCGTAATCAGGGATCCCTGCCGCCAGCGTCTGCGCGGTGTTCTGCCAGGATGTGCTCCAGACCGTCCCGGCATCAACAAACAGCGAGGTTCGCAAACTATCGGCGTACTTATCATTCACAAAGGGGGTTGGAATGATAAATTCGCTGTTCAGCACCGCCATGGCATTCCCGCCGACCGCATCAGACGAGGCGTCCAGCGGGCAGGCGCTATAGCTGCTTTCGCTACCGTTACAACGGTAATAGGCCGCTTTAGGCCCAATGGTGTTAGAAGAGAATCCGCGCACTGACGACGAGCCGCCGGCGTAAAAGTTATCGTAGAACGGTACACTTTTGCCGTCTAACCCACCGGCATAGCCTGCACGCAAACGTTCCATCCAGACCCAGCGCTTATTCTCGCTCAGCGGCAGATACTGGGCGGTGTCAAATGAGAGCTTGTAGTAGCTATTATCCGAACCGGGGAGGGTCACTTTACCGCTAAGACTGCTCTTGTTTCCCGCACGCGGGAAGAAGCCACGGTCGAGATCGTTGTATCCCCATCCAAGACTCACAAAATAATCGTTGGCGCTATATTTCGCGCCGCTGTCGCCATCTTTCGTCACCACGCTGGGCTCGATTCCCCGGGAGCTGAGGTAGCGCCAGGTCGTCAGCTCCGGATCCATATTGGTCAGGCGATTATGAACATAATCCAGTCCCAGGTTCAGGGAGTTATTTTCGCTAATAGGAAACCCCAGCGTACTGCCTAAGCCATAGCTCTGCTGGTTATAGCTCCCGGCATCCGCATCGGAAGCATCATAGCTGTTATAAAAAATCTTTCCGCCCAGGCTGATGCCATCGACGGTAAACCACGGGTTCGTCGCCCCCAGTTCAAGATAAGACTGGTAGCTGTTGCGCGTCCCGTTGAAGCTAACGCTATTACCCGTTCCCAGCCAGTTATCCTGAGTCACGCCAAGCTGATAGCTCACGCCGCTGTCCGTACCAAATCCCAGGCCCACGTTAAATGAGCCGGTGTTGCGCTCCTTCACCTTGTAGACCACATCGACCTGATCTGCCGTCCCACTGACCGGAACGATCTGCTGTTCAACGTTCTCAAAAAAACCCGTTCGGTCAAGACGTACTTTCCCTTGTTCGACTTTTTCGTTGTTGAGCCACGCCCCTTCCATTTGGCGCATTTCACGACGCAGCACCGCGTCCCGGGAGGTGTCGTTACCGGAAAAGCGGATCTGGCGTACCGAGTAGCGGCGGCCTGCGTTGACCTGAATATGCAGCGTCACGCGGTGATGCGCATCATCGATTTCCGGCGTGGTCGTCACCTGCGGCCAGGCATAACCATACTTACCGAAACGCTTTTTGATCTCATTTTCAACCGTGGTGACTTGCGCCCCGCTGTACCATACTCCCGCCAGCGGCTGGGCAAGGGCCTCGATCTCCGGTCCATGCTGCGCCAGGTCGCCTGTCACCTGAGTTCGGTCGACCCGATAACGTTCGCCTTCATTGAGGGCGATAGTGATATACAGGGATTTTTTATCTGGCGTCATACTGACCTGCGTGGACTCGATAGCAAAGCGCGCATAGCCGCGATCGAGATAAAAACTGCGCAGCGTTTCCAGATCGGCTTCCAGCTTCTGCTTCTGGTATTTTTTATCGGCTACCACGTTCCACCACGGCACATTATCGCGTAGCTGAAGCTGGTCCAGGAGCATCTCTTCCCGAAACGCCTGATTACCGATAATGTTTATTTGTGCGATTTTCGCCGAGATGCCTTCCTGAAAGACGAACGTTAAGTCAACGCGATTACGCGGTAACGGGGTCACCACCGCGTGAACCTGCGCACTGTATTTCCCCGCACTGTAATAGAAATCCTGCAACCCTTTTTCTATTTCGCTAAGCGAATTTCTGTCCAGTGCGCTACCTGCAGAAATACCGGACGCGGTGAGATTTTCCTTTAGCGCATCATCCTTCACTGACTTATTGCCGGAAAAACTGACGCTGGCAATAGTGGGCCGTTCCTTAACCTGCACCACCAGCGTTTTCCCATCGCGCAGGATCTGCACATTCTCGAAGTTGCCGCTCGCATACAGTGCCCGCACTGCCTCGCTGACATCTTCTGGCGTCACCGCATCTCCTGCGTGCAACGGCATACTTAATAGCGCCGCCCCGACGGTCACGCGCTGCAGCCCTTCAAAACGGATATCATCAACTTGATATGATGTTGCGGCATATAACGTTAAAGGGGCGATCAATAATCCGCTGATGATATGAGTCTTTTTTAACATGAATGTGTCGTCTACGAGATAATGAGCAATAGCAGTGTTCTGCTGGCGTTGAGCTTATTTGTTCAGGATGCATCTCTAAAATATGCGACAGAAAATAACCTGAGCGAGGCGCAGAATTACATGCAATTATGGCGACAAAATGGAGAAAAAAAGGATGTTAAATCATCTTTAAAAATATATTTAATGATGGAACTTTTCCTGAACGCCGTGGTTCTAATGGCCAACACCAGAGCTATATTTAGATTTACCTGAACGTTTTTATTAAAAAAGCCCCCTTTCTTGTTAATGGAAAGGGGGAAAATTCTCGTTAGGAATGATGCTCTCTGGGATCACCAGGAACAGGGAGGAAAATATCCTGAAACCCAGCAGATATAATGAAGAGAAATTGAATAAATTATGCAACTGATATCACAACATTCTACCCCGTATACACCGCCAGATGCCGTTAACGAACATCTCCATATTTTCCTCAAAATAGCAGAATACAGTAGGGTCGCCTTATCAAGGCATCAAGGAAAGTCTATCGTTATCTACAATAGCCAAGCAGTGGCGCCTCGCCAGGGAAGGTGAGGCATAGGCTTCGCCATCCTGCCGCCTCCCATCATTAGCAACAGGGAACTGCGTATGACACGCTTACTCAAGACGATCTTACCCGTCATCCTCTGCACCCTCTTTGGGTTATCGTTCGCTTCACCCACGCAGGCTGCCGCCAGTCTGCCGATGGTTCTCCCCGCGCTAACATGCGATGCGCTGAGCGCGATCGACTTCAGCGCCGCCGTTGGCGCAAAGGTCACTATCAACCACACTGAAATGCAGACCTCCGCGCAGGGAAGCTGGTGCAAGGTGAGCGCCACTATCGCCCCCCAGATTGGCGTGCAGATTGCCCTGCCGACCCAACGCTGGAGTCAACGTTTCTTGCAGGTCGGCTGCGGCGGACTGTGCGGGAGTATTAACCTGAGTCTGTCGAATGCCAGCGGCTGCCTGCCGGCAATGAACGGCGAGTTTGTGGTGGCAGCAACCGATATGGGGCACCATGGCAGTATGATGGATGCTTCATGGGCCGAGGATCCGCAAAAGCGCATCGATTTTGCCTGGCGCGCCAACCACCTGACCGCCGTGCTGACCAAAGCGGTGATTCAGACGCTTTACCGCCAGCAACCAAAGTACGCGTACTTTATGGGCTGCTCGGACGGCGGTCGCGAGGCATTGATGGAAGCACAGCGCTTTCCGCAAGATTTTGACGGTATCAGCGCTGGCGCGCCTGCGGCCTTTTTCCAGTTTCAGAATTCCTTCTTCCACGGCTGGAATGTGGCCGCCAATCAGCGTCCGGACGGTACCGCTATCTTGTTGAAAGATCGCTTACCTTTGATTCACCAGGTCGTGCTGGCTCACTGCCCGACGCTTTCCGGCGTGCAGGATGGTATCCTGCAAAATCCGTATGCCTGTCAGTTCTCTGAGTCATGGCTCCCCCGCTGTCCTGCCGATGCTCAGGACCGATCTACCTGCCTGACGCGGGAAGAGATCGAGGTAGTGAAACAGCTTTACCGCGGCGCTTACGACAGTCATGACGCCCAGTTTGTCGCTGGCGGTCTGCCGCTGGGCTCCGAGCTACGCTGGCCGGTGCCCGAGACCCCGACCGGCCACTCAATGTCGGAAATGATGGTACTGCCGGCTCTGCAATCCGTACTCCTGCCGGGAGGAAAACAGAAGATCCAATCGATGCGGGATTTCCCACTGAACCAGCAGAATTTTGACGCCGTCGCTCAACTGGCACCGCTCTATAACGCGGCAAATACCAATCTTCATGCCTATCAACAGCGCGGCGGCAAGCTTATCCTGTGGCACGGTCTGGCCGATGACTCCGTCAGCCCAGCCTTTTCTATCGCCTATTACCGCGGCGTAGAAGCAGAGATGGGCCATGCCGCAACGGATACCTTCCTGCGGTTATTCCTGCTGCCTGGGGTAGCCCATTGCGGTAATGGCGAAGGTTACGATCAAATTGATCTCCTTACCCCGCTGATGCGCTGGACCGAGGAAGGCATCGCGCCGCAAGAGATCATGGCCGGAAAACGGGCGCCAGCCGCCACCAGCCTGCCGCCGATGACAGAAAAACCAGATGCCCAAACGCAGTTTCATGGCGTGCAGAAAGTCAGTCAGCCTTACGCTGACGCCGCCCCAGCCGTTATCGCGACTCGCCCGGCGTACCCCTTTCCGGCCATTGCCCGTTATAACGGGCACGGCGACGTGAATGACGGCGAAAATTATCATGCAGAGCAATCAACCGCGTTTGATCATCTGCAGCTGGCAAAACCCGCCAGCGACTATATTGGCCCTGATAATCAAAAAAATTATCAGGTTCGCCACGGCGAACTCACTGTTCAATAAACCCCAAGGCTCCTCGCTGAGGAGCCATTCGTTATGGGATTAGCCGCAATCATGCGTAGCAAAACGCTCCAGCAATCGGTATTAAACGACCTGCTCCTGTGGATCGATAATAATCTGGATAAGAAACTGACCGTCGACGACCTGAGCGATATCTCTGGTTATTCCCCCTGGCATTTATTTCGACTCTTCCGCCATTATTTTGATCGTTCGCCAATGGAATATATCCGCCAGCAGCGCATGTCGCTGTGTTGCCGTTTATTGCTGACGACGCCAGGTTACCGAATCGTCGATATTTGTATGATGGTCGGTTATGACGATCTCAGTGCGTTTAATCGTACCTTCAAAAAATATCATGCGCTCACACCCACTCAGTATCGCTATCAGGTCACGCGGCAAAAATAAGGAGGTCCCCCTCCTCCGCATCGCTGCGGTTGGGAATGGAAGGGGGACAGGGGATATTACAGAAGGGAAATAGCAGGATGCTATTATCGAACCCGGTCGGGATCAACGACCTTGCGCGACGGAAATCAGTATAAAAGGATATTTTGAGCTAATAATGTAGAGGGCGTGAAGATTTTGTCACGATTTATAACCGCCTCCTCAGCTCTCATCTGAAATAAAAAAACCGGGTCGCGCTGCACCCGGTTTACTCCTCATCAGGATCATCAGAAATGAGTATTAACGCTCATAAAGAAGGTCCGCCCCGACTCGTTATAGGTCTCCGCACCCGCGCCATACAGATAAGCCCCCGTCGTCGCGTTGCCGGTCGTTTGCGCATTCCCTGCCCGGTATTGACGGATATCAAACAGGTTATCTATCCCGCTGGTGAAGCTCAGGTTTTTGTTCACATCCCAGGTCGCACTGAGACCGACAATACTGTATGGGCTGACTTCGTTTAATTCGCTGCCGCTGACCGCCTCGCCCTTATAATTAAAGCGTTTTGGTTTCTGTCGGCCATACCAGGTAAAGGTGCTCTGCAGAGAGAGATCTTCACGGACCTGCCAGCTCAAAGTCGAGTTCAGGGTAAACTGCGGGATCACTGACAGCCGGTCGCCTGTCGTCTTATTCTTGCTCTGCAGCATCCATGTCAGGTTATTGCTCCAGTTAACCGTCTCCCCCACCGGCAGATTCAGCGTTCCTTCCAGGCCTTCCACTAACGCCTTTGGTACGTTTTCCCACTGATAGATATTGGTGGTGCCGTTGCTGGCGGTGCCCACCGCCGCGTACCCTGACTCAATCTTGTTGTGATAGTCGTTACGGAACCAGGTGATTCCCGCCTGATAGCCATCATGCTTGTACTCAAGACCAATCTCTTTATTAACGCTGGTCTCCGCTTTCAGGTCGCTATTCCCCATCAGATAGCAGGCGGAACTACTGGCGTAACAGCCCTGGCCGTTGCTGTAGAGAATATAGTTCGGGTTCAACTGGTAGAGGTTAGGTGCCTTGTAAGCGCGGGCAATGCCCAGCTTCAGCGTCCAGTCATCCGTCAACGCCTGGGAGAGGTTCAGTGAGGGGCTCCAGTTATTGCCGACGATGCTGTGGTGATCGAAGCGCAGAGCGGGTGTCAGCATGGTACTGTCCGTTAGCGCCATGTTATCTTCGGTAAACAGCGAGAAGATCTCGGCGCTGGAGTACGGGCTACGACCGGTAGCCGACACACCGTCGATAGTCCCGTATGAGAGCGCCTGGGTTGTCGATACGCCATCTTTCATCCGCTGCTGATTCCATTCGGTGCCCAGCGTCAGATTCTGATCGACCCCCAGCGTAAACGGAATATTCACTTCGCTATGTAGCAGGACATCGGCCAGATCGATATCTGAAAACTCGCTACTGGAGAAGATCCCTTCCGTACCGCCCGCCAGCCCTTCATTCATTCGCGAGTTACGGGTGTGTTCGTACTGGGCATAGCTGTTGCTGGTCACGCCATTATCCCAGCCGCCGGTCCATGTCACGCCATAAGTTTGCCGGTAGAGACGGTTGGTCTCTTTCCCGTACATACTCTTCACCAGCGTACTGGTATTGGTGTTTTGCGTGTCGCCGGCATAGAGGTTGCCCTGGCGGCTGTAGCCGGCCTCAAACTCCAGGGCCTGCATCGGGGCGAACTCCCAGCGCAGCTTACTGTGAATATCTTTGTTCACCACCCCTTCACGTCCGGCGGGATAAGAACCGGCGTAGGAACCGGTACGTTCAGCTTCATGCCCGGCGTTAATGTCCTGAGCATCGGCCTGGGTTTTACTCAGATTACCCCAGAGATTGAAGCTGACACTGTCCGACAGCGGACCATTGAGGCTAAAGTTGGTACGCTTCGTCGACCCTTCTTTACGGTGCTGCGGAGCATTCATATAGGTATTCCACGACCCGTGCCATTCAGGCGTGGTCGGTTTGGTCACGATGTTGACGACCCCGCCCATCGCGCCATTACCATAGCGCGCCGCCGCCGGGCCGCGGATCACATCGATATGATCGATCATCTCCGCTGGTACCCAACTGGTATCGCCGCGGGAGTCACGATCGCCGCGCCAGCCATACCGCACCGAGTTACGGCTGGTCACCGGTTTACCATCGACCAGCACCAGCGTATTCTCAGGCCCCATACCACGGATATCAATTTGCCGGTTGTTGCCGCGTTGACCACTGGTGGAGTTGCCGGTCAGGTTTACCCCAGGTTGCGTACGAATTAACTCCGATACATCGCGGGCGGGGGGATGTTTGCGAATCTCCTCTGCGGTAATGGTCGACACGCCCGGCGCCTGCAGATTCTGCCTGGCGGCGGTTATGACCATCGTCTCCTCGTGGTTTTCGGCAGTGCCGGCGCTCTCTTCAGGCGTCGATTGTTCGGTCACGTTCTCCGCCGCCTGCAGCGGCACGCTACAGGCGAGCAAAGGAATGACGATCCCCAGCGGGAAGTGAGACGTGTATTTCATAGAATATGCCCTGTTTTCTGTTGCTGTCGGGCATAACGCCTTCCCCAATTGAAAAAACAATGGGATAAAATACTCGCCTCTGCGCCTCACCAGATTTTGGCGTAGGTCAGCCCCTTCCCGATAGTCATGGGAATAAGAAAACAGCATGAGGCATAATAAAATTAAGTGCCCTGTTTCATCATTAGAGAAAAAGCGCTGCGCGCTATTCTTTGATAGCGTAATCCAGACAGCGAATAATAAGAGTAATGTGCTGTGCTACGGTAATAAAAATGAGATTCATTATCAAGATGATAATAATCAATATCGGATAAAAATAAAATAAATACAAATAATCAAAAGGTTACAACAAAACAAATGGAGAAGAATAAAATAAAAATATCATCATCATTTTCTATTTATCATTAAAAACACACATTTCCGCCATATTATCTCCATAGTTAAAGTAAAGATAAAAGCACATTAATAGCAAGCGATAAAATGGGAGAAGACTATTTGTCGGCATCGTTATGTTTTTTACGCCCTTGTCGTGCCCGGCTAACGACAGCCGTTCTGCTAAAATAATCACATCCCCCTGCGGAGTGTTCCTCCATGAACGCCAACTTGCTATCACGCCTGTTTATCGCCTGGCTCTCCTGCCTCGCGACGCTGTTATTCGCCCCTTTCCTGCTTGCGGCGGAGGCGGAAAAAGCGCCGCCAGTCGCAAGCGAAGACAATACGCTGTCGATCCACATCGACGATATGCTGCAGCCGTGGAAAGGCGATCTGCCCGGCATGACCGACCGGCGCACCATTCGGGTATTAACCACCTACAGCAAAACCTTCTTTTTTATTGATAAAGGCACCCAGCGTGGCGCAACGCACGATATCTTTATGGCGCTGGAAAACGATCTGAATAAACAGCTGGCGAAGGATAAAAAGCTCAAACAGCGCCACCTGAAGCTGCATATCGTTTTTGTGCCGGTCAGTCGGGATAATCTCTTCACCGCGCTTAATGAAGGTAAAGGCGATATTGCGGCTGCCAATCTGACCATCACGCCCTCGCGGGAAGCCCAGGTCGATTTCGCCCAACCGCTCTACAGCAACGTGAAAGAATTACTGATCTCCGGGCCGGCATCGCCGAAGGTCGACAGCCTGGAGCAGCTCTCTGGTCAAACCGTCTTTGTTCGCCGCTCCTCCAGCTATTACGAGAGTCTGCAGGCGCTGAATGCCCGATTTGCCAGTGAGTCGCGGCCGCCGGTTACCCTGGAGGCAGCGCCGGAGGCGCTGGAGGATGAAGATCTGCTGGAAATGCTCAACGCCGGGCTGATTCCGCTTATCGTCGTCGATCAACACAAAGCCGTTTTCTGGAAACAAGTGTTTCCGAAAATTCAGGTCCATGACAACGTGGTGCTGCGTGACGGCGGCAACATTGCGTGGGCGGTACGCAAAGACAGCCCGCAACTGCTGGCGGTGCTGAACAACTTCGTCAAAAAGAATCGTCAGGGCACCACGCTGGGTAATACCCTCCTGCTGCGTTACCTGAAAAATGCCAAATATGTCAAAAATGCCGCCGCGAGTAAGGAACGGCGCAAGTTCCTCGCCATGGTGGAAGTCTTCCGCAAATATGGCGATCGCTACGATGTCGACTGGCTGCTGATGGCGGCCCAGGGGTACCAGGAATCGCGACTGAACCAGTCGGTGCGAAGCCACGTCGGCGCCGTCGGGGTGATGCAGGTGATGCCCAGCACCGGAAAAGAGCTGAAAGTGGGCGATATTAAACAGCTGGATCCCAACATCCATGCTGGCGTGAAATACATGCGCTGGATGATAGATCGCTACTATGCTGATGAGCCCATGACCCGGCTCGATAAGGCGCTGTTTGCCTTTGCCTCCTATAACGCGGGTCCGGCGCGTATCGCCCGCCTGCGCACCATGACCAAACAGCGCGGGTTTGACCCGAACGTCTGGTTCGGTAACGTCGAAAATCTGGCGGCAGAAAAAATTGGCGCCGAGACGGTCACCTACGTCAGTAATATCTATAAGTATTACATTGCCTATCGGCTGATCGTCGATGACATGGCCCGCAAACAGAAAGCGACGGCCGCGCCGCGACAGGAGCCAGCGGCAGAGCCAACCAAACCGCAGCCCAGCGTGGCGACGCCGGAGACCGCTCAGGCGCCCTCTGCCTGAAACGCTCGTCGCCACAGGTTAAAAAGCGGTTCTGAGACGGTGGTGCAGAAATGATGCTGAAAGGATGAGGCTGAAAGGATAAAGAAAAAGCCCCGGCGAAACCGGGGCTTTCTGTTTTTTTACTGCGCAGGCAACGCGTTTAAGGCAAGCCTTAGAACGGGATGTCGTCGTCGAAGTCCATCGGCGGTTCGTTAGAAGAAGGCGCTGCCGGAGCCTGCTGCTGCGGACGGGACTGTGCGCCGCCGCTGAACTGGTTGCCGCCCTGCGGCTGCTGAGGCTGACCCCAACCACCCTGCTGCTGGCCGCCGCCTGCCGGTGCGCCGCCGCCCTGACGGCCGCCCAGCATCTGCATGGTGCCGCCAACGTTAACCACGACTTCGGTGGTGTATTTCTCCTGACCGGATTGATCGGTCCACTTGCGGGTACGCAGCTGGCCTTCGATATACACCTGCGAACCTTTGCGCAGATACTCGCCAGCGACTTCCGCCAGCTTGCCGAACAGCACAACGCGGTGCCACTCGGTCTGCTCTTTCATTTCGCCGGTCTGCTTGTCACGCCAGGATTCGGAAGTTGCCAGCGTGAAGTTGGCGACAGCGCCGCCACTTGGCATGTAGCGTACTTCCGGGTCCTGCCCCAGATTACCGACGAGAATCACCTTGTTTACGCCTCTGCTGGCCATGTTCGTGTCTCCTGAATACGTTTCTTAATAGTGTAAACGCGCGAGTGTACCATTTCCACGTAGCATTTTGATAGCTGCGAGGCTGATTCCAGAGATAGCACTCGTACAAGACATTGTTGCACACTCCCCCTGAATTTGCATTCCGATACTGTATATTCATTCAGGTTAAATTGTGTCATAATTAGCCGTTTCTGCCGTTTGTCCTTCAAGCAAACCAGGCAATCCGTGTATCTACCTACCGGGAAAGGTGAATGGATAAGATCGAAGTTCGGGGCGCCCGCACCCATAATCTCAAAAACATCAACCTCGTTATCCCGCGCGACAAACTCATTGTCGTCACCGGGCTTTCCGGGTCTGGCAAATCTTCACTCGCTTTCGACACCCTGTATGCCGAAGGCCAGCGTCGCTACGTCGAATCGCTCTCCGCCTATGCGCGACAGTTCCTGTCGCTGATGGAGAAGCCGGACGTCGACCATATCGAAGGGCTGTCGCCGGCGATTTCCATCGAACAGAAATCAACCTCTCACAACCCCCGCTCGACGGTGGGTACCATTACCGAAATTCACGACTACCTGCGTCTGCTGTACGCCCGCGTCGGTGAACCGCGCTGTCCGGATCATGATGTGCCGCTGGCGGCGCAAACCGTCAGCCAGATGGTCGATAACGTCCTCGCCCAGCCGGAAGGCCTGCGCCTGATGCTGCTGGCGCCCATTATTAAAGAGCGCAAAGGCGAGCACACCAAAACCCTGGAAAACCTCGCCAGCCAGGGCTACATCCGCGCACGGATCGATGGCGAAGTCTGCGATCTCTCGGATCCGCCGAAGCTGGAGCTACAGAAGAAGCACACTATCGAGGTGGTCATCGACCGCTTTAAGGTACGCGACGATCTGGCGCAGCGCCTGGCTGAGTCATTCGAAACCGCGCTGGAGCTCTCCGGCGGTACCGCCGTCGTGGCCAATATGGATGATGAAAAAGCGGAAGAACTGCTGTTTTCCGCTAACTTCGCCTGCCCGATCTGCGGCTATAGCATGCGCGAGCTGGAGCCGCGCCTGTTCTCCTTCAACAACCCGGCGGGCGCCTGCCCGACCTGCGACGGTCTCGGCGTTCAGCAATATTTCGATCCCGACCGCGTGGTGCAGAATCCGGAGCTATCGCTGGCGGGCGGTGCTATCCGCGGCTGGGATCGCCGCAACTTCTACTACTTCCAGATGCTGAAGTCGCTGGCGGAGCACTATAAGTTTGATGTCGAAGCGCCATGGGGCACCCTCAGTGCTAATGTGCAGAAAGTCGTGCTGTACGGTTCCGGCAAAGAGAACATTGAATTCAAATACATGAACGATCGCGGCGATACTTCAGTGCGCCGCCATCCGTTCGAAGGCGTGCTGCACAACATGGAGCGTCGTTATAAAGAGACCGAATCCAGCGCCGTACGCGAAGAGCTGGCGAAATTCATCAGCAACCGTCCATGCGCCAGCTGCGACGGTACGCGTCTGCGCCGCGAAGCGCGCCATGTGTTTGTAGAGAACACGCCGCTACCGACCATTTCCGATATGAGCATCGGCCACGCGATGGACTTCTTCAACAACCTGAAGCTCTCCGGCCAGCGGGCACAAATCGCTGAGAAAGTGCTGAAAGAGATCGGCGATCGCCTGAAGTTCCTCGTCAACGTCGGCCTGAACTACCTCACGCTTTCCCGCTCGGCAGAAACCCTCTCCGGCGGTGAAGCCCAGCGTATCCGTCTGGCGAGCCAGATTGGCGCCGGGCTGGTTGGCGTGATGTACGTGCTGGATGAGCCCTCCATCGGCCTGCACCAGCGCGATAACGAACGCCTGCTGGGTACCCTGATCCATCTGCGTAATTTAGGCAACACGGTGATCGTCGTTGAGCATGACGAAGACGCGATTCGCGCCGCCGACCATGTGATCGATATCGGTCCTGGCGCCGGGGTTCACGGCGGCCAGGTGGTGGCCGAAGGGCCACTGGACGCCATTATGGCGGTACCAGAATCCCTCACCGGGCAGTTCATGAGTGGTAAGCGCAAAATCGAAGTGCCGAAACAGCGCGTGCCCGCCAATCC
Source organism: Klebsiella sp. K-Nf6 (assembly GCF_002806655.1). Lineage (NCBI taxonomy): Bacteria > Pseudomonadati > Pseudomonadota > Gammaproteobacteria > Enterobacterales > Enterobacteriaceae > Klebsiella > Klebsiella sp. K-Nf6. Next base: position 54,130 of record NZ_PIBN01000005.1, on the reverse strand, counting down.
GGAAAAAGTGCTGAAGCTGACCGGCGCGCGCGGCAACAATCTGAAGGATGTAACGCTGACCCTGCCGGTCGGTCTGTTTACCTGCATTACTGGCGTTTCCGGCTCGGGTAAATCGACGCTGATTAACGACACCCTGTTCCCGATTGCTCAGCGCCAGCTTAACGGCGCGACCATCGCCGAACCGGCGCCGTATCGCGATATCCAGGGGCTGGAGCACTTCGATAAAGTGATTGATATCGACCAGAGCCCAATCGGCCGCACGCCGCGCTCCAACCCGGCGACCTATACCGGGGTGTTTACGCCGGTGCGCGAGCTGTTCGCCGGGGTGCCGGAATCACGTTCACGTGGCTATACGCCGGGGCGCTTTAGTTTTAACGTCCGCGGCGGTCGTTGTGAAGCCTGCCAGGGCGACGGGGTGATCAAGGTCGAAATGCACTTCCTGCCGGATATCTACGTACCGTGCGACCAGTGCAAAGGCAAACGCTATAACCGTGAAACGCTGGAGATTAAGTACAAGGGTAAGACCATCCACGAAGTGCTGGATATGACCATTGAAGAGGCGCGTGAATTCTTTGATGCCGTACCGGCGCTGGCGCGTAAGTTGCAAACCCTGATGGACGTCGGCCTGACCTATATCCGTCTCGGCCAGTCGGCGACAACGCTGTCCGGCGGCGAGGCGCAGCGCGTGAAGCTGGCGCGCGAACTCTCCAAACGCGGTACCGGCCAGACGCTGTATATTCTCGATGAGCCGACCACGGGTCTGCACTTCGCCGATATTCAGCAGTTGCTGGAAGTGCTGCATCAGCTGCGCGATCAGGGCAATACCATCGTGGTGATTGAGCATAACCTCGATGTGATTAAAACTGCCGACTGGATTGTCGATCTGGGTCCGGAAGGCGGCAGCGGCGGCGGCGAAATACTGGTCTCCGGTACGCCTGAGACCGTCGCCGAGTGCGAAGCCTCGCACACCGCGCGCTTCCTGAAACCGATGCTGAAATAATTAGCGGGATAGCTGCTGCCGGACTGGCTCCGGCAGCATTTTCACCGCCTGCTGGTAAGATGCATCGACCAGGTAGTAGATTTGCGAATCCGGCAGCGAACCATCCAGAAAGACGGTGCTCCAGTGCGCTTTATTGAGATGCTTGCTGGGCCGGACATCGCGATGCTGCTCTCGCAGCAGCTCCGCCAGTTCCGGGCTCGCTTTCAGCGCGACCGCTGGCCGCTGGTCCTCAACTTCCTTCACCATGGCAAACAGCACGTCCGAGACCTTGATCTGCGTGGCTTTCCAGTCGCTATGGACGCTCTGCTCCGCTCCCGGTTTCGCCATGCAGTACTGCAATAACTCCGAAATTGTCATCTTTTATTCCCCCATGAGCGTCGCAACGATGTGCCGCGAACCGCCGTGTATCCGATGCTCCCCCAGCCAGATGCCCTGCCAGGTTCCCAGCCTGACGCGCCCGTCCTCGACCGGCAGCATCAGCGACACGCCAAGCATCGATGATTTGATGTGCGAAGGCATATCGTCAGGACCTTCATAATCATGTTCGTACGGCGCATTGTCCGGCACGGCGTTGAGAAAATACTGCTCCATGTCATAGCGGACGGTGGGATCGCAGTTTTCGTTGAGCGTCAGGGAAGCGGAAGTATGCTGGAGCAGGAGGTGCAGCAGGCCAACCTTCACCCCGGACAGCCCGCGGATCTGGCCGAGGACCTCATCGGTGACCAGATGAAAACCGCGGGATTTTGGCCCAAGCGTCAGGGTTTGCTGATACCACATCATCGACTCCTTTTGCGAATGAATCCTTCTAAGTGTGCAGCAATACGTGAAAAGGTAAAACCTTCCACCCCTGATTTTGCATAAAAAAACGGCAGCACTACCGCTGCCGTTTATCGCGTTCAGGCGATCATCAGTATTCGGAATTGACGATCACTTCTTCGCCCAGCGCCCCGGCCATCGGCAGCGGCTTATAGGAGGAGTTGGCGGCCCGCAGCACGCGGATCCCACGGGCGCCGGCTTCACGAGCGGCGGTGATATCGTTATCCGAATCGCCGTAGAAAACCTTTATCTGCTTCGCCTGCAGCCACTGGGTCTTGGTGTTCTGGCCAGGCTTATCACCGGCGAAAATCACCGGATTCATATTGGCGGCCGGAATGAGAAAATCATCCTGCAGGGTTTTAGAAACGGTTTCTGTTTTGGTCTGGCTGCGGCCGGTGACGAACCAGATGCTGTCCCCACGCTTCACATGCATCGCGATCAGCTGGCGCGCCACCTCTTTCGGCATACTGAATTCATCCCAGCCGTTGTTCATTTTTTCCCAGAACTGCGGGTTTTTCAGGTAATCCTCACTACCGGGAGAGAAGGTTTTTTGCCCGCGCCAGAAGCCCGGACTGGAGAAGAGGACGGTGTCATCGATATCAAAGCCGACGGCCATCGGCGGCCGCCCCAGCAGGCTGTTCTCGATTTGCGCCACCGAAACCCAGTGGATCGGCGCCTGCTCGGCCAGCTGGGCCACATTGGTGCCCACCCACAGCGGCTGTGGCGTGGAGGCGCGCGCCACAACGGCGCTGTTCAGCGTGAACAAGAGAGAAGCCGCCGCAAAGGCGAGAGTAAGTTTGCGCATATTTATCCCTAAATCTATCAATCATTATTATTTTTAATAATGTGCATGCTTAGCAACGCCCCGACCTTACCCGCCGATCGCGTGGATGAAAAGCCTTTTTCGCGTAGATGTCATAGAAAAAGAGGATGATCACAATCAGAGAGGAGGTTGCCGCTGCCCGTTGACCGGCAGCGGCAACCCACTGGGGAGCGGCTTACATCACCGCAGCAAAGGCTTTCGCCACCTGCTGAACATTACGTGAGTTTAACCCTGCCACGCACATACGACCGCTGGCAATCAGGTAGACGCCAAACTCGTCGCGCAGACGATCGACCTGCGCCGCGCTGAAGCCGGTGTAGCTGAACATCCCGCGCTGCTTAAGCAGGTAATCCACCTTGCTGCCCGGGGCAACCTGCTGCAGCGCGTCGACCAGCGCCTGACGCATGGTCAGGATGTGCGCGCGCATGGCGTCCACTTCCGCCTGCCAGGTGGCTTTCAGAGCTGCATCGTTCAGCACCGTCGCCACCACCTGCGCGCCAAAGCTTGGCGGGCTGGAGTAGTTGCGGCGCACGGTGGCCTTCAGTTGACCCAGCACGCGGCCTGCAGTTTCGCTGTCGTCACAGACCACTGACAGGCCGCCGACGCGCTCCCCGTACAGGGAGAAAATCTTGGAGAACGAGTTGCTGACCAGCATCGGCATCCCGGCGCTGGCGATGGCGCGAATGGCGTAAGCATCCTCTTCCAGCCCCCCGCCAAAGCCCTGGTAGGCGATGTCGAGGAAGGGGATCAGCTGACGCGCTTGTAATACCTCAACCACGCGGTCCCACTGGGCTGGCGTCAGGTCGGCGCCGGTCGGGTTGTGGCAGCAAGGGTGCAGCAGCACAATATCGCGCGCCGGCAGCGTTTGCAGCGTCGCCAGCAGGTCCTCAAAGCGCACGCCGTTGGTGGCTTTGTCAAACCAGGGGTAAGTACTTACTTCGAAGCCAGCCCCTTCAAAAATGGCGATGTGGTTTTCCCAGGTCGGATCGCTGACCCAGACATGAGACTCCGGAAAGTAGCGTTTGAGGAAGTCGGCCCCGACCTTCAGCGCGCCCGAACCGCCGACCGTCTGAATGGAGGCAATGCGGTTTTGCTTAAGCGCGGTATGCTCTGCGCCAAACAGCAGCGGCGCAATCGCCTGACGGTAGCCGCTCAACCCTTCCATCGGCAGATACAGCGAGGCGCCATGCGGCTCGGCGTTCAGGCGCGCTTCCGCTTCCGCCACCGCCTGCAGCTGCGGAATGATACCGTCATCGTTGTAGTACAGCCCGATACTCAGGTTGACTTTGTCGCTTCGCGGATCTTCTTTGAAGCGTTCCATCAGAGAAAGAATAGGGTCGCCGGCGTAGGCGTCAACTTTTTGAAACACGCGATGTATCTCCAGGTTTACATAGGGCAGGTTCTTACACAATAAACCGGATATGACGGCAGGTCGAGAGGATGTTGAGGGGAAAATGACCGCGAGGTGGCATAAACCGCTTTTTCGCTCGCGGCTGTGCCGATGGCGTACCGGATAAACGTCGGGTTTACCCGGTACGGCTGGTGCTTAGTCGAGGTATTTCATGGCGACGCGGGAGGTCAGTCGCGTAATAAGTTCGTAAGCACTCACTTTCGTTATCTCGGCGATGCGCTCTACCGGGAGCCCCTCTCCCCATAGCACCACCGCGTCGCCGGCTTTATCCTGGGCCTGCGGTCCGAGGTCAACGCAGATCATATCCATCGCCACCCGGCCGACAATCGGCACTTCGCGGCCATTGACCAGCACCGGCGTGCCCGACGGCGCGGCGCGCGGATAACCGTCGCCATAGCCCATCGCCACCACGCCGAGACGGGTATCGCGTTCGCTGACCCAGGTGCCGCCGTAGCCGACGGGCTCCCCTGCTTTATGCTCGCGCACCGCAATCAGGCTGGACGTCAGGGTCATCACCGGCTGGCAGCCAAAATCTTTCCCGGTGGAGCGATCGTCCAGCGGCGAAACGCCATACAGGATAATCCCGGGACGCACCCAGTCGTAATGCGATTGCGGCCACAGCAGAATGCCGCCCGAGGCGGCGATAGAGCGCAGCCCCGGCTTGCCTTCGGTAAAGGTGGTAAAGATGTCCAGCTGGCGTTCGGTGGCGCCGCAGGTCGGCTCATCGGCGCGGGCGAAATGGCTCACCACGTTCACCGGCTGGCGGACGTTTTTACACTGGCTCAGACGCTGATAAAACGCCTCGGCTTCCTCCGGGCGCACCCCTAAGCGATGCATGCCGGTGTCCAGCTTCATCCACACGGTTACCGGCTCGGGGAGATCGGCTTGCTCCAGCGCCGCCAGCTGTTCGGGGCTATGCACCGCCGTATGCAGGCGCTGGGCGGCGATCACCGCCAGGTCTTCCGCAGCAAAAAAGCCTTCCAGCAGGAGGATCGGCTGGGCGATGCCTCCTGCTCGCAGGCGCAGCGCCTCTTCCAGGCGGGCGACGCCAAAGGCGTCGGCGTCGGTCAGCGTTCGCGCGGTCTCGAGAAGACCGTGTCCGTAGGCGTTCGCTTTCACCACCGCAACCAGTTTGCTGGCAGGCGCCAGGTCACGTAGACGTTGCAGGTTGTGTCGCAGAGCGCGGCGGTTGATGACTACAGTTGCCGCTTGCATTTGAATTCCTTAAAAAAAGACTGACGGAGGTTTACTCATCGTCATACTGAGGGCCGGCATAATTATCGAAACGCGACCACTGGCCGTTAAAGGTCAGTCGCACGGTGCCGATCGGGCCGTTACGTTGTTTACCAATGATAATTTCCGCGATGCCTTTAAGATCGCTGTTCTCGTGATAAACCTCATCACGGTAAATGAACATGATTAAGTCGGCATCCTGTTCGATAGAGCCGGACTCACGCAGGTCGGAGTTGACCGGGCGTTTATCGGCGCGCTGTTCCAGGGAGCGGTTCAACTGCGACAGCGCCACCACCGGCACCTGCAACTCTTTCGCCAGCGCCTTCAGCGAGCGGGAGATTTCGGCGATCTCAAGCGTACGATTGTCGGAGAGCGACGGCACGCGCATCAGCTGCAGGTAGTCGATCATGATAAGCCCGATGCCGCCGTGCTCGCGGGCGATACGCCGCGCGCGGGAGCGCACTTCCGTCGGCGTCAGGCCGGAGGAGTCATCGATGTAGATGTTACGTTTTTCCAGCAGGATGCCCATGGTGCCGGAGATCCGCGCCCAGTCTTCATCGTCCAGCTGACCTGTACGAATGCGGGTCTGATCGACGCGCGACAGCGAGGCCAGAGAACGCATCATGATCTGTTCCGAGGGCATCTCGAGACTGAAGATTAATACCGGCTTATCCTGCAGCATTGCCGCGTTTTCCACGAGGTTCATCGCGAAGGTCGTTTTACCCATCGACGGACGGGCGGCGACAATAATCAGATCCGACGGCTGCAGGCCAGCGGTCTTTTTGTTGAGGTCGTCGTAGCCGGTATTCACCCCGGTGACGCCGTCATGCGGCTGCTGGAACAGCTGTTCGATACGGGCGACGGTGGCATCGAGCACATCGGCGATGTTTTTCGGCCCTTCGTCTTTATTGGCCCGGCTTTCGGCGATTTTGAAAACCCGGGACTCGGCGAGATCGAGCAAATCTTCGCTGGTTCGCCCCTGCGGGTCGAAGCCGGCTTCGGCGATCTCGTTGGCCACCGAAATCATCTCGCGCACGACCGCGCGTTCGCGCACGATGTCGGCATAGGCGCTGATGTTCGCCGCGCTGGGCGTGTTTTTGGACAGCTCGGCCAGATAGGCGAAGCCGCCCACGCTGTCCAGCTGCCCCTGACGCTCCAGCGACTCCGCAAGGGTAATCAGGTCAATCGGGCTACCTGACTCCTGCAGACGCGCCATCTCGGTAAAGATATGACGATGCGGACGAGTATAGAAATCTTCCGACACCACGCGTTCGGCGACGTCGTCCCAGCGCTCGTTATCCAGCATTAAACCGCCCAACACCGACTGCTCCGCTTCAATCGAGTGCGGCGGGACTTTCAGCCCGGCGAGCTGCGGATCGCGTTCGCGGGTTTCTGTCTGTGGTTTGTTGAAGGGTTTATTTCCTGCCATAGCCTAACATTTCACCGATACGGAAAAGAGCGTGACAGTATAGCGAGAAAGCCATTGCCGCTAAAGAACCCATTAAGCGTGGCAGGCCTGAGGCGGATAAGAAAATCCGTCACCGCCGCCGCAGGCTGTTAAGCTTACTGGATAATCTCAGAACAACACAGGAGCGAACATGGCAACACGCATCGAATTTTCAAAACACGGCGGGCCGGAGGTGCTTCAGGCGGTTGAGTTCACGCCCTGCGATCCCGCAGAGCATGAAATTCAGGTCGAAAATAAAGCCATCGGTATCAACTATATCGACACCTATGTTCGTAGCGGCCTCTATCCGCCGCCGTCGCTGCCGAGCGGTCTGGGCACCGAGGCAGCCGGCATCGTCAGTAAAGTCGGCCACGGGGTGACGCACATTAAGGTAGGCGATCGGGTGGTGTACGCCCAGTCGGCGCTCGGCGCCTACAGCACGGTACACAATGTGCTGGCCGACAAAGCCGCGGTTCTGCCGGACGCCATCTCTTTCGAACAGGCCGCGGCATCGTTCCTGAAAGGATTGACGGTCTGGTATCTGCTGCGCAAAACCTATGAAATTAAGCCTAATGAAGTGTTCCTGTTTCACGCGGCCGCCGGCGGCGTGGGGCTGATTGCCTGTCAGTGGGCGAAAGCGCTGGGCGCGAAACTTATCGGCACCGTCGGCAGCGCGCAGAAAGCGCAGCGTGCCAAAGAGGCTGGTGCCTGGCAGGTGATTAACTATCGCGAAGAGCAAATCGTGGAGCGACTCAAGGCGCTTACCGACGGTAAGAAAGTGGCCGTGGTCTACGACTCGGTGGGGAAAGATACCTGGGAAGCCTCTCTGGACTGCCTGCAGCGACGCGGTCTGATGGTCAGCTTTGGCAACTCCTCCGGCCCGGTGACCGGCGTCAATCTGGGGATCCTGAATCAGAAAGGTTCTCTGTATGTCACCCGACCATCTCTGCAGGGCTATATCACCAACCGGGAAGAGCTGGAGGAAGCCTGCAGTGAACTGTTTTCGCTGATCGCCAGTGGGGTAATTAAAGTGGACGTGCCTGAGGGTCAGACCTATCCGCTGGCCGAGGCCCGTCGGGCGCATGAAGTTCTGGAAAGCCGGGTAACTCAGGGGTCGAGTCTGCTGCTGCCGTAAGCGGACAAAGGGACAAAAGTTTAGGGCTTCCACCTGGGAAGCCCTTACTTTTTTTTAGTTCGGCTGTATGTAGGGTACAGCGCGATGAATTCGTTAACGCGCTAATAGTGACAGATTTGCTCAGTAATGCCTACGCGGTTGTCTGCAAAATTGTTCAGGTTGTGACAGACCCCTCAATACCTTAGTAACGCCAACGGTTATTGTCGCGAAAAGCGTTTCCGTTCGGGGATTTCAGCGCCCGAATAATCCACACCACCACCACGGCCAGCAGCAACCACGGCAGTAATTTGATCATCAAGGCAAACAACCCGCCGACGAACATCAGCGCGGTAGTGACCACGATAGCCGCGATAATCCCCAGCAGCGATACGCCGGTCACCAACAGCATGACAAAAAATCCAATGACAAATAGCAGTTCCAGCATGGTTCTCTCCCCAACGAATGAATACTTCACTCTGCAGGTATTACAAAAAGCATGCCAAACATAAGCATTTGACTTTAAAAGAAAACGCCCCGCGTCAGTGCGCGAGGCGTGGTCAATTTCACCAAGTTTTCGTCAGAAATTAACGTTTATCGGCCACCAGCTGCAGAGCATGCTCCAGCACCGCAATATCGGCGCCGGCTTTATGCGCGTTCTCGCTCAGATAGCGACGCCACTGGCGAGCGCCGGGGATCCCCTGAAATAGCCCCAGCATATGGCGGGTGATATGGCCCAGATAGGTGCCATTGCTGAGCTCGCGCTCAATATACGGGTACATGGCTCGCACCACCGCCACCGGATCGGCATCCGCGCCTGCGATGCCGAAAATTTCGCGGTCGACCGAGGCCAGAATGCCCGGGTTCTGGTAGGCCTCACGCCCGACCATTACCCCATCCATATGTTCAAGCTGCAGTCTGGCTTCGTCCAGCGATTTGATCCCGCCGTTGATCGCCATCGTCAGATGGGGGAAGTCGCGCTTCAGCTGCCAGACGCGGGGGTAATCCAGCGGCGGGATCTCGCGGTTCTCTTTTGGGCTCAGGCCGGAGAGCCAGGCTTTGCGGGCGTGAATAATAAACATCTCACACTCGCCCTTGCCGGAGACCGTCTCAATGAAATCGCACAGAAACTCATAGCTATCCTGATCGTCAATCCCGATACGGGTTTTCACCGTGACCGGAATCGACACCACATCGCGCATCGCCTTGATACAGTCGGCCACCAGTGGCGCATTGCCCATCAGGCAGGCGCCAAACATCCCGTTCTGCACGCGATCGGAGGGGCAACCGACGTTGAGATTGATCTCATCGTAGCCGCGCGCTTCAGCCAGCTTCGCGCACTGCGCCAGGGCCTGCGGATCGCTGCCGCCAAGCTGCAGAGCAACCGGGTGCTCTTCTTCGCTATAGGCCAGATAGTCACCTTTGCCGTGAATAATCGCCCCGGTGGTCACCATTTCGGTATACAGCAGCGTATGCCGCGACAGCAGCCGCAGGAAATAGCGGCAGTGTCGGTCAGTCCAGTCGAGCATCGGCGCGATGGAGAAGCGGTGAGCAGGGAAAACAGGTGACGTTGATTCAGGCATCATGGCGAATAAATAAGCATCCGGGTAAAAAGGGGCGCTACTATAGCATAAAGATAAACCACTGGCGCATAGTGCGGCGAGCGTCACCCTCCCCCAGGTCGATTACTTTTTCCGCGGTTTGCCGTCGTGTGGACCAAAGAACTGCGGCGGATGGTCAACCCAGCGATCCTGGCGCGTCGCGGCATAGCCGGGATTAAGCGGGTAATAGATGCGGTTGTATTTTTTGTTGGACTCACCCACCACCAGCAGACGAACCTCCTGCTCGGTGTTATTGAGAAAAGTGTGGCAGATGCCGGTACCCGCGGGAAAACCCACGCTGTCGCCCGGCTCCAGCTTCCAGAGATAGCCGTTTATCCATACCTCCGGATAGCCCTCCAGCACATAGATGAACTCTTCCTCATCGCTCTCGGCGTGCGGGTACGAGGTGCGTCGTCCCGGAGGCAGTCGCTCGTGATGGATCCCCAGCCGGTTGAGCCGTAAACCGCGCCCCAGCGGCGCGCCAATCGAAAAACGCTCCGGGCTGTCGGGATAAGTGGCATCGTCGGGCCCTTCCAGTTCGCGCCAGTGGCGAATGCAATCAGGTCGTTTCATCGTTTTCTCCCGAAAATGAGACACTTCAGATATAGCATACCCTGGGTCAGGCGTGTTGCGATTAAATCGGGCAGGACGGTTTTAGCGATCGACTAAGGCGTGGTCTGTACGAAAGTCAGCGGCCAGCACCCGGAGCTGGCGCAGGTGCCGACAATCTGAAGTATGACCCGTATCACCCGCCGGCTCTCGGTGTTTTCTGAGGAACGTGATAAAGTAACAGATTCAAATTCACGCAACCCGAGGATGCTCATGGATAAGACCCCTTCGCAAGAGATGTTAGCGCATGCTGAAAAGCTATGTGCGCAGCGCGGCGTACGCCTGACCCCACAGCGTCTGGAGGTGTTGCGCCTGATGAGCCTGCAACAAGGGGCGATCAGCGCCTACGACCTGCTGGATCTCCTGCGTGACAAAGAGCCGCAGGCTAAACCACCGACGGTTTACCGTGCGCTGGAGTTTTTACTCGAGCAGGGTTTTGTTCACAAGGTGGAGTCAACCAACAGCTATGTGCTGTGCCATCTCTTTGACCAGCCGACCCATAGCTCAGCCATGTTTATCTGTGACCGCTGTGGCGTGGTGAAGGAAGAAGCGGCGGAAGGGGTGGAAGATATCATGCATACGTTAGCGGCCAGAATGGGCTTTGCCCTGCGCCATAACGTGATTGAAGCCCACGGCCTTTGTGCAGACTGCGTTGAAGTCGAAGCCTGCAGCACACCGGGACACTGCCAGCACGACCATACGATTCAGCTGAAAAAGAAAGCCCGCTGAGCGTCAGCCGCAGCGGGAAACAGGGTTAACGGCGCGTCCTTACGCCATTCAGACAGGCACTAACACAAATGTTTTATTCTTTGAGCCACGGAACGCTACCAGCGGTAGTCGTTCTTATGCTCCCAGTCTGAGACTTCTTTCTCAGCCTGATCCTTCGCATAGCCGTACCGTTCCTGAATTTTACCGACCAGCTGATCGCGCTTACCTTCGATCACGGTCATATCATCATCGGTAAGTTTGCCCCACTGTTCCTTGGCTTTACCTTTCAACTGTTTCCAGTTACCGCCGATTTCGTCTTTATTCATGATAACGTCCTCATCATTCGGTGGGTTTACAGCCCGTTTTGTACCGGACATGGTATTAACTATAGATGAGAATGCTGGCACCGATTCGTTATTCGGAATTTTTAACCATCATACCGATGGGTAAGGCTGAGGCGATTTTCCCGGCTTGCGCTGCGCTGAGCCGGGCTACTGAGCTGCCCCGGTAAGCGGTGCGCAACCGTGGGAATTCATGGATGGCCGTGATGAACGGCAATGACTAGCTAAACCAGGTGCCGTGTCGCCAGTGGCGACGCCAGATCAGCGCCAGCGACAGGCCGCGCAGGGCGAGGAACACCGCCAGCGCCAGCCACAGTCCGTGGTTGCCGAGCACCGGGACCGAAAGCAGCGTCACGGCAAACCCCGCCGCGGCGACCGCCATGCTGTTACGCATCTCCGCGCCGCGCGTCGCGCCGATGAACATGCCGTCCAGCAGGTAGCACCAGACGCCCACCACCGGCAGGATGGTCTGCCAGATCAGATAGCGATCGGCCAGCTGCTGCAGGGAAGGTAGCGAGGTTAACAACGCGATGATGTACTCCCCCGCCAGGCTGTAAATCAGGGCAAATGCCAGCGCCACCATGCCAGACTGGCGGCAGGCCGCCCGCCAGATTTCAAGAAGCTGGCTGCCGTCGCGCGCGCCGTAGGCCTGGCCGGAGTGGGCCTCCACGGCATAGGCAAAGCCATCCAGCGCGTAGGCGGTAAAGGTCAGCATAGTCATCAGTACCGCATTGACCGCCACAATGTCGCTGCCCAGACGCGCGCCGTACACGGTCAGCGCGCCAAAGCACAGCTGCAGCAGCAGGGAACGCAGCATGATGTCCCGATTCAACGCCAGCAGACGGCGCAGATCCCCGCGCCAGGCGTTTTTCAACATGCTCAGCGACACGCCGCGCAGCGTCAGCACCCGCTTCGCCATCATCAGGCCGATAATCAAGGTTGCGTACTCCGCGGTAACCGTGGCCAGCGCCGCCCCCTGGACGTTCATCCGCAGGCCCATCACCAGCCACAGGTCGAGCACAATATTGAGCAGATTGCCGACCACCAGCAGAATCACCGGCGCCCGGGCGTACTGAACCCCCAGCAACCAGCCGAGCAGCACCAGGTTGGCCAGCGAAGCGGGAGCGCTGAGCCAGCGAATTTCAAGGAACCGCCGTGCCTGCTCAAGCACCGCCTCACTGCCGCCGACAATATGCAGAGCGAGATTAATCAGCGGCAGGCGAAACAGGATGATGAGAACCCCGGCGCCCAGCGCCAGGGCCAGCGGCTGCACCAGCGCGCGCGCAAGACGCAGCGGATCTTTGGCACCCCAGGCCTGAGCGGTGAGCCCGGTGGTGCTCATGCGCAAAAACAGCAGCAACATGAAAAGAAAACTGGTGGCCGTCGCCCCGACCGCGACGCCGCCGAGGTATACCGGGCTGTCAAGGTGGCCGATCACCGCCGTATCTACCAGCCCCAGCAGCGGGACGGTGATGTTGGAGAAGATCATCGGGATAGCAAGGCGCCACAGCGCTTTATCGGCAGCGTTGAGCAGCATGATGGGGGACCTGATTGAGGAAAAACGTCGCAGCGTCATGCATCCGATGACGCTGCGCAGGGGCAGGCGCTACAGCCATTCTCCGTTACGGATCACGCCAACGGCCAGACCCTCAATGGTAAAACTCTGCTGGCGCAGATCGACAACGATAGGGGAAAACTCGCTGTTTTCCGGCAACAGCTCGACGACGTTGCCCTGCTTTTTCAGGCGCTTCACCGTCACTTCGTCGTCAATGCGCGCCACGACCACCTGGCCGTTACGCACGTCCTGGGTTTTGTGTACCGCCAGCAGATCGCCATCAAGGATACCGATGTCTTTCATCGACATGCCGCTGACGCGCAGCAGGAAATCCGCGTTGGGTTTAAACATCGACGGGTCGACCTGATAGTGGCCCTCAATGTGCTGCTGCGCCAGCAGCGGCTCGCCAGCGGCGACGCGGCCGATCAGCGGCAGGCCGTGTTCTTCTTCCGTCAGCAGGCGGATACCGCGAGATGCGCCGGAGACGATCTCGATCGCGCCTTTACGCGCCAGCGCTTTCAGGTGTTCTTCCGCCGCGTTTGGGGAACGGAACCCCAAGCGCTGAGCAATTTCCGCACGCGTCGGCGGCATGCCCGTCTGGCTGATATGATCCCGAATGAGATCAAACACCTCTTGCTGCCTGGTCGTTAACGCTTTCATTCCGCCCCCTGGGTGTATATACAGTTATGCTGTGAGTATATACAGCTAACGGTGATTTTGGAACCACATGGCACACAAAAATCGGTAGATTGTTTATATTTTGCGAGGCTTAGCGAAGAACGTTAGTGATAATGGCTCCACAGCAGCGTTCCCCAGGTGATCAGCGCGATGATAATCGCCAGCAGGACCGCTGCCGACCCCATGTCTTTGGCGCGCCCTGAAAGCTCATGATAATCCGAGCCTATACGGTCCACGACCGCCTCAATCGCGCTGTTGAGAATTTCGACTATCATCACTAGCAGGACCGACCCGATCAGCAATACGCGGGTGATGGCGTCGACGTCCAGCCAGCAGGCTATCGCGACGGCCACGATGGCGGCGACGCCTTCCTGACGAAACGCGGCCTCGTTGATCCACGCCGCGCGAAATCCTTTCCAGGAGTAACCTGCCGCCTTAATGATTCGGGTTAACCCGGTGGTATTATTGGCCATCACAAAACCTTTTTACGTAAATGACGTCGATGAGTGTACGCGTTTGCCGCGTGGTAACGGAAATTTTGCCCACTTTCTGTTATTCTTGCCGCGCATTTGCATGATTAACCAGAGGCTTCACATCGTTTATGTCCGGCTGGCAACGAATTTACTATAAATTACTGAATTTACCATTACGGGTGCTGGTAAAAAGCAAGTCTATTCCGGCAGAGCCTGCTCAGGAATTAGGACTCGATACCTCGCGTCCGGTCATGTACGTCCTGCCCTATAACTCCAAGGCGGACCTGCTGACGCTGCGCGCCCAATGCCTGGCGCATGATTTACCCGATCCGCTTGAACCGCTGGAGATCGACGGCGCGCTGCTGCCGCGTTACGTATTCATCCACGGTGGGCCGCGCGTATTTACCTATTACACGCCAAAAGAAGAGTCCATCAAGCTGTTCCACGACTACCTCGATCTGCACCGCAACCATCCGGATCTCGATGTGCAAATGGTGCCGGTCTCGGTGATGTTCGGCCGCTCGCCGGGCCGTGAGAAAGGGGAAGTCAATCCACCGCTGCGGATGCTTAACGGTATCCAGAAATTTTTCGCCGTCTCCTGGCTCGGCCGCGACAGCTTTGTGCGCTTTTCGCCTTCCGTGTCGCTGCGCCGCATGGCGGATGAACACGGCACCGATAAGATCATCGCGCAGAAGCTGGCTCGCGTCGCCCGGATGCACTTTGCCCGCCAGCGCCTGGCCGCCGTCGGCCCGCGTCTGCCGGCCCGTCAGGATCTGTTTAATAAACTGCTGGCCTCGAAAGCGATTGCCCGCGCGGTGGAAGACGAAGCGCGCAGCAAGAAAATTTCTCACGAGAAGGCTCAGCAGAACGCTATCGCGCTGATGGAAGAGATTGCCGCGAACTTCTCGTACGAGATGATCCGCCTGACCGACCGCATTCTCGGCTTCACCTGGAACCGCCTGTACCAGGGGATCAACGTGCATAACGCCGAGCGCGTGCGTCAGCTGGCTCACGACGGCCATGAGATTGTCTATGTCCCCTGCCACCGCAGCCACATGGACTATCTGCTGCTCTCCTACGTTCTGTATCATCAGGGCCTGGTGCCACCGCATATCGCGGCGGGCATCAACCTCAACTTCTGGCCAGCCGGGCCAATCTTCCGCCGCCTGGGCGCGTTCTTTATTCGCCGCACCTTTAAGGGCAACAAGCTCTATTCCACGGTGTTCCGCGAATATCTTGGCGAACTGTTCAGCCGCGGCTATTCCGTCGAGTATTTCGTCGAAGGCGGCCGCTCCCGTACCGGCCGTCTGCTCGATCCGAAGACCGGTACGCTGTCGATGACCATCCAGGCGATGCTGCGTGGCGGTACCCGGCCTATCACTCTGGTGCCTATCTACATCGGCTATGAGCACGTGATGGAAGTAGGAACCTACGCCAAAGAGCTGCGCGGCGCCACCAAAGAGAAAGAGAGCCTGCCGCAGATGGTGCGCGGCTTGAGTAAGCTGCGCAACCTTGGCCAGGGCTATGTCAACTTCGGCGAACCATTGCCGCTGATGACCTACCTTAACCACCATGTGCCAGAGTGGCGGGAAGCCATCGACCCAATCGAAGCCATCCGCCCTTCCTGGCTGACGCCAACGGTGAATAACATCGCCGCAGACCTGATGGTGCGCATCAACAACGCCGGCGCGGCCAACGCCATGAACCTGTGCTGCACGGCGCTGCTGGCCTCGCGCCAGCGTTCGCTCACCCGTGAGCAGCTGACCCAACAGCTGGAGTGCTACCTCGCGCTGCTGCGCAATGTGCCCTATTCGCCAGATGCGACCGCCCCCTCCGCTTCGGCCAGCGAGCTTATCGACCACGCGCTGCAGATGAACAAGTTCGAAGTAGAGAAGGACACCATCGGCGATATCATCATCCTGCCGCGCGAGCAGGCGGTGCTGATGACCTACTATCGCAACAACATCGCCCATATGCTGGTGATTCCGTCGCTGTTAGCCGCCCTGGTGACTCAGCATCGTCAACTCAGCCGCACCGAAGTGCTGCGCCATGTCGAAACGCTGTATCCGTTCCTCAAGGCCGAGCTGTTCCTGCGCTGGGAGAAAGCAGAGCTGGCCGGGGTGGTGGATGCGTTGATTGCCGAGATGCTGCGTCAGGAGCTGATCGTCGTTGATGGCGATGTGATGAGCCTCAATCCGTCGCACTCTCGCTCCCTGCAACTGCTGGCCGCTGGCGCGCGCGAGACGCTGCAGCGCTATGCCATTACCTTCTGGCTGCTGAGCGCCAACCCGTCGATCAACCGCAGTTCGCTGGAAAAAGAGAGTCGTACCGTGGCCCAGCGTCTGTCGGTGCTGCATGGCATTAACGCGCCGGAGTTCTTCGACAAAGCGGTGTTCAGTACCCTGGTGCTGACCCTGCGCGACGAAGGCTACATTAGCGATACCGGCGATGCCGAGCCGGAAGAGACGCTGAAGGTTTATCGGATGCTGGCGGAATTGATTACGTCGGATGTGCGGCTGACGATTGAAAGCGTCACGCAGGACGACGCGTAACGCGGTGTTTTCTGCCCTCACTTCCCCCCGGTATGCCGGGGGGAAGCGGACAGGGGTTACAGGTAGCTCATCGCCAGGCCCAGGAACAGCACCAGCCCGACGTAGTTATTGTTCATAAACGCTTTGAAGCAGTTATCGCGGTCGCGATTGAAGATAAGCTTCTGCTGCCAGCCAAACAGACCCGCCGCGACAAATAACGACCAGTAGTATTCCCAGCCCAGCCCATTCAGCCAGCCCACCGCGCCCATCAGCACCAGTACGGCCACCTGCAGAATACCGATAATCAGACGATCGTTTTCGCCGAACAGGATCGCCGTCGACTTGATGCCGATCTTAACGTCGTCATCACGATCCACCATCGCATACTGCGTATCGTAGGCTACGGCCCACAGAATGTTGGCGAGGAACATCAGCCAGCAGCTCAGCGGCAGCGATTCACTGACGGCCGAGAAGGCCATCGGGATTGACCAGCCAAAGGCCGCCCCCAGCACCACCTGCGGCAGATGAGTGTAGCGCTTCATAAACGGATAGACCCATGCCAGGGCCAGCGCCGCGACCGACAGCAGAATGGTCATGGTGTTGAGGGTGAGCACCAGCAGGAAGGAGAGCAGCACCAGAACGATAAACAGCGTTCGCGCCTCTTTCTCGGTGACATCGCCGCTCGGTAGCGGACGACGGGCGGTACGCTTAACGTGACCATCAAATTTTCGATCGGCATAGTCATTCACCACGCAGCCGGCGGCGCGCATCAGCCAGACGCCGGCGACGAATACCGCCAGGATCCACAGCGGTGGTACGCCCGGCGAGGCTACCCACAGCGCCCACAACGTCGGCCACAGCAGCAGCAAGGCGCCGATCGGTTTGTCAGTGCGCATCAGGCGATGAAACGCCAACAGCTTATTCTGCGACAGACTCCACTCCATTTTTTCTTCCTCTTAGTACAACGGCGACGCAGGCAAAAACAGCTCGGTCAGCAGCAAGGGTTTGCCGCTCAGCCGCAGACGGGAACGACGCCCCCACAGCGCTGCATCGCGACCAATTTCAATAAAATCGCGGGTTAATGTCGACGACGTGAACAGGTATCGGCCCAGCGGGATCTGCCCGAGCTGCTGTAGCGCCAGCTCCGGACCACACAGCGTCGACTCCGGCACCACCGTGCGCCCGGCCAGCCAGGGCTCGCCATCGGCGTTGAGTATAATCTCCCGCAGCCAGTAGCGCGGCTCGTCAGGTAGCAGCGCCGCTTCGTCAGTCAGCGCCTCACGCTCAATATACCCTTCGTTAATCAGGGTCACGGTGACCTGCTTTCCTTGTTGCTCAAAGCGCTGGGTCATTGAGTCCTCCAGCAGCAGCCAGTCACTCAGGGGCGGCGCCAGGGATGGCATAACGGCAAAATAGCGCAGCGCACGCAGTCGCGTAAGCGCAGGATGGGACATGCCTGATTCTCCGGTACATAACGTGAGAGCATTGTATCGCAGAATAGGCGGTTGGTGGCGGGCAAACGTCAATATACGATCATTCACGCAACAGCCATGCAACAGGCTGCCGCGCGTGCAAAAAAAGGTGCATCCCGGAGGATGCACCTAAAGGCTGTGCCTAAACATCAGCATTGTGGGGAGACGATTACCCCTTGCCTTTTACACTGCTGATAAAGGTGGAACGAGCGGATTTCGAGCCGAGGCGCTCAGCTTCGTTCATCAATTTCAGGGCTTTGTCGATGTCACCTTGTTTCACCGCCTGCTTAATACCGTTGTTGAAGTAGGTTTCGGTATCGCTGAGCATCGGTTCGCTTTTGGCTGCCGGCGCCGCAGCGGCTGCGGCGGCTGGCGCGGCTACCGGCGCGGCGGTATTGCCGACGGTCACCGGTCCCGGGCCGGAAGAGCCGAACAGCGGGCCCACCAGCACGCTGGAGGTGCTATTGGTTTTCACTTTCAGCTTCAGCACGCCATCGGTGGTATGTTTAGCGATCGGATCCGGGATATCCGGGGCCGCATTTCCGGCGCCTTTGGCATAGGCTTTCGCCGGATCCAGCAGGGTCGTGGTCTGCTGAAGATCTTTTTCAGTGGTAAATACCAGCACATAGAGCTTCTGCTGGCCCAACGCCGGAGTCAGGCGCATCACGCCGCCCAGGCGATCGGCGGTCATCACGCCCGGCTGCTGATAGGTAAAGTAGTTGCTGGGGAAGAACGCCGCTGGCGTCATATTCTGATCCAGAATCAGCACGTTCGGCGCAAAAATCTGCTTATGTTTGTTCAGTTCGCTGTCGAGCGTCAGGGTCAGCTCGCCGATATTGGCCGGTACGCTCCAGGCGGCGACCGGTCCGACGATCCCCGGGACATCCAGGCGTTGACCGCCGGTGGTTAAATCAACGCTCTGCGTCTTTGATTGATCGGCAGGCGTCCAGATCAGCTGTTGCAGCGCGCTGGCTGGAATAGACGGCGCGGCGCTGGTGTTCTGCGGTACAAAGTTAACATCGGCAAGGCTCATCCCCGGCACGCATGCCAACATCCCTGCGGATAAACACAGAGCGACGAGAGTTTTCTTCATTTTCATTCTTCTCACCTTGGATAGCATCGGTTTAGCGGTAGCCAGGCAATAGCGCGCTAACCTTGAATAGTCAGGAGGGGCCGATGCCCCTCCCAGGTTACAACCGTCTTACAGGCGGTATTACCACCACACTTCCATCTGGGCACCGAAGGTAACTTCGCTGTCGTCACCGCGGCTGGAGGTGTACATGCCGCTTCCGCTGCTGTCTTTGGTCTGCAGACCAGAGGCGTTGCTGTAACCCCAGTTTTCATCCCACTTCGCGTAGGTTGCGAAGATACGGATAGCCGGACGAGACCAGACGCTGTTGCCTGCCTGCCACTGTTGAGCCAGAGTAATTTTGTACTGGTTGTTGTTTTCGCTGGTACGCTGGGATTTCACGTTGTCGTAACCGATTTCCAGCTGGGTGCTCATGATCGGCGTCCATTTGTACATCGGACGGACACCCACGGTGTACCAGGTAGAACCGTTTTTGCTGTCCAGGTCCACGTCCTGGTACATCGCCACGTACATCAGGCCCCAATCATCGTTGAAGTCCATCGCACCGTGATCCAGAACGCGGATCATGCTGCCGTTGTTATCGATGCTGGTCCCTTGAGAGTGGCCGCTGTTCCAGGAGGTCATCGCGTCAGTCGCGTACTGAACTACGAACTTGTTGAAGCCGCCCCAGATAGACTGGGTATGTTCACCAGTCCACAACCAGCCGTCTTTCGACGCGCCGTCTTCCAGACGATAATCATCCTGCGGGTTCGCACGACCGTAATCGACACCTAACTCCAGCACGCCGCCCGGGTTAGTTTCCAGGCCCGCCAGACGGACGTCAAAGACGTCGTTTGCGGTTTTCGCTGCGTATTTTTTGGTGTCATCGCTGGAGAAAGTGTAAGAGCCGCCGCTTTCTGAGTTGCGGGTAGCGGCCAGAGAGAGCTTGCCGAAGCCAAGGTCAACGTTTTCCAGACCTGCACCCGGGCCGGAGATATCCCAGTAGTAGAAGTCGATCATGTGAACGTCATGACGCTGATAGAAGCGTTTACCTGCCCACAGCGTGGAGCCCGGCAGCCAGTCGATCAGGTTTTTACCCTGGATGTTGGCTTCACGGAACGCCGGAGAGGTGCTTTCCCAGTCATCTTCCTGATTCACGGAATAGGCAACGTTAGTATCGAAATAAAAACTCTTATCCCCTTCTTTCCACAGTTCCTGGCCCAGCTTCAGTTCCGCATAGGTTTCACATTCGTTACCAAGACGGTACTTACTTTGTGCGCCTGTCGCTTTGAAACACTCTTGCTGGCCGCCGCTGCCGGTCCAGCCAATGCCGGAACGCGCGTAACCATGGAAATCGACAGCCAGCGCCTGAGCAGACATAACGCCTGCTGCGACGGCGACCGCCAGAGGAAGTTTGCGCAGAGTAATCATCATTCTATCTCCTGAGATCATTGCTTTTCTTTGAACGCTTCGCCGGTGTACCGCCAGCCGGGTTCGCGCTTTTTTTTAATGGGAAGCCTTACACGCCCGGCTCTTTATGCAGCCGACGACAAGCGGTGCCATCCTCACGGAATAAGTGGCAACGTTCTGGCGGCAAACCGATGGCGAATGTGGCTCCCTCTTCTACCAACACCACGTCATTCTGGCGGTAAACCAGGTTCTGACGGATGGCGGGGATCTGGATATGAATTTGCGTCTCGTGACCGAGCTGTTCGACGACCTGAACCTCACCTTCGAGGGTCACATCGGCGATATCGCTGGGCAGTAAATGCTCGGGGCGGATACCTAATGACATGTTGGCGCCAACCTGAACGTTGGCGCTGTCTACCGGCAGCCAGATTTGCTGGCGGTTCGGCAGTTCTACTTGCACCTGATCGATAGCCGTCGCGGTGACTTTCACCGGCAGGAAGTTCATCTTCGGTGAACCGATAAAGCCGGCAACGAAGCGGTCAGCCGGATAGTGATAGAGCTCCAGCGGTTTCCCGACCTGTGCCACACGGCCGGCGTCCAGAACCACAATCTTGTCCGCGAGGGTCATCGCTTCCACCTGATCGTGGGTAACATAAATCATGGTGCGGGCCAGCCGCTTATGCAGACGGGAGATCTCGATACGCATCTGGACACGCAGGGCGGCATCCAGGTTAGAGAGCGGTTCATCCAGCAGGAAGACGCTTGGCTCTGCCACCAGCGTACGGCCGATCGCTACACGCTGGCGCTGACCACCGGAAAGCGCTTTCGGTTTACGCTCCAGAAGATGCGCCAGCTGTAAGACCTCAGCCACCTGAGTCACTCGCTGGTTAATGACCTCTTTTTTCGCGCCGGCCAGTTTCAGGCCGAAAGACATATTTTCGGCAACGGAAAGATGGGGATAAAGCGCATATGACTGGAATACCATGCCGATGCCGCGCTCAGCGGGCGGCACGTCGTTCATCCGGGTATCGCCAATGAACAGATCGCCGCTGGTGACTGTTTCCAGTCCGGCAATCATACGCAGCAGAGTGGATTTGCCGCAGCCCGACGGTCCAACAAACACGACGAACTCCCCATCCTGGATATCGAGATTGATATCTTTAGATACCACCACGTCGCCCCAGGCTTTCGTTACATTTCGTAGCTGTACGCTCGCCATGCCCTTCTCCCTTCGTTACAACCTGTCACTTAAAGACACATTCAAGATGGGTCGACTATGCGGCATTCCTTAAGCTGGCAAATCCTCCACCCCCCGGCTTTTTTATGGGGGAGGAGATGGGAGGATGAGAGATTGCCTCTCGCCGCGGGGGATGGCGGACGAAGCGTGATTTCGTGATGGGGACGACAAAATTGGGCACTTTTTTCTGTGCTCCAGGACGCAATACGGCCGTTTTTGCAATGGAGATCACACAACCAGCGGGTGGGGCGTAGACCAGGGGAGGATGGAAAGGGGTTGTTAAAAAAGGAAACTCATCATCGTTAAGCCACCGAAGTGTATCCACGAGTACATCACCAAATAGGACGGGTATATGAAAATCAAAACTGGCGCTCGCATCCTCGCGCTGTCAGCACTGACCACGATGATGTTTTCCGCCTCTGCCCTCGCGAAAATTGAAGAAGGTAAGCTGGTTATCTGGATTAATGGCGACAAAGGCTATAACGGCCTCGCTGAAGTGGGTAAAAAGTTTGAAAAAGACACCGGCATTAAAGTTTCCGTAGAACATCCGGACAAGCTGGAAGAGAAGTTCCCGCAGGTTGCGGCGACTGGCGACGGCCCGGACATCATCTTCTGGGCGCATGACCGTTTCGGCGGCTACGCACAGTCCGGCCTGCTGGCTGAAATCACCCCGGACAAAGCGTTCCAGGACAAACTCTACCCATTCACCTGGGATGCCGTGCGCTTTAACGGCAAACTGATCGCCTATCCGGTGGCGGTTGAAGCCCTGTCCCTGATTTATAACAAGGACCTGGTACCGAACCCGCCGAAAACCTGGGAAGAGATCCCGGCGCTGGATAAAGCACTGAAAGCGAAAGGTAAGAGCGCGCTGATGTTCAACCTGCAGGAACCGTACTTCACCTGGCCGCTGATCGCTGCCGACGGCGGGTACGCCTTCAAGTTTGAAAACGGCAAATATGACGTGAAAAACGTCGGCGTAGACAGCGCAGGCGCGAAAGCGGGTCTCACCTTCCTGGTTGACCTGATCAAGAACAAGCACATGAATGCCGACACGGATTACTCCATCGCGGAAGCCGCCTTCAACAAAGGCGAAACCGCCATGACCATCAACGGTCCGTGGGCGTGGTCTAACATTGATAAGAGCAAGGTTAACTACGGCGTCACCCTGCTGCCGACCTTTAAAGGCAAACCATCGAAACCGTTCGTTGGCGTACTGAGCGCGGGTATCAACGCCGCCAGCCCGAACAAAGAGCTGGCGAAAGAGTTCCTCGAAAACTACCTGATGACCGATCAGGGTCTGGAATCGGTTAACAACGACAAACCGCTGGGTGCTGTCGCGCTGAAATCCTTCCAGGAGAAACTGGAAAAAGATCCGCGCATCGCCGCCACCATGGCGAACGCCCAGAATGGCGAAATCATGCCTAACATCCCGCAGATGTCTGCCTTCTGGTATGCCGTTCGTACCGCGGTTATCAACGCCGCCAGCGGTCGCCAGACTGTCGATGCTGCACTGAAGGATGCACAGAGTCGTATCACTAAGTAAGAAAACGGCGGGTAGCGCTTGCGCTTACCCGCCCTACCACTGCGGCTCGGACCGTAGGTTAGGTAAGCGAAGCGCCACCTGACAAATAAGTTTTCACCGCTGTAGAGGATGATCCCCATGGATGCCGTTAAAAAGAAACACTGGTGGCAAAGTCCGCAACTCACATGGTCTGTGATTGGCTTACTGTGCCTGCTGGTGGGTTACCTTGTTGTTTTGATGTACGCCCAGGGGGAGTACCTGTTCGCCATCATGACGCTGATTTTAAGCTCAGTTGGCCTGTATATTTTCGCTAATCGCAAGGCTTATGCCTGGCGCTATGTCTATCCCGGCCTCGCCGGCATGGGCCTGTTCGTCCTGTTTCCGCTGGTCTGTACCATTGCCATCGCCTTCACGAACTACAGCAGCACCAACCAGCTGACCTTTGAACGTGCGCAGCAGGTGCTGATGGATCGCTCTTTCCAGGCTGGCAAAGCCTATAACTTCACGCTGATCCCGGCGGGGGACGAGTGGAAACTGGCCCTGACCGACGGCGAGAGCGGTAAAAACTACCTTTCCGACGCTTTTAAATTCGGCGGTGAGCAGAAGCTGGCGTTAAAAGAAACCGACGCCCTGCCGGAAGGCGAGCGCGTCAGCCTGCGCGTCATTACCCAGAACCGCACCGCGCTGAACCAACTGACCGCCGTGCTGCCGGATGACAGCAAAGTGATCATGAGCTCGCTGCGTCAGTTCTCCGGCACTCAACCGCTGTATACGCTTAGCGAAGATGGGGTGCTGACCAACAATCAGACCCACGTCAAATACCGCCCGAACAATGACGTAGGCTTCTACCAGGCGATTAACGCCGACGGCAGCTGGGGCACTGAAAAGCTGAGCCCGGGCTACACCGTGACGATCGGCTGGGATAACTTCACCCGCGTCTTCCAGGACGAAGGGATCCAGAAACCGTTCTTCGCTATTTTCGTCTGGACCGTGGTGTTCTCGGTGCTGACGGTGATTTTGACCGTGGCCGTGGGAATGGTGCTGGCTTGTCTGGTGCAGTGGGAAGCACTGAAAGGCAAAGCAATTTACCGCGTCCTGTTGATTCTGCCGTATGCCGTACCGTCGTTTATTTCGATTCTGATTTTCAAAGGGCTGTTCAACCAGAGCTTTGGTGAAATCAATATGATGCTCAGCGCGCTGTTCGGCATTAAGCCGGCCTGGTTTAGCGACCCGACCACCGCGCGCACCATGATCATCATCGTCAACACCTGGCTGGGCTACCCGTACATGATGATCCTGTGCATGGGGTTGCTGAAGGCGATTCCGGACGATCTGTACGAAGCGTCGGCGATGGATGGCGCCGGTCCGTTCCAGAACTTCTTTAAAATTACGCTGCCGCTGCTGATCAAACCGCTGACACCGCTGATGATCGCCAGCTTCGCCTTTAACTTTAACAACTTCGTGCTGATTCAGCTGTTGACCAACGGTGGTCCGGACCGTCTCGGCACCACCACCCCGGCCGGTTATACCGACCTGCTGGTGAGCTACACCTATCGCATCGCCTTTGAAGGCGGCGGCGGTCAGGACTTCGGCCTGGCGGCGGCTATCGCAACGCTTATCTTCCTGCTGGTTGGCGCGTTAGCGATTGTGAATCTGAAAGCCACACGCATGAAGTTTGATTAAGGGAGATAACGATAATGGCTATGGTCCAACCCAAATCTCAGAAACTGCGTCTCTTTACGACACACCTGTTACTGCTGATTTTTATCGCCGCGATTATGTTTCCGCTGCTGATGGTTATCGCTATCTCGCTGCGCGAAGGCAACTTCGCCACCGGCAGCCTGATCCCGGATACCATCTCCTGGGAACACTGGCGCCTGGCATTAGGCTTCAGCGTTGAGCACGCGGATGGCCGCGTCACGCCGCCGCCATTCCCGGTACTGCTGTGGCTGTGGAATTCGATTAAGGTCGCCGGCATTACCGCGATCGGTATCGTCGCCCTCTCCACCACCTGCGCCTACGCTTTTGCCCGTATGCGCTTCCCGGGGAAAGCGACGCTGCTGAAAGGGATGCTGATTTTCCAGATGTTCCCGGCGGTGCTGTCGCTGGTGGCCCTGTATGCATTGTTTGACCGCCTGGGCCAGTACATCCCGTTCGTCGGCCTCAACACCCACGGCGGCGTGATCTTCGCTTATATGGGCGGTATCGCGCTGCACGTCTGGACGATTAAAGGCTACTTCGAAACCATCGATGGCTCGCTGGAAGAAGCGGCGGCGCTGGATGGCGCGACCCCATGGCAGGCTTTCCGCCTCGTGCTGCTGCCGCTGTCGGTGCCGATTCTGGCGGTGGTGTTTATTCTGTCGTTCATCGCGGCCATCACCGAAGTGCCCGTCGCCTCGCTGCTGCTGCGTGATGTGAACAGCTATACCCTGGCGGTAGGTATGCAACAGTATCTCAACCCGCAGAACTATCTGTGGGGCGACTTCGCCGCCGCGGCGGTGCTCTCCGCCATCCCGATCACGGTCGTCTTCCTGCTGGCGCAGCGCTGGCTGGTTAACGGCCTGACGGCGGGTGGGGTGAAAGGTTAAGTTTTTTTTGTAACACCGGCCCCAAATTTCAGATGAGGGCCGACGGTCTAGCCGCAATACACGACCCCAACCGGGTATTGTCGCCGTCGCCCTCAGCTGAAAAAGTAAGGCCAATGCCACTGCTATCCTCAACTGGACCCTACATAAATTCTATTTGTGACTGTTGGTCAGCGGCCCTGGAGGCCGCTTTTTTTTATTCGCGTTTCAGGCGATTGGAGTTACACAGCCAGAGCGTAATCACCAGGATCAGGATCGCGGCGGAGTAAATCAGCACCGCCATCGGCGACTCATGGTCGATGATAATCAGGCGTACAATCGCGGTGATGCCGATATAGACGAAATAGCGCAGCGGGAAGTGGAACCCCGACTGAAAATACTTGACGATCAGCGCGATAAACTCGAAGTAGAGGAAGTAGACCACCAGACCTTCCACCAGCCGGTACTTACTGGTCGGCTCCGGGGTAAAGAGGACATCGGCCAGATGCAGCGTCTCTTTCCCGAGGAAGACGATCAAAATAATCCCCAGGCACAGCAGCCCAAGATTCAAAACCGTTTGCATCGCGGTGGCGATAAAATTCACCAGCGGACGATAAACCGACGACATAAATACCCCTCATCATTATGCTTCTTTGAGACCTGTATAACGCAAAAATGTGATCCAGATCGACATTATTCGCTAACTTTTTGCCACCACCGGCGAAGATGTAACAATCACAGCCCAGACGGACGGGTTAAAAAGGAAACAACCATGCTGAAGATTCGTACCGCACGCGCAGAGGATGCGGCTTTACTCAATGAAATGGGCAATGCCAGCTATCGCCATCACTTTGCTCACCTCTGGCATAACGCCGACGAGCTGGCGTGCTACCTGCAACAAGAGTATTCCCTGGCCTCGCTGCAACGCAGCCTGACCGATTCCCAGTGCTGTTGGTTGATTGCTGAAGCCCCCCACCCTGTCGGCTTTGCGAAATACGCCTGTCGTCAGGCGATAAGTCCTGAAGGTCCGTCCGGTACGCTGTTGCATAAGCTCTATCTGCTGCCTGACACAACGGGCCGCCGCTACGGTGAGCAGATATTTCGCGCCGTCGAGGCGAGAGCAAAAGCGGCCAGTGAAAGCTGGCTGTGGCTGGAAGTGCTCGCCGATAACCCCGCTGCGCGCCGTTTTTACGAACGTCAGGGGATGCAGCACGTGAAAGATGTCGCATTTCATTCCGCCAGCCAGCAAAGCACCTTACATATTCTGGCCAAACCGATCTGAGAGGCACTATGCATACCCTTCGGGAAACGGCGATCCGCAACGTCACCAGCGGTGAGAACGTGGTGATATACCAGCCCGCCAACCTGTACGACTGTGTCCTTGGCGATAACGTCTTCGTCGGGCCGTTCGTTGAGATCCAGGGCAATACCCGCATTGGCGCGAACAGTAAAATTCAGTCCCATACTTTTATCTGCGAGTACGTCACCATTGGCCAGCGCTGCTTTATCGGTCACGGCGTGATGTTTGCCAACGACCTGTTTCGCGACGGCAAACCGAATGCCGACCGCGCCAGCTGGGGGCGGATTGAGATTGGCGATGACGTGTCGATCGGCAGCGGCGCCACAATTCTGGCCGTCAGCATCTGCGACGGCGTGGTGATTGGCGCGGGCAGCGTGGTGACGAAGTCCATTACCGAGAAAGGGGTGTGGGCGGGAAATCCAGCCCGCCTGCTGCGGCGGCTGTAAAAAAAATGCCGACCTAAAGGTCGGCATTGCGTCTTAGCTGCGCAAGATTATGCGCGCCAGGCTTTATAACGGTTAATCAGGCCGTTAGTTGAGCTGTCGTGGCTGCTAACTTCGCTGCCGTCTTTCAGCTCCGGCAGGATGCGGTTAGCCAGCTGTTTGCCCAGTTCAACGCCCCACTGGTCGAAGGTGAAGATGTTGAGGATCGCGCCCTGGGTGAAGATTTTGTGCTCGTACAGGGCAATCAGCGCCCCCAGGCTGAACGGGGTGATTTCACGCAGCAGGATGGAGTTCGTCGGGCGGTTGCCTTCAAACACTTTGAACGGCACCACGTGCTCCAGAGTTGCCGGATCTTTACCCTGATCGCGATATTCCTGCTCGACCACTTCACGGGATTTACCGAAGGCCAGGGCCTCGGTCTGGGCGAAGAAGTTGGACAGCAGCTTCGGATGATGGTCAGACAGCGGGTTGTGAGTGATAGCCGGGGCGATGAAATCGCACGGTACCATTTTGGTGCCCTGGTGGATCAGCTGGTAGAACGCATGCTGACCGTTAGTGCCCGGCTCACCCCAGATGATCGGGCCAGTCTGGTAGTCTACCGCGTGGCCGTTACGGTCAACATACTTACCGTTGGACTCCATGTTGCCCTGCTGGAAGTAGGCGGCAAAGCGGTGCATGTACTGGTCGTACGGCAGAATCGCTTCGGTTTCTGCTCCGAAGAAGTTGTTGTACCAGATACCGATCAGCGCCAGCAGCACCGGCAGGTTTTTCTCCGCCGGGGTGGTGGAGAAGTGTTTATCCATCGCATGCGCGCCGGACAGCAGTTCAACGAAGTTGTCGAAGCCCACGGAGAGAATGATGGACAGGCCAATCGCTGACCACAGAGAGTAACGGCCGCCAACCCAATCCCAGAATTCGAACATGTTGGCGGTGTCGATACCAAATTCGCCAACCGCTTTACCATTGGTAGAGAGCGCGGCGAAGTGTTTGGCCACGTGCTTGTCGTCGCCCGCGGTCGCCAGGAACCAGTCGCGCGCGCTATGGGCGTTGGTCATGGTTTCCTGAGTGGTGAAGGTCTTGGACGCCACCAGGAACAGGGTCGTTTCCGGATTGACGTTCTTCAGCACTTCAGCGATGTGGGTGCCATCGACGTTGGAGACAAAGTGCATGTTGAGGTGGTTTTTGTACGGACGCAGCGCTTCGGTCACCATGAATGGACCGAGGTCGGAGCCGCCGATACCGATATTCACCACGTCGGTGATCGGTTTGCCGGTATAGCCTTTCCAGCTACCGGAGATAATCGCTTCGGAGAAGGTTTTCATCTTCTCCAGCACGGCGTTCACTTCCGGCATCACATCTTTGCCATCAACCACAATCGGCGTATTGCTGCGGTTGCGCAGCGCGACGTGCAGAACCGCGCGGTCTTCGGTACGGTTGATCTTTTCGCCGGAGAACATCGACTTAATGGCGCCTGCCAGATCGGTCTCTTTCGCCAGATCCTGCAGTTTAGCCAGCGTCTCTTCGGTGATGCGGTTTTTGGAGAAGTCCACCAGCATCAGATCGTCGAACGTCGCGGAAAACTTAGAAAAACGGTCGCTATCTTTGGCGAACAGCTCGCTGATAGTGACATCTTTCATTTCGTCGAAGTGTTTCTGTAATGCCTGCCAGGCAGAGGTCTGCGTTGGGTTGATGTTTTTCATTAGCAATACTCTTCTGATTTGAGATTGTGACTTCGGTCGATTGTAGCGCCGGTGACGGAAAATTGTGATGATTTTTGTGACTTGTCCCTGACGCCGGTCAGGAATCGGGTCAAAACGAAGTAAAAAGCCCCATTAGTATAGCTATCATAAGGCTTTTTTCTGTTAGCCGCAGGGGCATGAAAAATCCGCATAACCGCAGCGTTGACATAGCTGGTGTTAAGCCTTTATATATCCGCAGTGCTTACGTATTGGTAGGTATCTATTGCTCGCGCATTTCACGCTACAGCGAAAGGGTATTCGCGGGGGATATAATGTCTCAAATCCCCCGGCCTGGTGAAAGACGTCGGTAATTGCCAGAAGAGGTGCGTTGCCCAGGTAACCGTATTGGAGGAACCAGTCCGGGGAAAATACGTGAGGGGGAGCAACGCCGAGGTGAAAGAGCGTCTGGTCACGCTCCTCACCGGCCACAGGGGCTGAATCCCCTGGGTTGTCACCAGAAACGTTCGCAGTCGGGCGTTTCATACCCGAACACCTCAGCGCCCAGAGCGGTGAGTCGGGTCTACAAGGTGGAGCACTTCTGGGTGACATCGTAGTTGTTTATCACTCTGCGCCACCCTGTTTATCGCTCTTCCCTTGTGCCATGGCTGAATAATTTGGCCTGGCTTATTAAGACATTTTGTTGCGATCCGGCGGCGTCCAGCCCCTGCCACGATCGGTGTTCAGGAATCGTTTTAATAAGTCAGGCCCCCTGACACGAGGTTGTTATGACAGATCTAGTCGTCGCCAAATTTGGCGGCACCAGCGTTGCCGATTTTGACGCCATGAACCGCAGCATCGATGTGGCGTTGCTCGATGCTAACACCCGTATTGTTGTGCTCTCCGCCTCTGCTGGCGTGACCAACATTCTGGTGGCCTTAGCGGGAGGGCTGGAACCCACCGAACGTTTTACCCAGTTGGACGCTCTGCGCCAGATCCAGTCCAATATTCTGGAGCGTTTGCGCTATCCCAATGTGATCCGCGAAGAGATTGAGCGCCTGCTGGAAAACATCACGACGCTCGCGGAAGCCGCCGCGCTCGCCTCCTCGACCGCCCTGACCGACGAACTGGTCAGCCATGGCGAACTGATGTCCACCCTGCTGTTTGTGGAAATCCTGCGTGAGCGCGGCATTCAGGCGCAGTGGTTTGACGCCCGTAAAGTGCTGCGCACTAACGATCGCTTTGGCCGCGCCGAACCGGACATCGCCGCTGTCGCCGAACTGACCCAGCAGCAGCTGGCGCCGCGTCTGGCGGAAGGCCTGGTGGTGACCCAGGGCTTTATCGGCAGCGAAGCGAAAGGCCGCACCACCACCCTCGGCCGCGGCGGCAGCGATTATACCGCCGCTCTGCTCGGCGAAGCGCTGAATGCCACCCGCGTCGATATCTGGACCGATGTCCCGGGGATTTATACTACCGATCCTCGTGTGGCGCCGGCGGCGAAACGCATCGACGTCATCGCCTTTGAAGAGGCGGCGGAAATGGCCACCTTTGGCGCCAAAGTGCTGCACCCGGCGACCCTGCTGCCTGCCGTGCGCAGCGATATTCCGGTGTTTGTCGGCTCGAGTAAAGAGCCTAAAGCGGGCGGTACGCTGGTGTGTAAAACCACCGAGAACCCACCGCTGTTCCGCGCCCTGGCCCTGCGTCGCCGTCAGACGCTGCTGACACTGCATAGCCTGAATATGCTGCACTCCCGCGGCTTCCTCGCCGAAGTGTTCGGCATTCTGGCGCGCCATAACATCTCCGTCGATTTGATCACCACCTCCGAAGTGAGTGTGGCCCTGACCATGGATACCACCGGCTCAACCTCTGCGGGCGATACCCTGCTGACCCAGGCGCTGCTGACTGAACTCTCCTCGCTGTGC
Organism: Klebsiella sp. K-Nf6; assembly: GCF_002806655.1. Classification (NCBI taxonomy): domain Bacteria; kingdom Pseudomonadati; phylum Pseudomonadota; class Gammaproteobacteria; order Enterobacterales; family Enterobacteriaceae; genus Klebsiella; species Klebsiella sp. K-Nf6. The sequence continues at coordinate 23,178 of NZ_PIBN01000005.1, read as the reverse complement.
CGCGTGGAAGTGGAGGAAGACCTGGCGCTGGTGGCCCTGATTGGCAATGAGCTGTCGAAAGCCTGCGGCGTCGGCAAAGAGGTCTTTGGCGTCCTCGAGCCGTTTAACATCCGCATGATTTGCTATGGCGCCTCCAGCCATAACCTCTGCTTCCTGGTGCCTGGCCCCGATGCGGAGAAGGTAGTGCAGAAGCTGCATCATAATTTGTTTGAATAAAACTCCTTAGCACGATAAACAATACCTATAGCCGGGCTCGAACCCGGCTTTTTTATAACAACATCAACACAACCAGCTGACCTGCTCGCCGCCCCATCGGGATGGCGCGGCCCGGTTCGCGTATCCCAAGGAACACAACATGCTCGCAACTCTGACGCGGCTGTTCCCGTTATGGGCACTGCTGCTCTCCGTTCTGGCCTATTACACTCCCACCACCTTCACCCCGATTGGCCCGTGGGTCACCACTCTGCTGATGCTGATCATGTTCGGTATGGGCGTGCATCTGAAGCTGGAAGATTTTAAGCGCGTCCTGTCGCGCCCGGCGCCGGTCGCCGCGGGGATCTTTCTCCATTATCTGGTGATGCCGCTCGCCGCCTGGCTGCTGGCGCTGCTGTTTCATATGCCACCCGAGCTCTCCGCCGGGATGGTACTGGTCGGTAGCGTCGCCAGCGGAACCGCCTCCAACGTGATGATCTTTCTCGCCAAGGGGGATGTTGCACTGTCGGTAACCATCTCCTCGGTCTCCACCCTCGTCGGCGTCGTGGCGACACCGCTGCTCACCCGTCTGTACGTCGACGCGCACATTCAGGTCGACATCATGGGGATGTTGCTCAGCATTCTGCAGATTGTGGTCATTCCCATCGCGCTGGGACTGATTGTCCATCATCTGCTGCCGAAGGTGGTGAAAGCGGTAGAGCCGTTCTTACCTGCCTTCTCGATGGTGTGCATTCTGGCGATCATCAGCGCGGTGGTGGCGGGTTCCGCCGCCCATATCGCCTCCGTCGGCCTGGTGGTGATTATCGCGGTGATCCTGCATAACACTATTGGCCTGCTTGGCGGGTACTGGGGCGGACGTCTGTTTGGTTTTGATGAATCCACCTGCCGTACGCTGGCGATCGAAGTGGGGATGCAGAACTCCGGCCTGGCGGCCGCGCTGGGTAAAATTTACTTCGGCCCGCTGGCGGCGCTGCCAGGCGCGCTGTTCTCCGTCTGGCATAACCTGTCCGGTTCGCTGCTGGCCGGGTACTGGTCAGGAAAGCCCATCGCCAAAAAAGCCGACAAGCGCTGAGCGTGATACGTCCGGGCGCAGGCCCGGGCGTGTGCCTGCTTTAGTTGCCATACAGGCTATCAGTAAAATATTCATTGCCGTACACTGGGTGCTCTGGTCTGACTGAGGGCACCACCATGGCACTCCCCCGTATTACACAAAAAGAGATGACCGAGCGCGAACAGCGCGAATTGAAAACGCTGCTTGACCGCGCGCGCATTGCGCATGGCCGCCCGCTGAGCAATGCGGAAACGAACAGCGTGAAAAAGGAATATATCGATAAGCTGATGGCACAGCGTGAAGCGGATGCGAAGAAAGCCCGCCAGGTGAAAAAACAGCAGGCTTATAAAACGGATAAAGAAGCGACCTTTTCCTGGTCGGCGAATACGCCGACCCGCGGCAGGCGTTAACGACCTTTCTTTTTACGTCCCGGCTGGGTGAAACGTTTCCCGTTAGCAGCCGGGCGGCCTTTATCGTTGCTATTTTCCATCTTCACCACCGGGCGCTTGATCCCGGGGGTCGCCGCTTTGGCCTTCGGCCTGGCTTTTGGCTTCGCTTCTGAAGAGGAGTTTTCAATCAGCTTGAACAGGTCGATCAACTCGTCATCGGTTAGATCACGCCATTCACCCAAGGGGATCCCCGTCAGGCTCACGTTCATAATCCGCGTACGCTCTAGCTTCGTCACTTCATAGCCAAAGTGCTCACACATACGACGGATCTGGCGATTCAGCCCCTGCACCAGAGTGATGCGGAAAACGAACGGCGCTTCTTTCTTCACCTTACATTTTTTCGTCACGGTCCCGAGAATCGGCACACCCGCGCCCATGCCGCGAATGAACTCATCGGTCACCGGCTTATCGACCGTCACCAGATACTCTTTTTCATGGTCGTTGCCGGCGCGCAGGATCTTGTTCACCAGATCGCCATGGTTGGTGAGGAAGATCAACCCCTGAGAGTCTTTATCCAGACGGCCGATAGGGAAGATTCGCTTGCTGTGGTTGACGAAATCGACAATGTTGTCGCGCTCGCCGTCTTCCGTGGTGCTCACAATGCCGACCGGCTTATTCAGCGCAATCAGCACCAGATCATCCGCTTCACGCGGCTCAATCAACTGTCCGTTAACTTTGACTAAATCGCCAGGCTTCACCTGATCGCCAATGGTGGCGCGCTTGCCATTGATAAAGACGTTGCCTTGTTCAATAAAGCGGTCCGCTTCGCGACGCGAGCAGATGCCGCTTTCGCTGATGTATTTATTTAATCGGGTTGATGAGTCGGGCAGCATAGATTCTCCTGTAAAAGCGAAATATACCCTACCTTGTGGGCGAGAAAAAAGATGTGCCTTTGCGCCCTCCGGCGCAAGGTGTGATCGACTACGCCTTTTTTCACAAAAGTGTCCCGCTCAACGCCTGGCAACTTTGCATGATGAAATATCACAGAATCAGCGATTTAGCGTGCAATGCACAAAGGTGCCAACAACCCGCTATTGATAACGCAAATGTGCAAGATTATTCGCCAGATTAGGGTGATGAAATAAAAGAAAATCGCTTTAAACGGTGGCTCTAATAGGGTTATATCAGATCAACAGCACAAACCCGCGATTTGCACAAATGTGCAGGAGCCTGCAGATGACCATGGAAAACAGTGACGATATCCGGCTGATTGTCAAAATCGCCCAGCTCTATTACGAGCAGGATATGACTCAGGCGCAAATCGCTCGTGAGCTGGGGATCTATCGCACCACCATCAGCCGCCTGCTGAAGCGTGGCCGCGAGCAGGGCATTGTCACCATCGCCATCAACTATGACTACAACGAGAACCTGTGGCTCGAGCAACAGCTCAAGCAAAAATTTGGTCTGAAAGAGGCGGTGGTTGCCAGCAGCGATGGGCTGCTGGAAGAAGAACAGCTGAGTGCGATGGGCCAGCATGGCGCCCTGCTTGTCGACCGGTTGCTGGAGCCCGGCGATATCATCGGTTTTTCATGGGGCCGCGCCGTGCGTTCGCTGGTGGAGAACCTGCCGCAGGCCAGCCAGTCACGCCAGGTGATCTGCGTCCCCATCATCGGCGGACCTTCCGGTAAACTGGAGAGCCGCTACCATGTGAACACGTTAACCTACGGCGCGGCAGCCAGACTGAAAGCGGAATCCCACCTTGCCGATTTTCCAGCCCTGCTGGATAACCCGCTGATCCGCAACGGCATCATGCAGTCCCAGCACTTTAAAACCATCTCATCCTACTGGGACAGCCTGGATGTGGCGCTGGTGGGTATTGGTTCACCGGCCATTCGCGACGGCGCAAACTGGCACGCCTTCTACGGCAGCGAAGAGAGCGACGATCTGAACGCCCGCCACGTCGCCGGGGATATCTGTTCGCGTTTCTACGATATTAACGGCGGGTTAGTCGATACCAATATGAGCGAAAAAACCCTGTCGATCGAAATGGCGAAGCTGCGCCAGGCTCGCTATTCCATCGGCATCGCCATGGGGGAAGAGAAATACTCTGGCATTCTTGGCGCATTGCACGGACGCTATATTAATTGTCTGGTGACAAACAGAGAAACGGCTGAATTATTACTTAAATAACACACAGGATATGATTTCACGCAGCACGCGCTGCGGGGGATCCCTTTATCTAAAGAAATAGGAGTGAATAATGAATACATGGTTAAATTTAAAAGATAACGTCATTATCGTGACCGGCGGCGCCTCGGGAATTGGGCTGGCCATTGTCGATGAATTATTATCACAAGGTGCTCATGTCCAGATGATTGATATTCATGGCGGCGATCGTCATCACAATGGCGATAATTATCACTTCTGGCCGACGGATATTTCCAGCGCGACAGAGGTGCAACAGACTATCGATGCCATTATTCAGCGCTGGTCGCGTATTGATGGTTTGGTCAATAACGCTGGTGTGAATTTCCCGCGTTTATTAGTCGATGAAAAAGCACCGGCCGGCCGCTATGAATTAAACGAAGCCGCTTTTGAAAAAATGGTCAATATCAACCAGAAAGGGGTGTTTTTCATGTCGCAGGCGGTGGCGCGTCAAATGGTCAAACAGCGCGCCGGTGTGATTGTCAATGTCTCTTCGGAGAGCGGCCTGGAAGGCTCTGAAGGTCAAAGCTGCTACGCCGCGACCAAGGCCGCGCTCAACAGCTTTACCCGCTCCTGGTCCAAAGAATTGGGTAAATATGGGATCCGCGTAGTCGGCGTTGCGCCGGGGATCCTCGAAAAAACCGGCCTGCGGACGCCGGAATATGAAGAGGCGCTGGCCTGGACGCGCAATATCACCGTCGAGCAACTTCGCGAGGGATATACCAAAAACGCCATTCCTATCGGGCGGGCAGGAAAGCTCTCAGAAGTCGCTGATTTTGTTTGCTATCTCTTGTCATCACGCGCCAGCTACATCACCGGAGTCACCACTAACATTGCCGGCGGAAAAACGCGCGGTTAAGGAGGAAGTATGGTTCACGCTATCTTCTGCGCCCACGGCCAGCTGGCCGGGGCCATGCTTGATTCGGTACGCATGGTCTACGGCGAGGTTAACGTCAGCGCCGTCGCGTTTGTTCCCGGTGAAAACGCGGCGGATATCGCCATTAACCTGGAAAAGTTAGTAAGCGCCCACACTGATGAGGAGTGGGTAATTGCGGTAGATTTGCAGTGCGGAAGCCCATGGAATGCCGCCGCCGGGCTGGCAATGCGTCACCCGCAGATCCGGGTGATTAGCGGCCTGTCGTTGCCGCTGGCGCTCGAGCTGGTGGATAACCAGCATACCCTGAGCGCCGATGACTTATGCCAGCATCTGCAGGCCATCGCCAGTCAGTGCTGTGTGGTCTGGCAGCAGCCAGAAACCGTTGAGGAGGAGTTCTGATGCAAATTACCCTCGCCCGTATTGATGACCGACTGATTCATGGCCAGGTCACCACCGTGTGGTCAAAAGTCGCCAACGCCCAGCGGATAATTATCTGCAATGACGATGTATTTAACGATGAGGTTCGCCGGACCCTGTTGCGCCAGGCGGCCCCGCCAGGCATGAAGGTAAACGTTGTCAGTCTGGAAAAAGCGGTTGCGGTCTATCATAACCCGCAATATCAGGATGAGACCGTCTTTTATTTATTTACCAATCCACACGATGTTTTAACGATGGTGCGCCAGGGTGTGCAGATCGCCACGTTAAATATTGGTGGCATGGCCTGGCGCCCCGGAAAAAAACAGCTAACCAAAGCCGTTTCTTTGGATCCGCAGGATATTCAGGCATTCCGTGAACTCGATAAACTGGGAGTAAAACTCGATTTACGCGTGGTCGCATCAGATCCGTCAGTCAATATTCTCGACAAAATTAACGAAACAGCTTTCTGCGAATAAAAAATAGCGCCTGTTGTGATATGCCGTAGCAGGCAGGATGACTCACACCTTAAAGGTCATAAATTATGGAAATTAGTACCCTACAGATAATAGCCATATTTATTTTTTCCTGTATTGCCGGAATGGGCAGTGTGCTGGATGAATTTCAGACCCATCGGCCCCTTATCGCCTGTACCGTGATTGGCCTCATCCTGGGCGATTTAAAAACCGGGGTTATGCTCGGCGGTACGCTGGAGCTGATCGCCCTCGGCTGGATGAACGTGGGGGCAGCGCAGTCGCCCGATTCGGCGCTGGCCAGCATTATCTCCGCCATTCTGGTGATTGTGGGCCACCAGAGCATTGCCACCGGCATTGCCATTGCCCTGCCGGTGGCCGCCGCCGGGCAGGTGCTGACCGTTTTCGCCCGTACCATTACCGTGGTGTTCCAGCACGCCGCGGACAAAGCGGCCGAGGAGGCGCGCTTTCGCACCATCGACCTGCTGCATGTCTCCGCGCTGGGGGTGCAGGCACTGCGCGTGGCAATCCCGGCGCTGGTGGTCTCACTGTTCGTTAGTGCGGACATGGTCAGCAGTATGCTCAGCGCGATCCCGGAATTCGTCACCCGCGGTCTGCAGATTGCCGGTGGTTTCATTGTCGTCGTGGGCTACGCGATGGTGCTGCGAATGATGGGCGTGAAGTACCTGATGCCCTTCTTTTTCCTCGGTTTTCTCGCCGGGGGTTATCTCGACTTCAGCCTGCTGGCCTTCGGCGGCGTGGGCGTCATTATTGCGCTGATCTACATCCAGCTCAATCCGCAGTGGCGTAAGGCTGAACCCGCCGCCTCCACCGCCCCCTCTGCACCCGCCCTTGACCAGCTTGACGACTAACGGAGCCGAAAATGGAACAGAAAAAAATCACGCAAGGCGACCTGGTGAGCATGTTTCTTCGCTCCAACCTCCAGCAGGCCTCCTTTAACTTCGAACGTATTCATGGCCTGGGATTTTGCTACGACATGATCCCGGCGATCAAACGCCTGTATCCGCTCAAAGCCGATCAGGTCGCGGCGCTGAAGCGTCATCTGGTGTTCTTTAATACCACGCCGGCGGTGTGTGGCCCGGTGATCGGCGTCACCGCCGCCATGGAGGAGGCCCGGGCTAACGGCGCGGCCATTGACGATGGCGCTATCAACGGCATCAAAGTGGGTCTGATGGGCCCGCTGGCTGGCGTCGGCGACCCGCTGGTCTGGGGCACGCTGCGGCCGATTACCGCGGCCCTTGGCGCCTCGCTGGCCCTCTCCGGCAACATTCTGGGACCTTTGTTATTTTTCTTTATTTTCAATGCAGTGCGGCTGGCAATGAAGTGGTACGGCCTGCAACTGGGCTTCCGTAAAGGGGTCAATATCGTCAGCGATATGGGCGGTAACCTGTTGCAGAAGCTGACCGAAGGCGCCTCCATTCTCGGCCTGTTTGTCATGGGGGTGCTGGTGACCAAATGGACCACCATCAATGTGCCGCTGGTGGTGTCCCAAACGCCCGGTGCAGACGGCGCCACCGTCACGATGACCGTCCAGAACATCCTCGATCAGCTCTGCCCCGGCCTGCTGGCGCTGGGCCTGACGCTACTGATGGTGCGTCTGCTGAACAAGAAAGTGAATCCGGTCTGGCTGATTTTCGCCCTTTTCGGCTTAGGCATTATCGGCAACGCCCTCGGCTTTCTGTCCTGATTATTCCGCCCCGGCGATGCCGGGGTGACGTCAACAACATAGCCCCGAAAGATGAAGGGGATGAGGTGGTTTATGCAAACAACAACGGCCCTGCGCCTGTATGGCAAACGAGACCTGCGCCTGGAAACCTTTACCCTCCCGGCGATGCAGGACGATGAGATCCTCGCCCGGGTGGTCACTGACAGCCTGTGTCTTTCCTCATGGAAAGAGGCCAATCAGGGTGCCGATCATAAAAAGGTACCAGATGATGTGGCCACCAGGCCCATTATTATCGGTCATGAATTCTGCGGCGAAATCCTCGCCGTCGGTAAAAAGTGGCAGCATAAGTTTCAGCCGGGGCAGCGCTACGTGATCCAGGCCAACCTGCAGTTGCCCGACCGACCCGACTGCCCCGGCTACTCATTCCCATGGATCGGTGGCGAAGCCACCCATGTGGTGATCCCCAATGAGGTGATGGCGCAGGATTGCCTGCTCACCTGGGAGGGGGATACCTGGTTTGAAGGATCGCTGGTGGAGCCGCTCTCCTGCGTCATTGGCGCCTTCAACGCCAACTATCATCTGCAGGAGGGGAGTTACAACCACGTGATGGGGATCCGTCCTCAGGGACGCACCCTGATCCTGGGCGGGACGGGGCCGATGGGGCTGCTGGCCATCGACTATGCGCTGCACGGCCCCATCAATCCTTCACTACTGGTAGTGACCGATACCAATAAGCCGAAGCTCAGCTACGCCCGCCGTCATTACCCCTCTGAACCGCAGACGCTGATCCACTACCTCGACGGCCATGAGGCCAGTCGCGATACGCTGCTGGCGCTCAGCGGCGGCCATGGCTTCGACGATATCTTCGTGTTTGTGCCAAACGAACAGCTGATCACCCTGGCCTCCTCGCTGCTGGCCCCGGACGGCTGCCTGAATTTCTTTGCTGGCCCCCAGGATAAGCAATTCAGCGCCCCGATCAACTTCTACGACGTGCACTACGCCTTTACCCACTACGTCGGCACCTCCGGCGGTAATACTGACGATATGCGCGCCGCGGTGGCGCTGATGCAGGCGAAAAAGGTCCAGACGGCGAAAGTGGTCACCCATATTCTCGGCCTGAACGCCGCGGGCGAAACCACCCTCGATCTGCCTGCCGTCGGCGGGGGAAAAAAGCTGGTGTATACCGGAAAAGCCTTCCCGCTCACGCCGCTGGGCGAGATCGCCGATCCCGAACTGGCAGCGATTGTGGCGCGTCACCATGGGATCTGGTCCCAGGAAGCTGAAGCGTATCTGCTGGCCCACGCGGAGGATATTACGCATGATTAACCGCGATACGCTGTTGTGCATCTCCCTGGCGGGTCGCCCCGGCAACTTCGGCACCCGCTTTCATAACTATCTGTATGACAAGCTGGGATTGAACTACCTCTACAAAGCCTTTACGACTAAGGATATTGAGGCGGCGGTAAAAGGGGTTCGCGCATTGGGTATCCGCGGCTGTGCGGTCTCCATGCCGTTTAAAGAGAGCTGCATACCGTTTCTTGACGCTATCGATCCGTCAGCAAAAGTCATCGATTCCGTCAACACCATCGTCAATGACGACGGGAAGTTAACCGGGCTAAACACCGATTACATCGCGGTCAAAAGCCTGATCGCCAGCCATCGGCTCGATACCAACGCCAGAGTGATGATTCAGGGTAGCGGCGGCATGGGGAAAGCCGTCATTGCCGCCTTCCGTGATGCCGGTTTCCGCGACGTGATCATTGCGGCCCGCAATCGCCAGCGCGGCCTGGCGCTGGCAAAACAGTATGGCTTTCAGTGGCAGCCCCTGCCGGAAGGGATCGCAACCGAGATTCTGGTCAATGTCACACCGCTGGGCATGGCGGGGGGAGCGGAAAGCAACACGCTGGCGTTCAGCGAGGCCATGGTGGCCCAGGCCAGCGTCGTGTTTGACGTGGTCGCGTTGCCGGCGGAAACCCCGCTGATCCGCCTGGCGCAACAACGGGGTAAGCAAACCATCAGCGGCGCGGAAGTCATTGCCCTGCAAGCCGTCGAGCAGTTCGTCCTTTATACCGGCGTACGGCCGGATAGCGCGCTGGTGGCAGAGGCCTCGGCGTTTGCCAGAAGCTAGGATGCCCCTCCCGGGAAAGGCGTCAGCCACGTCCCGGGAGGGCTATCTCGCCAGAAAAGAGGCGACATAAACGGAAAATAATCCGTCTCAGTAGTCATCCCGTTCGTCGTCTTCATCCGGCTGCTCCATCACGCTGTAGGCCACCGAGCAGAACAGGCTGTTCAGGCGCTTCATATCCCCCAGCAGCGCCAGATGCAACGTACTGGTTTCGATACTCTGTACGTTCTGCTGATGCAGACGGTCAACGTGCGCATGCGAGTAACGGCGGTTAAGAATGCGGAACCGGTGTTTGCTGCGCCGCAGACGGCGGGCGCTGGGGACATCGCTGGAGAAGAAGACCGACATCGCCAGCTGCAGATTGCTGAGCAGCAGATCGTACAGCGCATCCAGCTCCTTTAACCCTTCCACCGAGAAGGCGCGCCGCGCCGCCAGCGATTTATCGGCGATCTCGCTGCCCATCCGCTCGACGATATCGGACGCCTGCTCGAGGTTTAGCGACATCTCAATAATTTCCGCCCAACGCCGGGACTCCTCCTCCGCCAGCTCATCCTTTGGCATTCGCGCCAGATAGAGCTTAATGGCGGTGTACAGCACGTTGATATCGTCCGCCATACGACGTAGCTCTTTTTCCTGACGCGGTTCGCCATGCATTACCTTGCGCAGGCTCTCCAGCATCTGCTCCATCGCATCACCAATGCGCAGGGTCTCGCGCGCAGCATTGGCCAGCGCCAGCGCCGGCGTATCCAGCGCCGACGGGTCGAGATGCTTGGGTTTCAGCTGGTTATCCAGCTCGGGCTCATCGCGGATCATACGCTGGCACAGCTTTGCCATCGGTCCGGCAAAGGGGACCATCGCGATGCAGCGCAGCAGGTTGTAAAAGACGTGAAAGTAGATAACCAGCTCGGACTCCGCCAATGGCAGCTTGTGCATCGCCGCAGCCAGCGGATGGACGAAGGGCAGAATAATCAGGCTACCCACCAGCTTAAACAGCAGGCTACCCAGCGCCACCCGGCGCGCCGCCGCGTTTGCCGCGCTGTTGTTAAGCATCGCCAACAGCCCGGAGCCCAGGTTGGCGCCAATCACCAGGCACAGCGCCACCGGGAAGGAGATCGCTCCCGCCGCGGTCAGCGTCGCCGTCAGCAGCACCGCCGCCAGACTGGAGTAGCTGATGATCGCGAATACCGCGCCAATTAAGGCATCCAGCATGATATCGCCGGTCAGCGAGGCGAAAATCACCTGCACGCCGTTGGCCTGGGTGATGGGGTTCACGGCCTGCACAATCAGCTCCAGGGCCAGCAGGATCAGCCCCAGACCAATCCCCACCCGCCCCAGCTGCCCGGCGCGGGTTTGCTTGCGGCCAAGGAAGAAGATCACCCCGATAAAAATGAGTAGCGGCGACAGCCACGACAGGTCGAAGGTCAGCACCCTCGCCATCAGCGCCGTCCCGACATCGGCCCCCAGCACCATCACCAGCGCTGGCGTCAGGCCCACCAAATCCTGGGCGACAAACGAGGTCACCAGCATGGTGGTGGCATTGCTGCTTTGTACCAGCGCAGTGACGCCAAGACCCGCGCAGAAGGCGAGCGGCTTTTTCTCTACGCTGCTACTGAGAACGGTACGCAGGCGAGCGCCATAGACGCGCATCACCCCGGTACGCACAATATGCGTGCCCCACACCAGCAGAGCAACCGCGGACAACAGGTGTAGCAGAGTTAACACGGAATCAGCTTCTCCTTATCGTTATAGGTTTTCCGACGTTCTGGAACCTCTCTCAGTATAAGGGGTTAACCTCAATAAAGAGACAAGGCGCTCACAGAGCGCCTTGTTTGTTGTAAGGAAAGGTGACGGCTTAGTCGGCATCATAGCCCAGATTAGGCGCTAACCAGCGTTCGACTTCCGCCGGCGTCATCCCTTTACGCAGCGCGTAGTCTTCGACCTGGTCGCGCTGGATCTGCGCCACGGCGAAGTACTTGCTGTCCGGATGGCTGAAATACCAGCCGGAAACCGAGGCGCCCGGCCACATGGCGAACGATTCGGTCAGCTTCATGCCGGTATGGGCTTCCACGTCCAGCAGCTGCCAGATGGTGCCTTTTTCGGTATGCTCCGGACAGGCCGGATACCCCGGCGCCGGACGGATCCCCTGGTAATTCTCGCGAATAAGTTCCTCATTGCTGAGGTTCTCATTGGCTGCATACCCCCAGTACACCTTGCGCACTTTCTCGTGCAGATACTCGGCGAAGGCTTCCGCCAGACGATCGGCGATGGCCTTGATCATGATCTTGTTGTAGTCGTCATGCTGCGCTTCATAGGCATCCGCCAGCGCATCCTCTTCCAGGCCGCCGGTCACGGCAAAGGCGCCGATGTAGTCCGCCTTGCCGCTCAGCTTCGGCGCAACAAAGTCGGCGAGACAGTAGTTGGCGAAACCGACTTTTTCCGTCTGCTGACGCAGATGATGACTCACCGTCAGCACGTGGGTGCGAGTTTCATCGCGATAGATTTCCACGTCGTCGCCGACGCGGTTGGCCGGGAACAGCCCCACCACGCCGCGCGGGTTCAGGGTTTTCTCCGCGCTGAGTTTATCCAGTAGCTCGTTGGCGTCTTTGAACAGGCGCTGCGCCTCTTCCCCCACCACTTCATCTTCCAGAATCCGCGGGTATTTGCCTGCCAGCGACCAGGTCATGAAGAACGGCGTCCAGTCGATGTAGTTGCGCAGCGTCTCGATGCTCGCTTCGACCTCGTGGACGCCCAGCCGATGGGCCACCGGCGGGCTATAGCTCTCCCAGTCAAAGGCCAGATCGTTCTCCCGCGCGGCGGCCAGGGTCACTGGCGGCGTACGCGGTTTTTTACGCCCGTGCTGGATACGCACGGTTTCATACTCTTTGCGCGTGCGGGCGACAAAATCATCGCGCTGCGTATCGGAGAGTAGCGAGGCCACCACGCCGACGGTGCGCGAAGCGTTCTGCACGTAGACCGTCGGGCCGCTGTAGTTCTGCTCGATTTTCACCGCCGTGTGCGCTTTCGAGGTGGTCGCCCCCCCGATCAGCAGCGGGATGGTGAAGCCCTGGCGCTCCATCTCTTTCGCCACGTTAACCATCTCGTCCAGCGATGGGGTAATCAGCCCGGAAAGGCCGATCAGATCCGCATTCACCTCTTTGGCGGTTTTAAGGATTTTGTCCGCTGGTACCATCACGCCCAGATCGATAATTTCATAGTTGTTGCACTGCAGCACCACGCCGACGATGTTTTTGCCGATGTCGTGCACATCGCCCTTCACGGTGGCGATCACCATCTTACCGTTGCTGGAGCCTTTTTCTTTGCTGGCTTCGATATAAGGTTCGAGGTAGGCCACAGCTTGTTTCATCACGCGTGCGGATTTCACCACCTGCGGCAGGAACATTTTACCTTCGCCGAACAGGTCGCCGACCACGTTCATGCCGTCCATCAGCGGCCCTTCAATCACCTCGATTGGGCGGGCGGCCAGCTGGCGCGCCTCTTCAGTATCCTGCTCGATAAACTCGGTGATCCCTTTTACCAGCGAGTATTCGAGACGCTTTTTCACGTCCCAGCTGCGCCATTCCGCCTGCTGGGCATTCGCGCCATCGTCCGCTTTGCTGCCGCGATATTTTTCCGCCAGTTCAAGCAGTCTTTCGGTGCTGTCATCGCGGCGGTTGAGGATCACGTCTTCGACCGCGTCGCGCAGCTCGCCCGGCAGATCGTCGTAAATCGCCAGCTGGCCGGCGTTAACGATCCCCATATCCATACCGTTACGGATCGCGTAGTAGAGGAATACGGCGTGGATCGCCTCACGTACCGGGTCATTACCGCGGAAGGAGAACGACACGTTGGAGACGCCGCCGGAGATCAGCGCATGCGGCAGCTCGCGCTTAATGTCTTCACAGGCGCCGATAAAGTCCTGCGCATAGTTGTTGTGCTCTTCGATACCGGTCGCAACGGCGAAGATATTGGGGTCAAAAATGATATCTTCTGGTGGGAAGCCGACCTCTTCGGTGAGGATTTTGTAAGCGCGACGACAAATCTCAATTTTTCGCTCGCGAGTGTCGGCCTGGCCGACTTCGTCAAAGGCCATCACCACTACCGCGGCGCCATAGCGGCGAACCAGCTTCGCATGGTGGATAAAGGGTTCGACACCCTCTTTCATCGAAATCGAGTTAACAATGCCTTTGCCCTGAATGCATTTCAGACCCTTTTCAATGACTTCCCACTTGGAGGAGTCGATCATGATCGGCACGCGGGCAATGTCCGGCTCGCCGGCAATCAGGTTGAGGAAGCGCACCATCGCCGCTTCCGCGTCGAGCATCCCCTCATCCATGTTGATATCGATAATCTGCGCGCCGCTTTCCACCTGCTGACGGGCAACGTCCAGCGCTTCGCTGTACTTCTCTTCTTTGATCAAGCGCTTAAACTTCGCCGAGCCGGTGACGTTGGTACGTTCGCCGACGTTAACAAACAGGCTGTCATCGCCGATGTTCAGCGGCTCCAGACCGGCGAGGCGGCAGGCCACCGGCAGTTCCGGCAACTGGCGCGGCGGTAAACCGGCCACCGCCCGGCTCATGGCGGCAATATGCTCCGGAGTCGTACCACAGCAACCGCCGACGATATTGAGGAAACCGGCTTCCGCCCATTCGCGAATCTGCGTCGCCATGGTGTCGGCATCCAGATCGTATTCACCGAAGGCGTTGGGCAGACCGGCGTTCGGGTGCGCCGTGACGTAGCATTCGGCGATGCGCGACAACTCCTGGACATACTGCCGCAGTTCGTCCGGCCCGAGGGCGCAGTTCAGACCAAACGATAAGGCTTCGGCGTGGCGCAGCGAGTTATAAAAGGCTTCGGTGGTCTGCCCGGAAAGCGTGCGGCCGGAAGCATCGGTGATGGTGCCGGAAATCATCAGCGGCAGGTCAACACCCAACGCCTCCAGCTCCTCTTTCACCGCATAGATGGCCGCTTTGGCGTTCAGAGTATCAAATACCGTTTCAATCAGGATCAGATCCACACCACCTTCCACCAGCGCCCGGGTGGATTCGCGATAAGCGGCCACCAGCTGGTCAAAGGTAATATTACGGAACGCCGGATCGTTCACATCAGGCGAAATAGAGGCGGTACGGTTGGTCGGGCCAAGCACGCCCGCGACGTAGCGCGGTTTTTCCGGCGTACGGGCCGTCCAGGCGTCGGCGCTGGCGCGAGCCAGCTTCGCCGCGGCAAAGTTGATCTCTGCCGACAGGGATTCCATCTGGTAATCCGCCATCGCGATGGTCGTCGAGTTAAAGGTGTTGGTCTCAATGATATCCGCGCCAGCCTCGAAGTAGGCGTCGTGGATCTCGCGGATCACCTCGGGCTTGCTGAGCACCAGCAGGTCGTTGTTGCCTTTCAGGTCGCACGGCCAGTCAGCAAAGCGCTCACCGCGAAAGTCCTGCTCACTCAGACGATAGCCCTGGATCATGGTGCCCATGCCCCCATCCAGAACCAGAATACGTTCTTTTAACTGCTGATGCAGTTGCTCAACTTTGCTGCTCACACTTGCTCCCGACAACGCTCAACTCAGGCCAAATAGCCAACAAACCATACTGGCATAAACCACCGGAGCGGAAAAGACAACAACAGGCAATATGAGACATGTTCAGCTTCACTCCTCCGATGAGTCCGGTTGTGATTGCATTATCGCCAAATAAAACGAAAATCATTTCCACGATACAGAAAAAGGAGTCCGCGATGGCCACTACCCCCGTTCCCGCGAAACGCGGCAGAAAACCCGCGGCTGCCACCGCCCAGCAGGCTGGCGGTCAGGTTCAGTCGCTGACCCGCGGCCTGAAATTACTCGAATGGATTGCTGAGTCCCACAGCAGCGTCGCGCTGACCGAGCTGGCGCAACAGGCGGGTCTACCCAACTCCACCACACACCGTCTGCTGACCACCATGCAGCAGCTGGGCTTCGTCCGCCAGGTCGGTGAGCTGGGACACTGGGCGGTCGGGGCGCATGCCTTCGTGGTCGGCAGCAGCTTTCTGCAAAGCCGCAATCTGCTGGCCATTGTCCACCCGATCCTGCGCCAGCTGATGGAAGATTCCGGTGAAACGGTGAACCTGGCGGTGCTCGATCAGAGCGACCACCAGGCGATCATTATCGATCAGGTGCAGTGCACCCAGCTGATGCGTATGTCGGCGCCGATCGGCGGTAAGTTGCCGATGCACGCCTCTGGCGCCGGGAAGGCGTTTCTCTCGCAATTGAGCGAAGAGCAGGTCACCAGCCTGCTGCACCGTAAAGGGCTGCATGCCTATACGCATGCCACGCTGGTCTCCCCGCTACATCTGAAGGAAGATTTAGCCCAGATCCGCAAGCGGGGTTACTCTTTCGATGACGAGGAGCATGCGCTCGGTCTGCGCTGCGTCGCCGCCTGCATTTACGATGAACATCGCGAACCGTTCGCGGCGATCTCCATCTCCGGACCCATCTCGCGTATGACCGATGATCGGGTGACCGAGCTTGGCGCGCTGGTCATTAAGGCCGCGAAAGAGGTCACGCTGGCATACGGCGGGGTTAAATAAAGAAAGATTAAGTAGCCCGGCCGAGCGAAGCGACGCCGGGGAAGCACGGCACAAAACCCCGGCGTCGCTTCGCTCGGCCGGGCTACATCAGCCATAGCGCACGCTAAAACGCTGCTTACGCCGGTAGGCGTAGACATCTTCCACATGGCCGTTTTTAATCCGCGTCTGCAGTTCGCGCCAGTAGTCCGCGCGCAGCAGGTCGGCATGCATCTCCTCAAACAGCGGCCCAATGCGCGGGTCGGCGCACAGCCAGTGGCGGAACTCCTCCGGAAACACATCCCCCGGCGAGACGCTATACCACGGCTCGCTGGCCAGCTCATCCTCCGGATAGCGCGGCGGCGGGATCTGGCGGAAATTCACCTCCGTCATATAGCAGATTTCATCATAGTCGTAGAATACCACCCGGCCGTGGCGGGTGACGCCGAAGTTTTTAAACAGCATATCGCCGGGAAAGATGTTGGCGGCAGCCAGCTGGCGGATAGCATTGCCATACTCTTCTACCGCATCACGCAATGCCTGGCCATTAACCTGCTCCAGCCACAGGTTGAGCGGCACCATTCGCCGCTCAATATAGAGATGGCTGATGACGATGCGGTCACCGAGATCGGTGAGTTTGTTCCCCGCTTCCGTCTGCAACAGCGCCAGCAGCGCCGGCGCGATTTGCCGTTTATCCAGCACGAAATTTTCAAACTCCTGGGTATCCGCCATCCGCCCGACGCGGTCATGCTCCTTTACCAACTGATAGCAGGCGCGCACGTGGGCGGCGGTCATCTCTTTCTGCGGCGCGAAGCGGTCTTTGATCACCTTAAACACCCGGTCAAACCCCGGCAAGGTAAACACCAGCATCACCATCCCGCGAATGCCCGGCGCTTCAATAAACTGCTCATCGCAGCGAGTAATGTAGTGCAGATATTCGCGATAGCTTTCGGTTTTGGCGTGCTTCTGACAGCCAATCGCCATGTACAGCTCGGCCGTCGTTTTACCTGGCAGGATCTCACGCAGCCATTCCACCAGAGCGCCGGGCAACGGCGCATAAACCATGAAATAGGAACGCGCAAAGCCAAAAACGATGCTCGCTTCGGCATGGGTGGTCAGGCAGGTATCGACAAACAGCTCGCCCTCATCGCTGCGGTGGATCGGTAGCAAAAAAGGCAGCGTCGCCATCGGCATCACCAGTTTGCCCACCAGCCAGGCGGCTTTATTTCGATAGAACAGCTCGTTGGCGACCTGCAGATGACAGGTGGCGAGCAGTTCCTCCCCCAGCGCCTCCTGCAGACTGGCAATGATATAGCCGATATCCCGCGCTTTGTTCTGCCACGGCAACCGCAGCGGCAAATCGGACAGTACTTTGCCCAGCAGGTGCGACCAGCCGCGTTCCGGAAAAAAATCTTTCGCCAGCGGTCGCGGGAGGGTGCGAAAGGGGCGCTCGGGCTGCGAACTGAAAATAAAGAGCCGCTCGGGGGTCAGCGAGCGGTGGTCAAACAGTCGGCAGTAGACCGAATTGAAAAAGCTCTCGGCAATTTCAAAGCGAGGGTAATCCGGCAAAAGTTGGGTGTACTGCTGTTTCACCCGCAAAAGAAAATCGACGTCGGTACTTTTCCCTTCGGTAATGCAGCGCAGCTGCTCTACCACCAGGCCAACGTGGTGATCGTAGAGATGGATACGCTGCTTCATCGCCTGCTGCACGGCGTGCCAGTCAGCCTGTTCAAAGCGCTGCTGCGCGCCGGAGGTCACCTCCAGGAAACGCCCGTACTGGGCGTCGAATCCCTGTAAAATGGTTTGGGCAATCAGTAGTTCCAGGCCACGCGTCATCGCTTTCTCCCATCCGGCACCACGTCAGGCCGGATGGCGCGCTCGCTTATCCGGCCTGCATCCCTTCCCAGGCCCGGTCAGCGTCGCGCCGCCGGGCATGGCTCAAAACTGATCTTCTTCGGTCGAGCCGGTCAGCGCCGTCACCGATGAGGCGCCGCCCTGGATAATGGTGGTGACTTTGTCGAAGTAGCCAGTGCCCACCTCCTGCTGGTGCGAGACGAAGCTATAGCCTTCCGGCGCGGCAGCGAATTCCGGCTGCTGCACTTTCTCAACATAGTGGCGCATCCCCTCACCCTGAGCGTAGGCATGGGCGAGGTCGAACATGTTGAACCACATGCTGTGGATCCCGGCGAGGGTAATAAACTGGTATTTGTATCCCATGTCCGACAGCTGCTGCTGGAAGCTGGCGATGGTTTTATCGTCGAGATTTTTCTTCCAGTTAAATGACGGCGAGCAGTTATAGGCCAGCAGTTTGCCTGGGAAACGTGCATGAATAGCCTCGGCAAAGCGGCGCGCCTGCTCAAGATCCGGTTTCGACGTTTCGCACCACACCAGATCCGCATACGGCGCATAAGCCAGCCCGCGACTGATCGCCTGCTCGATCCCGGCGTGGGTGCGGAAGAACCCTTCGCTGGTGCGATCCCCGGTAATAAACTCACGATCGTACGGATCGCAGTCTGAGGTAATTAAATCCGCAGCGTCGGCATCGGTACGGGCAATCACCAGCGTCGGGACCCCCATCACGTCGGCTGCCAGACGTGCCGCAACCAGCTTCTGAATCGCCTCCTGAGTCGGGACCAGCACTTTACCGCCCATATGACCGCACTTCTTCACTGATGCCAGCTGATCTTCGAAGTGAACAGCCGCTGCACCGGCTTCAATCATCGATTTCATCAGCTCAAAGGCGTTAAGGACGCCGCCAAAACCGGCCTCCGCATCCGCCACGATCGGCAGGAAGTAGTCGATATAACGCGGATCGTTCGGTTCAATCCCGACCGACCACTGGATCTGATCGGCGCGGCGGAAAGTGTTGTTGATCCGATCCACCACCGCCGGTACCGAGTTGGCCGGATACAGAGATTGATCCGGGTACATGCTGGACGCCAGGTTAGCATCCGCCGCCACCTGCCAACCTGAGAGATAAATGGCTTCGATGCCGGCCTTTGCCTGCTGCAAGGCCTGGCCGCCGGTCAGCGCGCCGAGACTGTTGACGTACCCTTTTTTCGCCTCACCGTGCAGCAGACGCCACATTTTCGCCGCGCCAAGCTGCGCCAGCGTGCATTCCGGATTCACCGAGCCGCGTAACTTCACCACCTCTTCCGCGCTGTACGGGCGGGTAATACCTTCCCAGCGCGGGTTCGTCCACTCTTTGTTTAATTCTTCGATTTGTTGGGTACGGGTTTTCATGTGCAGATGCTCCATATAATTTCCTGGCTCCCCAGGCTCATTGGTGAAGGACTAAATGGCGAACAACACCTTCTGGCGGTTAGGCCAACAGGCGGTAGCCCGGTAATGTCAGAAAATCAATTAGCTCGTCGGAGGTGGTGATCTGCTCCATCAGTCGCGCCGCATCGTCAAAGCGGCCGTGGCTGAAGCGGTGCTCTCCCAGCTCCTCCTGAATCACCATCAGCTCTTCCGCCAGCCACTGGCGGAACAGCGCCTTAGTAACCGGGGTACCATCGTTCAGGGTTTTCTGATGATGGATCCACTGCCAGATAGAGGTGCGCGAGATCTCGGCCGTCGCGGCGTCTTCCATCAGGCCATAAATCGGGACGCAACCGTTGCCAGAGATCCAGGCTTCGATGTACTGCACCGCCACGCGAATGTTGGCGCGCATCCCGGCTTCCGTACGCTCGCCCTCGCAGGGGGCCAGCAGCTGTTCGGCGGTAATTGGCGCATCCTCATTACGGGTCACCGAGAGCTGATTCGGCTTATCGCCCAGCACGCGGTTAAACACCGCCATGGCGGTATCCGCCAGCCCCGGATGAGCGATCCAGGTCCCATCGTGACCGTTGTTCGCCTCCAGCTCTTTATCGGCGGTGACTTTATTCAGCACCTGGCGGTTACGTTCGGCATCTTTGCTTGGGATAAACGCCGCCATGCCGCCCATCGCAAACGCACCACGTTTGTGGCAAGTCTTAATCAACAAACGTGAGTAGGCGCTGAGGAAGGGTTTATCCATCGTCACCACCTGACGGTCAGGCAACACGCGGTCCGGATGGTTTTTCAGCGTTTTGATATAGCTGAAGATGTAGTCCCAACGGCCGCAGTTCAGGCCAACAATATGGTCACGCAGCGCATGCAGGATCTCATCCATCTGGAACACCGCTGGCAGCGTCTCAATCAGCAGCGTGGCCTTGATGGTGCCGCGCGGCAGGTCAAAGCGATCTTCCGTAAAGCTGAAGACATCGTTCCACCATGCCGCCTCCTGCCAGGCCTGGGTTTTTGGCAGATAGAAGTAGGGACCGCTCCCCTTCGCCAGCAGCGCCTGGTAGTTATGAAAGAAATAGAGCGCAAAATCGAACAGACTGCCGGGGATAGCCTCATTACGCCAGGTGACGTGTTTTTCCGGCAGGTGCAGGCCGCGCACACGGCATACCAGCACGGCGGGATTGGGCTGCAGCTGGTAGATTTTGCCGGCCTCGTTGGTGTAGCTGATGGTCCCGTTCACGGCATCACGCAGGTTAATTTGGCCATCAATGACTTTACGCCAGTCAGGCGCCAGCGAATCCTCAAAGTCCGCCATAAAGACTTTGACGTTGGCATTCATCGCGTTAATGACCATTTTGCGTTCGACGGGGCCGGTGATTTCAACGCGGCGATCCTGCAAATCCGCAGGGATACCGCGAATAGTCCAGCTTCCATTTCTAATGGAAGCGGTTTCCGAAATGAAATCCGGAAGTACACCTTCATCAATGGCCTGCTGCTGCTGCTGACGCGCGGCCAGCAGCTTATTACGCGCCGGCGCAAAGCGGCTCACCAGTTCCGTCAGAAATTCTACCGCCTCAGGCGTTAAGATCTGCTTCTCCTGCTCGCCATAGGGCTGACTAAAGGCCAGTTCATCGGTGATTGTCGCCTGCTGCGTCATTGTGCTGTTCCTCTTGGTTGATCCGCTGGAAGCGAGCGAAAGATCGTTGTGTAGTTTTCGCTCAGCACAATTAAGACTACTCAATTAATTTTCAAAATCAAAAACAATTTCCATTTTAATTTTAAAATACAATTAACATGTTGATAACAATAGAATTAAAGTTATCATTAGCCGTGAAGTGAATTTCGGAAATAAAAAAGGCACCCGAAGGTGCCAGAGGCAAAGTGCTGAAACGCTTTAGGATCGTTTCGTGTAGAGTATTACTCTAACGTAGGATTCATATGTCGCAGATCGTATGGTGTAATCTGGTAGACATAATAGTTAAGCCAGTTAGCGAACAGCAGATTGCCGTGGCTCCGCCAGGTGGCGCGCGGTTTGTTCTGCGGGTCGTTTTGCGGAAAATAGTTGTAAGGCACCTCTGGATCCAAACCGGCTTCCACGTCGCGGAAATATTCGCTTGCCAGGGTATTGGCATCGTACTCCGGATGGCCGGTGACAAAGGCTATACGCTTATCTTTGCTGGCAAACAAATACGCATCGCCCTCTTCCGTCTCCGCGAGGATCTCGAGATCGGTGTAGTCGCGGATAAGCCCCGCCGGAAAATCAGCATAGCGTGAGTGCGGGGCCAGGAAAGAGTCGTCGAAGCCGCGGGTCAGTAAGGCGTGTGGATGCAGAATATGGTGTTCATAGACGCCGGAAATCTTTTCGGCGCGGGTCTGCTTGGGAATGCCGTACAGAATATTCAGCGCGGCCTGAACCGCCCAACAGACGAACAGCGTGGAGGTGACGTGATCCTTCGCCCACTCCAGCACCTGTTTGATCTGTGGCCAGTAAGCAACATCGTTAAACTCAACCAGGCCTAAGGGGGCTCCGGTGACAATCAGGCCATCAAAGTTCTGATCGCAGATCTCATCGAAATTGCAGTAAAAGTTATTCAGATGCTCCGTCGGCGTATTACGCGACTCACGCGCATCAATACGCAACAACTGGATGTCCACCTGCAGCGGAGAGTTCGACAGCAGACGCAGGAACTGATTTTCCGTCTCGATTTTCTTCGGCATCAGGTTGAGGATTAACACCTTCAGGGGGCGAATTTCCTGAGTCGTTGCACGCGTTGCCGTCATCACAAAGACGTTTTCATTGCGCAAGAAATTGACGGCTGGTAGCTCGTCCTGCACCCGAATTGGCATAACTGTATTACCTCATAGCATACGTATAAACGTTTAGACATCCAGATAGCTGAAGATAACCAGGAATCGGGTGAATGTCGAGTCTGCATGTTCACGGTGAGAAAATTTCACGGCGCGCGTTGAGTTAGAATATAAGAATGAAGAAAAGGAGAAAATATGGTTATTAGCATCCGCCGTTCCCGGCCTGATGAAGGGGATAAACTGATTGCGATATGGTGTCGGTCGGTCGACGCCACGCACGATTTTCTGTCAAAAGCGTATCGAAAGGAGCTGGAGGAGATGGTACGCGCATTTTTACCGGAGGCTCCGCTGTGGGTAGCGGTTAACGCCCAGGACGAGCCGATCGCCTTTATGCTGCTTACCGGAGAGCATATGGACGCGCTGTTCGTCGATCCGGATGTCCGCGGCTGTGGCGTGGGGAAATTGCTGATTGAGCATGCGCTGTCGTTAACGCCGAAGTTGACGACGAATGTGAATGAGCAGAATGAACAAGCGGTCGGGTTTTATCAGAGGATGGGTTTTAACGTGACAGGACGTTCTGAGACGGACGATCTGGGGCAACCGTATCCATTATTGAATTTGATACATGAGCCGCAGGCTGAAGCAGACGAAGATTGACGTCGCAACTGCTGACTCTTAGACAGGGGCTTCCCCGGAGGCGGTGCTGCGCACCTTATCCGGGCTACCAGTCGGCCCCGGTTTGTAGCCCCGGTCAGCGCAGCGCCACCGGAGAGATATACCCACACAGCAAAAAACCCCGCACCTTTCGGCACGGGGTTCTTTTTTAACGCAAAACAGAAAGCTCAGTCTTTCGACTGAGCTTTCTGCTTTATTTGATGCCTGGCAGTTCCCTACTCTCACATGGGGAGACCCCACACTACCATCGGCGCTACGGCGTTTCACTTCTGAGTTCGGCATGGGGTCAGGTGGGACCACCGCGCTAGTGCCGCCAGGCAAATTCTGTTTTATCAACACGTCACCCGGACGCATCGATTAATCTGTATCAGAGCTGAAAATTCTCTCAAATCGCCAAAACATCTTCGGCGTTGTAAGGTTAAGCCTCACGGTTCATTAGTACCGGTTAGCTCAACGC
>NZ_PIBN01000058.1:0-444 GCF_002806655.1 Klebsiella sp. K-Nf6 | reverse complement strand
GGCTGACGTCGCCGCCGTCGCTGACTTTGACCACAAAGGCTTTGCCTTCCACTTCCACGGTGTAGACGCCGGAGGCGGCGGCTTTTGCCGGCGCGGCCGGTTTTGCTTCTTCCACCTGCGGCACCGGCTCAAAGGCTGCCGGGTTGTGGCGGTTTTCGAGGAACTTCAGGCCAGGTTGCGGGAACAGGGCCACGGTGAGCACGTCGTCGATGGCGTTTTCGGCAAGCGTGATACCCTTCTCCTGCGCCTGGCGTTTGACGTCGGCTTCCAGTTCAGCCAGCTCCGGCTTCAGCAGGTCCGCCGGGCGGCAGGTGATGGCTTCAGCGCCGTCGAGCACCCGCGCCTGCAGGGCGGCGTTCACCGGCGCCGGGGTGTGGCCGTATTCGCCTTTCAGGATACCGGCGGTCTCCTTCGCAATGGTTTTGTAGCGCTCGCCGGTCAGGA
>NZ_PIBN01000057.1:0-469 GCF_002806655.1 Klebsiella sp. K-Nf6 | reverse complement strand
CCGCCCTGCGCGCCCGCCACGGCTGACGCCGTACTGTCCCCGGCCAGACCGCCTGCCATTCCCGCTGAAATAGTGGCCAGCGTACTGACCGTCTGCTTCTGTGCTTCCGTCAGTGTGGACAAATCCGTCACATCCGGGTACAGCATGCCCGCTATTGCCTTCGCGGCCAGTTCACCTGCTGCCGCGCCCGCTGCGCCCGCCGCCGCACTGTTGCCCTGCAGCGCCGCCACCGCACCGCCCAGGATGGCGTGCGCCACCACCGCGGCACCGTCACTCAGCCCTGAACCGTGACCGATAAGATTCGCCAGCTCCGGCGCCGATGCCCCTGCCAGCGCCCCGGCGATATCACCGCCCGCCAGTCCCTGCAGCGCTGCAGTCGCTGCCTGGATACCCCGCTGCAGGTCACTGCCGGTTCCGTATGCAGCCATCGCGGTACGACCCGCCTGGTCCGCAATCTGTTCTGCCGTCG
>NZ_PIBN01000056.1:0-493 GCF_002806655.1 Klebsiella sp. K-Nf6 | reverse complement strand
ATAAATATTAGCGCGTTTAGAATGAAGAATAGTTTTTAGATCAGAGGGGGTGATCGTGTTTTCAGGCATGGCAAACCCTTTGCGCAAAATAGTAATGTCATCTGTCTATTGATGAAAACCTCTGTATGCAAATGTGACTTTCATCAAACAATCAACTCTTTGAAGAGTAATATTCCCTGCATTAATATTAATCACGTTCTTTGAGGGTTTTCTATATTTACTTTAAAAATTCTCTGAAATAGATATAAAACCGTTTATATCATTGTCAGGCAGTCAATTTGCCAGAGAACAGCTACAGTAGCGGCATAATATTGCAATTTCTGACGTAGCCATTAAATCTTACTGCCTGTATTCCAGGAGCAGAAGAAGGAGCCATTTGCTAAAGCTACATCATTCTGCTCTCCTGCTGCAGGTGGAGCGGATACAATTTCGCGCCAGCGATGATCGCTGAACCGGCAGGATTTCACGATACCTCTTTACGCACTTCCTGACC
>NZ_PIBN01000055.1:0-562 GCF_002806655.1 Klebsiella sp. K-Nf6 | reverse complement strand
TCCACCAACGTAAGGGGACGGTGGCGGCGGTTCGCCGGGTGATTGAAAACCTCGGCTACAGCATGACGTTACAGGAGTGGTGGGAGGTGGCCGACCCCGCCGGGACATTCCGCCTTGAGATTGACCTGAAGGATATCGGTATTACCGAAACGATGATTAAGGAGCTGGAGCGGATTATTGGCGATGCGCGACCGGTCAGCCGCCATATTGCCCGCCTGTCACTGTCAGCGGGGACCACCGGTCCGGTGTATACCGGCGCGGCCTCGTGCGGCGGGGAGGTTATCAGCGTGTATCCGCCGGAATATACGCCGGATGAGGCTGCCCGTTATGACGGCGGCGGGTTCCATTCCGGGTCGGTCACCTATACCGAAAATCAGCGCGGGGAAGACTCACATCGCTATGACGGTCGCACTTTTCACGATGGCCGTGGCGTTTACGCAGGAGAATAACATGAGTGCAATTAACGAACAGACGAAATGGGAAGATGAGGTTTACCTGCTGGCGCGTGAAGACCGGGTGGAGGGCGGCATTTATGGTCCGTCAAACAAACAGGCCCGGCAGC
>NZ_PIBN01000054.1:0-616 GCF_002806655.1 Klebsiella sp. K-Nf6 | reverse complement strand
TTAGCTGCCACGCTGGCCGGAACCTCAACAAACGCATCACCTTCTGCTGATGGAGCGGGAATCTCCCGGCGGTCGTCAAAGTAAAAATCAAACGCCGTCACCAGGGCATCTTGCGCCATTTCTAACGCTTCCTCCCTGGTCTCTCCTCCCGTGATTGCCTCTGGGATATCCGGAAAGAATACCGCCCAGCCGGTTTCGTCATGCTCAAAAATTACCGGGTATCGCATATTGATTAAGTGAACCTCCGCGAGTACCAGCCCCGAGGGGCTGGATTTTATTTGATACCGAGTTGCTTAAGAATTGCCTTCCTCAGCGGTTCCGGTATTTCCTTCCCCGGATGTCTCGGCATTACCGTTTGCTTGCCGTTGAGATTGATTTTCAAGTGGTTAGTACCATCTTTAAATTCTGCCCCTTGAGCTGCAAGCCAACGCCTCAACTCGCTTTGCTTCACTTCCTCCTCTTGTCTGTTTAACTTGAGACAAGTATAAACATTTTTGTTTATAGCATCAAGCAAAGAATAAACATTTTTGTTTATAAAAATAACAGTGGGAGCTATTGCCCAACACCTCTACGCCACGGTGAGGCGAAGCAAATCAATTATGCGATATACGACGAT
>NZ_PIBN01000053.1:0-656 GCF_002806655.1 Klebsiella sp. K-Nf6 | reverse complement strand
GCCTGCAGGGCGGCCTGCATGTTGCGCGGGTCGTTCATGGCATCGAAGACGCGGAAGACGTCCATGCCGTTTTTGACGGCGCGCTCGACGAAGCGTTCCACCACGTCATCGGCGTAGTGGCGGTAGCCGAGCAGGTTCTGGCCGCGGAGCAGCATCTGCAGCGGGGTCTTCGGCATCGCCTTTTTCAGCTCACGCAGGCGGACCCACGGGTCCTCGCCGAGAAAGCGGATGCAGGCGTCAAAGGTGGCGCCGCCCCAGCACTCAAGGGAGCGGTAGCCGACGTCATCCAGCTGAGCCGCAACGGGCAGCATATCGTCGAGACGCAGACGGGTGGCGAACAGGGACTGGTGGGCGTCGCGCAGGACGACATCGGTAATGGCAACGGTCATAAATTCCTCCGTGAATTAAGAATTAAGGCGGCGATGGTGGTGAATGGCGGCGACAATCGCCGGCTTTAAGCGGGCGAAGTCGTCAGCGGGCGCGACGGCGGCCGGCGCCGGCTTGGGGGCGGCAGGCGGCTCGGGAAACAGACGGTTAACGGCGAGGGACATTCCCTGAATGGCAAAGATGAGCAGCAGCAGGAACACCAGCACAAAGCCCATGCCGAGAAACATCAGGGTGAAGCCTTCGCCCAGGAGGACGGCATTGTCAGTCAT
>NZ_PIBN01000052.1:0-734 GCF_002806655.1 Klebsiella sp. K-Nf6 | reverse complement strand
ATGTACACTTCAGATTCGAACTTGGTGTGCGGCTTGATGCTGCCCGGCTTAGCCAGTACCTGACCACGTTCGATTTCTTCACGTTTGATACCACGCAGCAGAACACCAACGTTCTCACCAGCACGGCCTTCGTCCAGCAGTTTGCGGAACATTTCAACGCCAGTACAGGTGGTTTTCGCGGTTTCTTTGATACCAACGATTTCAACTTCTTCACCGACTTTAACGATACCGCGCTCTACACGACCGGTAACAACGGTACCACGACCGGAGATGGAGAATACGTCTTCGATCGGCAGCAGGAACGGCTTGTCAATCGCACGCTCTGGTTCCGGGATATAGGTATCCAGGTGGCCAGCCAGTTCGATGATTTTCGCTTCCCACTCTGCGTCGCCTTCCAGCGCTTTCAGAGCAGAACCACGAACGATCGGGGTGTCGTCGCCCGGGAAATCGTACTGAGACAGCAGTTCACGAACTTCCATCTCAACCAGTTCCAGCAGCTCTTCGTCATCAACCATGTCGCATTTGTTCAGGAACACGATGATGTACGGAACGCCTACCTGACGACCCAGCAGGATGTGCTCACGAGTCTGCGGCATCGGGCCGTCAGTCGCAGCAACAACCAGGATCGCGCCGTCCATCTGCGCAGCACCGGTGATCATGTTTTTAACATAGTCGGCGTGGCCCGGGCAGTCTACGTGCGCGTAGTGGCGAGTCGGGGTGTCATATTCAACGTG
>NZ_PIBN01000051.1:0-875 GCF_002806655.1 Klebsiella sp. K-Nf6 | reverse complement strand
ACCAAAATCGATACGATCCAAAAAGCGCTATCAGCGTTGGGGCAAAAGATGGAAATTGTCGTCCACTAATCTCTATATCTCCTAATCAAAGGTCGCCGTACTGGCGGCCTTTTTCATTTCAGGCTCACGGGAATCATCATCGATACGGCTTGTTGTTAAATCAGCCCGATGGGCCTGTTCCTATCAAACACACGCACAGCACCCGCACACAGCGAGGTGAGAGTATGTATCGCATGGACAAACTAACAACCGGCATTGCCTATGGCGCATCAGCTGGAAACGCCGGGTTCTGGATGCTTCAGGTGCTAGATAAAGTCAGTCCATCACAATGGGCAGCCATTGGCGTGCTTGGCAGCCTTTTTTTTGGTCTGCTTACGTACCTGACGAATCTGTATTTCAAAATTAAAGATGACCGGCGCAAAGCGGCACGGAGTGGTGATGGGAAACAGAGCGAAACTTAGTGCAGCAATGCTGGCCCTCATTGCTGCTGGTGTATCAGCTCCTACATTGATGGATCAGTTCCTTGATGAGAAAGAAGGAAACAGCCTTACAGCGTATCGCGATGGCAGTAAGGGGATCTGGACAATTTGCCGCGGGGCCACGCGTATAGATGGTAAACCCGTCACTCAGGGTATGAAACTGACTCAGGCCAAATGCGATCAGGTAAACGCGATAGAGCGCGACAAAGCGCTGGCATGGGTGGATCGGAATATCCATGTCCCTTTGACCCCGCCACAAAAAGTAGGCATTGCCTCGTTCTGCCCATACAACATCGGGCCCGGAAAATGCTTCCCGTCTACGTTCTATCAGCGGATTAACGCCGGTGATCGTAAAGGCGCATGTGAAGCGATTCGCTGGTGGATAAAAGACGGAGG
>NZ_PIBN01000050.1:0-887 GCF_002806655.1 Klebsiella sp. K-Nf6 | reverse complement strand
CGTCAGCCTGAAAATCGGCGATGTGGTGCCGAAGGACAAATGGATTTTCAAGGCGAACTGGATTGACTCGACCCACCTGCGCAATGTGCTCTGCTACAACCTGTGGCAGAAGGTGATGGCGACCCGCAGCGGCTGGCCGCGCCGGGATATTGATAACAGCTACGTGGGGAAGCTGGGGGCCAGCGCCATTGATACGGGTGCCATCGGCTGCCCGAAGGGGTACGCCTGCGTGCTGTATATCAACGGTGAGTTTTACGGGATAGGGGATTTTCTCTACAACTCGTCGCGCAAGGATTACAACATCGCCAAAAACAGCCCGGAGCAAATCATGATTATCTGGGACGGGGCGATTAACATCCCGGCGCTCACGGATAACGGCACCTGGGTGATGGACTCACCTTCGAAACCCACGGCGGAAACGGCTGCCTGCCTCGACCGCTGGCGGGACTTCGCGCAGTCCGCGCAGGACGCGTTTACCACCGCTGCCGGTACGCATCTGGATAAAAACAACGTGGTGGATTTCTACGTCTTCCTCAGCTTTATCTGCGCCCCGGACTGCGTGCAGAAGAACACCACGTTTATCACCTGGGACGGCACGAAATGGTTTTTCATGCCCTATGACCTGGATACCACCTTTGGTCTGCATTACGCCGGGACGTCGATTGCCTATCCGCCAGACCTGAATCTGTTTGATAACGGTCTCGCCATGCAGGTCAACCGCACCTTCTGGAAGAAAGTCCGTACCACCTTCCAGGCGGAAATGAATGCCCGCTATGCGGAGTTGCGGGATAACGGTCTGTTTTCACAGCGCGGTGTGCTGGAGCTGGCCCGAGACCTGCTGGGGCGCTACACCCCGGAACTGATGCAGGCTGAATATGAAAAATGGC
>NZ_PIBN01000049.1:0-996 GCF_002806655.1 Klebsiella sp. K-Nf6 | reverse complement strand
AACACCTCTACGCCACGGTGAGGCGAAGCAAATCAATTATGCGATATACGACGATATGACAGGGGTACTGATGCAATGCATCTCGCGAATACCCCTGTCGTATCGCCGGAAAGCAAAAACCCCGCACGGGCGGGGTCTTCGTTATATTCAGATTGTCGCTTTATGCCGCTGCCGAGTGGCGCAGCTCTGCCAAGCATGAGTGGATTATCTAACTTTCTGGCCCATTTTCAATACCAAAAAAGGGAAATAGCACTTTTTGTCAATCCGCGTGAATCGCCTTATGAACAGCCAGGAAAGCTTTAGCTCTGAATATTTCTAGGCACCAGCGCACTCTTTTCCGGGCCTCACTGTCTGTTAACCATGGCGCCACCAGCTGTATTTCCCGTGTTATGTCTGAGATTTTTTTACGGGTGGTGTAATAGTTAACGCCAACGAGATAAACCGGATCACCCGTTTCAAATATCGCCAGTACACATCGTTCAACAAATTCAACATCATCCTCAGTGATCGCAGTGTCAATGGCGACCGTTGCAGGCTTAGGCCACAAAATGGCATGCGCCCTGCTTAATGCCTGCCGCCCGCGATACCCTTCACTTCTTGCCTGCTCAATTGCTGCCGTAAAGCGTTCTAATGCTTTATCTGACCAGTGATCACCCTTCATGCCTCGCCAGCATGAATGTCCTGATGGTTTACGCGGGGCTGCACCTCCTCTCATTCCTTCCCCCCATACAGTAAGCAGAGATTTTATCCAGGCGGACTGAATGCCATTAAGGGGAGTGAATCGGCCCAGCCAGCTTTTGCGCGGGGCGGCGGCCACTGTTTCTAATCCTGCACGGTGCAGACGGCGTTGACGTGGTGTCATTCTGTTCTTCTCCTTACTACGCCAGAACGCAGAGCGCGTATGCCCGGTCCAGCAATTTAATAATCAATACAGGCTGGGGGCCGTATTCACGCTCAAAAGCGGCAGGGTCATGGTGCAAAGCACGGTGGTGCTTG